>NZ_CP035088.1:2688750-3006875 GCF_004786035.1 Pseudomonas viciae
TCAGCGCTGACAGACGATCGACCACCAGGACGATGCCGAACGGCGCCTGCCAGTTACCGGGCAAGTACACACCGATGGAGGCGGGCAGGGCCTGGTCCTGGGTCCAGCGCAGCAGCAACACGGCGATGCCCAGGCCCAGCAGGCTGGAGAACAGGTTGATCCGCGCTTTGAGTGGGCGGTGCTTTTCACCGAGCATCAGCATCAACGCGGCGGTCAGCAGCGGCAACAGGATGGGCGCGGCGATCAGATGGGGCGTCAACATCATTCCTTGGGCTCCCGGCCGTCCACATGGTCGGTGCCGGTCAGGCCCCGGGACGCCAGCAGCACCACCAGGAACAGCGCGGTCATGGCGAAGCTGATGACGATGGCGGTCAGCACCAGCGCCTGGGGCAGCGGATCGGTGTAGTGCAACAGGTCCTGGGGCACGCCGTCCTTGATGATCGGCTCCTTGCCGATGAACAGGCTGCCCATGCTGAAGATGAACAGGTTGACCCCGTAGGACAGCAGGCACAGGCCCATGACCACCTGGAAGGTCCGTGGTCGCAACACCAGCCAGACACCGGAGGCGGCCAGTACGCCGATAGCGATTGCGATGACTTCTTCCATCAGGCGGTGGCTCCTGGTTGGGTGACGGGTTTGGCTTGCAGGCCCGGTTTATGCGCACGTACCGACTGGTGAGCCAGGGCGGTGAGAATCAGCAGCGTCGAGCCGACCACCACGGCGTACACGCCGATGTCGAAGAACAGTGCGCTGGCCAGATGAATGTCGCCCAGCAGCGGCAAGTGGAAATGCCAGGTGTGGGTGGTCAGGAACGGATAACCCACCACCATCGCCCCAAGCCCCGTGGCTGTGGCGAACAACAGCCCAGTGCCCATCCAACGCAGTGGTCGCAGGCTCATTTGCGCCTCGACCCACTGGGTGCCGGCGACCATGTATTGCAGGATGAACGCCACCGACATCACCAGCCCGGCGACGAAACCGCCGCCGGGTTGGTTGTGTCCGCGCATGAACAGGTAGAACGACACCACCAGCGCAATCGGCAGCAGCAGCCGCACCAGCACCGACGGCACCATCATGAAGCCTAGCGCGGTGTCGCTGGCATGGCGCGGGTTGACCAGGTCGGTGACCACGTCCGGCGCCAGCAGACGCTGTTGCGCCGGCAGTTGCATGCTTTCCTTCGGCGGTCGGAACCGTCGCAGCAGGGCGAACACGGCCAGGGCCACCGCCACCAGCACGGTGACTTCCCCCAGGGTGTCGAAGCCACGGAAATCCACCAGCATCACGTTCACCACGTTACTGCCGCCACCTTCGGGCAGGGCCCGGCTCAAGTAGAACGAAGAAATGTCGTTGGGGGTCTGGCGCGTCAGCATCGCGTAGGACAACAGCGCCATGCCGCTGCCCACCGCGATGGACAGCAGCAGGTCCCGCAGGCGTCGAATGCGCGCGCGCCGTTCGCTATTGGGCCGGGGCGAGGCATCCTCGATCCGCCGTGGCAGCCAGCGCAGGCCGAGCAGAATCAGCACCGTGGTCACCACTTCCACCACCAGTTGCGTCAAGGCCAGGTCGGGCGCGGAGAACCAGACGAAGGTCACGCAGGTCATCAGGCCGCAGACGCTGACCATGGTCAGGGCCGCGAGCCGGTGGTACTTGGCCTGCCAGGCCGCACCCAGGGCACAGGCGATCGCCAGCAGCCACAGGGTGACGAACACGATGGAGCCGGGGATCTTCGGCCGGTCACCCCAGACCAGCGTGCTGTGCAGCATCGGGATCAACCCGGCGAGCACCGCAGCCAGCACCAGCCAGAACAACTGGGCCTGCAGGCGGCGGGTGCTGATCAGCCGTTCCAGCCGCCGGCTCTGGCGCATCATCAGCACCAGGCAGCGCTCGAACAGCCGCTTGCCGCTGAGCCGGCCAATGAACGGTGGGTGCTTGATGTGCCCCTGCCTGAACTGATTACGCAACAGCAGGTACAGCACGATGCCGCCGGACATCGCCACCAGGCTCATGATCATTGGCGCGTTCAGGCCATGCCAGATCGCCAGGCTGTACTCGGGCAGCGTGCCGCCCACCACCGGCAACGCCGCCGCAGCGAGCAACGAGCCGACCACCTGGGCCGGGAAAATCCCCACCAGCAGGCAGGTGAACACCAGCAACTCCACCGGCGCGCGCATCCAGCGCGGCGGCTCGTGGGGGGTATGGGGCAGGTCGGTGGCGGTGGGGCCGAAGAACACGTCCACGGTGAAGCGCAGGGAGTAGGCGACGCTGAAGGTCCCGGCGATGGTGGCGATGATCGGCAGCGCCAGCTCGACCCAGGCTGTGGCGGAAATGAACACGGTCTCGGCGAAGAACATTTCCTTGGACAGAAAGCCGTTGAGCAGCGGCACCCCGGCCATTGCCGCGCTGGCCACCATCGCCAGGGTCGCGGTGAACGGAATCAGCCGCACCAGGCCGCTGAGCTTGCGAATGTCGCGGGTGCCGCTTTCGTGGTCGATGATCCCGGCGGCCATGAACAGCGAGGCCTTGAAGGTGGCGTGGTTGAGGATATGAAACACCGCCGCCACCGCCGCCAGCGGGCTGTTCAGGCCCAGCAGCAGGGTGATCAGCCCGAGGTGGCTGATGGTGGAGTAGGCCAGCAGCCCTTTGAGATCGTTCTGGAACATCGCGCAGTAAGCGCCCAGCAACAAGGTGCAGGCCCCCGCGCCGCCGACGATATAGAACCACTGTTCACTGCCCGACAGCGCCGGCCACAACCGCGCCAGCAAGAACACCCCGGCCTTGACCATGGTCGCCGAGTGCAAATAGGCCGACACCGGCGTGGGCGCGGCCATGGCGTGGGGCAGCCAGAAGTGGAAGGGGAACTGGGCGCTTTTGCTCAGGGCGCCGATCAGGGTCAGCGAGAGCAGGGTGGGGTAGAGGGCATGGGCACGGATCAGGTCGCCGGCGGCCAGGACCTTGTCCAGGTCATAGCTGCCCACCACATGGCCGAGCAGCATCACTCCGGCCAACAGGCACAGCCCGCCGGCCCCGGTCACCATCAAGGCCATGTAGGCACCGCGCCGGGCGTCGGCGCGGTGGTGCCAGTAGCCGATCAGCAGGAACGAGAACAGGCTGGTCAGCTCCCAGAAGAACACCATCTGGATCAGGTTGCCGGAGATCACCAGCCCGAGCATGGCGCCCATGAACGCCAGGAAAAAGGCAAAGAAGCGCGGCACCGGATCGTCCGGTGACATGTAATAGCGCGCGTACAGCGACACCAGCGTGCCGATACCCAGCACCAGCAACGAAAACAGCCAGGCGAAACCGTCCAGGCGCAACACGAAATCCAGGCCCAGGCTGGGCAGCCAGGAATATTCTTCGCGGATCACGCCGCCGTCAGCGATCTGCGGGTACAGCAAGGCCACCTGAACGGTGCCGACCAGGGCCACGAGGCCCGCCAGCAACGATTCGGCGTTACGGGCGTTATGCGGCAGCAGCGCCGCGACACAGCTGCCGATGAAGGGTAAAAGCAATAGAACTATCAGTGACATAGGCTTCTATTCGGCGGGAGTTTGTGAGGGATCATACGTGGCGTATCCCGGATCACCAACCGCGAGGCTGTCTCAGAATCCTACAAAGCAGGTGGAGTTTTCTGACTTTGCATGGCTGCAAGAGGAGGCAAGGCAACGATTTCTCGACGGCCTCACTGCTCGCGCTCAAGCACCTCATCCACCTCGACCTCACCTTTGCTCCGGGTCTTCAGCTCACTGACAATCACTGCCGCGACGATCAGCGCCGCGCCGAACAAGGCAATCGCCGGCAGCCGCTCGCCCGCCAGGCGCCCGGCAATGCCGGCCCACACCGGCTCACCGGCATAGATCAGCGTGGCACGGGTTGGCGAGACGCTTTTCTGCGCCCAGTTCATCGCCACCTGGATCGCTGCACTGGCGGCCCCCAGGCCCACGGCGCTGACCAGCAGCAGCCAGGAAAAATCCGGGATGGCTTCCTGGGTCGGCACCACCATCAAGAATGCCAGTACCGCCGTGCTCGCCAGTTGCACCACGGTCACCCGGCGCACATCGACCTGGCCGGCATAGGCGCTGATCAGGATGATCTCGGCGGCAATCGCGATGGCGCTGATCAGCGTGGCGATCTCGCCGGCACTGAAATTCAACGAGGCGCCCGCCGGCCCCGAGACCAGCATCAGTCCGGTGAACGCCAGCATGATGCCGATGCTCGGCATCAAGCCAGGCCGGCGGCCCAGCACCAGCCACTGCAACAGCGGCACGAAGGGTACGTACAGCGCGGTGATGAACGCCGACTGGCTGCTGGGGATGGTTTGCAGGCCGACCGTTTGCAAGCCATAGCCGAGCATGATCGCCACGCCGATGAAGCTCCCGGCCTTGAGCTCGAACAAGGTCAGTTCCCGCAACTGGCGCCAGGAGAACAGCGCGACAAACCCCGCCGCGGCGGCAAAGCGCAAACCCACGAAAAACATCGGTCCGCTGACGGTCATGGCGTGCTGCACCAGCAAGAAAGTCCCGCCCCAGATCATGGTGATCAGCACCAGCACGCATTCGGCCTTGCTGAACCTTGAGAAACGGGAGGAAGCTTGAGGGGAGTTCACCGATGTCATGACCTTGCGCGCCACTTGAGGCGGACGCACAATGCGCCCGAAGTTGGGCAGTATAATGCGCAGCCCTAGCATGTGAGCAATATAGTGCACAAAGAAAACGGCCAGCGGGCATCCGTCCTGCAACACGTCAGCCAGAACGTCCGCCGCCTGCGGCATGTCGCGCAGCTCAGCCAGACCGCGCTGGCGGAACTGTCCGGGGTCAGCCGGCGAATGCTGGTGGCCATCGAAGCCGGCGAAAAAAACGTCAGCCTGACCACCCTGGACCGCGTCGCCGAGGCCCTCAACGTGGCCTTCAGCGACTTGATCCAGGCCCCCGACGCCCGCGATCCGAGCCGCATCAACGAGTTGGCCTGGGCCGGCACCATCCCCGGCAGCAAAGCCGTGCTGCTGGCCAAAGCCACTGCCAGTCGCGAAGTCGAACTTTGGGAATGGCGCCTGGAGCCCGGTGAGCATTACCCTTCCGAACCCGACGCCGAGGGTTGGAGCGAACAGCTCTATGTGTTCGAAGGCTGCCTGACCCTGTTGTTGGGCAGCGAAGAGCGCCGGATCGACGCCGGTGAGTTTTTCATGTTCGCCAGCAACCAGCCCCATGCCTATCGCAACGATGGGCCGGTGGCGGCGAGATTCGTCCGCAATGTGGTGATTTGATTCCTGGAGAGCGGTATGGATACAGCGCTGGATCGACATGAGCATGGCGTCACCCGCGAGGCGGACATCCTGATCATCGGCGGCGGCCTGAGCGGTGCCATGCTGGCGGCGCAATTGTTGCGCCTGCCGGGCCGACGCGAGGTGTTGATCGTCGAGCCGCGCAGCGAACTGGGGCGGGGCGAAGCCTACAGTGCCGTGGAACTGGGCCATACCTTGAATGGCAACGCGGCGCGGATGAGTGTCGATCCGGACAACGCCGATGACCTGACCCAATGGCTCACTGCGTTCATCGAGGCCGGCGGCTGGCCCGAGTCGGATCAGCAACAGGTGCCCATCAGCGAGCTGTTCCCACCCCGGGGGATGTTTGGCCTTTATGCGCAGCAACGCCTGGCCGAGGCTCGCGAGTTGGGCGTACAAAACGGTTCGACCGCCGAGCACGTGCGCGGGGAGGCCGTGGACCTGCGGGTTGTCGACGATGCCGTAATGCTGACCCTGGATGACGGCCAGGTCTTGCGTGGCCGTTTCGCCGTGCTGGCCACCGGCATGTTTCCGGCGGCGCGAACCCCGCAAACCGAATCCAGCGGCTTGAATGCCGCCGCCCTGGACCCTTGGGATGTGGCGGCGATGCGCCGGCTCGATCCGCAATCCACCGTGTTGATCATCGGCTCGGGGCTGACCATGGTTGACGCCGTGGTGTCCCTGGAGCAGGCCGGGCATCGCGGGCCGATCGAAGTGTTTTCCCGTCATGGCCTGCTGCCCCATGTACGTCGCCAGCCGCCGGCCTGGGTGGATTTCCTGGCCGAGGATCACAGCCTGCGTTCGCCGCGCCAACTGATGCGGGCCTTGCGGCAGCAATGCCGCCAGGCCCTGGCCCAAGGCATTGATTGGCAGGCGCCGCTGGACACGGTGCGCGCGCACATCGGGCGTTTGTGGAGCCAGGCCAGCGATGTGCAGCGCCGGCAGTTCGTCCGGCACGTACGGCCCTGGTGGGAGAGCCATCACCATCGCTCGCCACCGTTGAGCGCCGAACTGGTGGCGCGTCTGCACGAAGAAGGGCGGTTGCGGATCCGGGCGGCGTCGTTCAACGGGCTGGCGTCCTCTGCTGAGGGGACACTGGCGATTCACATCCGTCGACGGGGCGAGGCTGGCCTGACCGTGGTGCAGGGCGCGGCATTGATCAACTCCAGCGGCATCGAATATGACTGGCGCCGGGTGGCGCGACCGTTGCCGCAGCAGTTGCTGGCCCGTGGTCTGATCCAGCCCGGCCCATTGGCCCTGGGCATCGCCGCGTGTCCCGATGGGGCCGTGCTGGACGCCCACGGCGAGCCCGCCGAGCGCCTTTTCGCGATGGGCCCGCCGCTGCGCGGAATGTGGTGGGAAAGCACCGCGGTGACCGACGTGGCGAGCCAGGCCAAGGCGCTGGCGGCGCGCTTGGTTGAGTTGCAAACCCACCACCCAGATTGACCTCGTCCCCCGTGGCGAGGGAGCAAGCTCCCTCGCCACAAAAGCGGATCAGCGGCGGGCAGTGACTATTCACTGATTTTCACCCAGCGCTGTTCCCGCGCCGCCACACGAATCGCCGCCGCCAGCCGCTCCACCTCCCAGGCCTCGGCAAAATCTGTCCCGCTGCCACCCTGGCCGGCAAGGGCCATGAGCAGTTCCTGCACCTCCAGAGTCTTCAATTCGTTGTACCCCAACTGATGCCCGGCCGCCGGGCTGAACGCGGCATACCCCGGCAAGTCCGGCCCGGCCAGCAATCGCTGGAAACCCGGCTGGCCGATGCGGCACAGGCGCAGTTCATTGAGCCGCTCCTGATCGAACGCCAGGGTGCCGAGGGTGCCGCTGATCTCGAAGCTCAGGTGGTTCTTGTAGCCATGCTTGAGCCAACTGCTGCTCACTGTGCCCCGGGCGCCGTTAGTGAAGCGCAGCAGGGCGTGGACCTGGTCGTCCACCACAATGGCGCGCTGTTCGGGATTGCCCGCGCTGGCCGGGCGTTGGTTGTGCACGGTCTGGCTGTCGGCGCACACCGCTTCGACATTGCCCAACAGGTGACGGGCCATGGCCAGCAAGTGACTGCCCAGGTCGGCCAGCGCACCACCAGCGTGGGCCGCTTCGCAGCGCCATGACCAGGGCGAGGTCGGATCGGCCATGAAGTCTTCGCTGAATTCACCCTGGAAGCTGATGATCCGCCCCAGTTCCCCGCGCTGGATCATGTCCCGTGCCAGTTGGATGATCGGGTTGTGCTGATAGTTGTAGCCGACCCGTGTGACCACGCCAGCGGCCTTGGCTGCCTGCTGCATCTGCTCGGCCTGCTCCAGGGACACCGCCAGGGGTTTTTCACAATAGACCGGCTTGCCCGCCGCCAGGGCCGCCATGGCCATCGGGAAGTGCAGATGGTTGGGGGTGGTGATGGCGATCAGGTTGACCTTCGGGTCGTCGATCAGCTGTTGCCAATCGCTATGGGCCGTCGCGAACCCCCAGCTCTGGGCGCATTGCCGGGCACGCTGCGGATCGGCGTCGGCCAGGGCCGCCAGTGTCAGGTTCAGGGGGAAGTCGAATACCGCTTTGGCATTGTGGAACGCCAAGGCATGGGCACGGCCCATGAAGCCGGTGCCAATCAGACCGATGCCGAGTTCACGCATAGAAAGAGCCCTTTGAATTGTTATTTTCAGGAAGGCTCTTTATGGAATAAATATTCCCAAATTGCAAATATTGGAATAAATATTCATTTCTGTAGTCACTGCTATTCCCTGTGGGAGCGGGCTTGCTCGCGAATGCGCCGGGTCAGTCACAACGGTATTAACTGATCCACCGCATTCGCGAGCAAGCCCGCTCCCACAGGGTGGGTGTCGCTATCAGGACAGGAACCCACCATCCACATTCAGCGCCACACCCGTGGTGTAGCTCGACGCATCACTGGCCAGGTACAACACCGCGCCGGCCATCTCGCTCGGATCGGCCACGCGCTTGAGCGGGATCTGCGCCAGGGCGGTTTTCAGGATCGCGTCGTTCTTGACCAGGGCCGAGGCGAACTTGGTGTCGGTCAGGCCCGGCAACAGGGCGTTGCAGCGGATGCCGAACTGCGCGCATTCCTTGGCGAACACCTTGGTCATGTTGATCACGGCGGCCTTGGTCACCGAATAGATGCCTTGGAAGATTCCCGGCGAGATGCCGTTGATCGACGCCACGTTGATGATGCTGCCGCCGCCGTTCTCGCGCATCAGCTTGCCGGCTTCCACCGACATGAAGAAGTAGCCGCGAATGTTCACGTCGACGGTTTTCTGGAACGCTCCCAGGTCGGTGTCCAGTACGTTGCAGAATTGCGGGTTGGTGGCGGCGTTGTTCACCAGGATGTCCAGGCGCCCGAACTGCTCGCGGATGCCAGCGAACACCTGGCTGATCTGCTCCATTTCGCCGATGTGGCAGGCAATGGCGGTGGCCTTGCCGCCGGCGGCGATGATGGCGTCGGCCACATGCTGGCAACCGTCGAGCTTGCGGCTCGACACAATCACGTGGGCGCCTTGCTGGGCCAGCAGTTTGGCGATGGCTTCGCCGATGCCACGGCTGGCGCCGGAAACGAAAGCGATTTTACCGTCGAGGTCGAACAACTGAGTCTTGGACATGCTGTTTCCTTGTTATAGGTGCGCTCAAAGCGTGGATTTGCCGATGACGTGCAGGCTCATCTGCTCCAGCAGTTTGTTCATCTGAACGAACTGCGCGAAGCGTTTGTCCTGGGTCTGGCCGTGGAAGAAGCGGTAGTAGATCTGCTGGACGATCCCGGCCAGGCGGAACAGGCCGTAGGTGTAATAGAAATCGAAGTTGTCGATGCGGATCCCGGCGCGCTCGGCGTAGTAATCGACGAACTCGCGGCGGGTCAGCATGCCGGGCGCGTGGCTTGGCTGGCGGCGCATCAACTGCACCGGCGCCGGGTCGTTGGCCTCGATCCAGTAGGCGAGGCTGTTGCCCAGGTCCATCAACGGGTCGCCGATGGTGGTCAGTTCCCAGTCCAGCACGCCGATGATCTGCATCGGGTTGTCCGGGTCGAGAATGACGTTGTCGAACCGGTAGTCGTTGTGCACGATGCTCGAAGTCGGGTGGTCGGCGGGCATCTTGTCGTTGAGCCAGGCCTTGACCGCTTCCCACTTCGGCGCGTCGGGAGTCAGGGCTTTTTCGTAACGGTCGCTCCAGCCACGGATCTGCCGGGCCACGTAGCCTTCGGGCTTGCCCAGGTCGGCCAGGCCACAGGCCTGGTAGTCAACCCGGTGCAGTTCGACGAGCCGGTCGATGAAGCTCTTGCACAGTGTTTCGGTACGGGCGGCGTCGAAACCCAGTTCCGGCGGCAACTCGGAGCGCAGGATGATGCCCTTGACCCGTTCCATCACGTAGAACTCGGCGCCCATCACCGATTCGTCGGTGCAGTGCACGTAAGCCTTTGGGCAGTACGGGAAACCGTCACGCAATTGATTGAGGATGCGAAACTCCCGGCCCATGTCGTGGGCCGATTTGGCCTTGTGGCCGAATGGCGGACGGCGCAGGACGAATTCCTGTTCGGGGTATTCCAGCAGGTACGTCAGGTTCGACGCGCCACCGGGAAACTGGCTGATCTGCGGCATGCCGGTCAGGCCCGGAATGTGGGCCTTGAGGTATGGGTCGATCAGACTGGCATCGAGTTCTTCACCGTCGCGCACGCGGGTGGACTGATCAGTAAACGCCATGCTTATCCCTTCTGCTTATTTTGGAGGCCATCGATCATTGGCTAATCTAATGGCGCGTGGGCGGCGTCACAAGCACGCCAGGGTCTTATAGGTTAGCGTGTTGCAGGATAATCATCGGGCCTGATGCGCGGTGGTTGCGGGCGAGCTATGGTTTGGGGGGCAGTCGCTTTCAAGGAGGTAACCGCGATGGGATGTCCGCAAGTCTGTGGCACCGCCACCCTGCAATGCAGCTTCGGCGTGGCCCCGGCGGTACTCAATGTGCTGCCGGTCAATCGCCTGCTGACCGGTGGGATGCCGGCGGCGAACATCATGGATCACATTCCGCTGGTGAACATCACCACGTTCGGCATGTGCCAGAGCCTGGCCAACCCGACCGTGGCCGCCGCGACCGCTGCGGCACTGGGTGTGCTGACCCCCATGCCGTGCATTCCCGCCACCGCCACCCCCTGGATCCCCGGCGGCGCACCGACCCTGTTACTGGGCAACATGCCGGCTATCGACGCCAATAGCACCTTGATGTGTACCTGGGCCGGAGTGATCAAGATCGTCGTGCCGGGGCAGGTGCAGATGCTTATCCCTTGATGGTTGTGAGGTGGCCCGGGATTGCTGTCCACCTCAAATCCCCTGTGGGAGCGCTCGCGATAGCGGAGGGTCAGTTGGCGGTGATGTTGACTGTGAAACCGTCATCGCGAGCAAGCTCGCTCCCACAGGCTGGACGGGGTGGTCAGGCCTGTGCTGGATCATTCCAGCGCCTGAACCACCAGCGCACCCGGGAGATCGGTTTACCCTCGGCGTCCAGCGGCCGGCCGTCTTCGGCGTAGGCGTGGGCCGGCTCCAGCAGTTGGCCGTTGAGGTAGCGGGCTTCGACCGCCGGGTTGCCGTTGGGATGCAGGCGGCGATAACGGCCGTCGCGCACGCCGTCGCGATAGAACTCGGCCTCGGCCAGTTGCCCGTCAGGGAAGTAGTTGTTGGCCTCACCGTGCAGCAAGCCATTGCGATACGTGGCCTGGCGCTGCAACCCACCTTCGGCGGCATAGAAACTCGCCACGCCCTGCAACTTGCCTTTGACGAACGGCATCACTGCCGAGACCCTTCCATTGGGGTGATACAAGGTGCTGGTGCCTTGCAGTTCACCCTGGCTGTAGTTGAGTTTTGCCTGCGGGCGCTGCGCCTCTTCAATCTGCAGTGGACCGTCGAGCCGACCATCGACCAGTTGCCCGCTCAGTTGGCTGTCGCCACGCTCCACGTCGAGTTTTTTCGAGGCCATCGGCACGCTCCTGTCAGTTGACCTTCACCAGGCCGCCCTTGATCGTCAGCATGCCGCCGCCGTCCACGGTCTGTTCGGCGGCGGCCTTGTTCACCAGGCTGATGCCGGCGTCGTTGGTCAGCGTGGTGCCGGCCTTGTTTTCCAACGACGTACCGGCCTGGTTGCTCAGCGCCGTGCCGGCCTTCTGGCTGATGGAAGTGCTGGCCTGGGCCGCCAGGTCCGCGCCGCTCTTGATCGCGAAACTGCCGCCGCTTTGCAGGGTCAGGGTGCCACTGACCTTGATGGTCAGGTTGCCGTCCACCGTCAGGTCATAGTTACCGGTGACCTTGTGCGCGTAGTTGCCGCCGGTGCTGTGGTTCTGGTCCGAGCCCACGGTCACGGTGCGGGTGTCTTTCACATCGAGGCTGTCGCTGCCGGTCTGGAGGGTCACGCTACGCTTGCCTTTCTCCAGGGTGATGGTCTCGTCGCCGTCCTTGACCGTGCGGGTGCGAGCGTTCTGCACCGTGAGGGTTTCATCGTGACCGACCGTCGCGGTGGTGTCGTTGAGCACGTTGATGTTGAAGTCTTTCTGGGCCTGGAGAAACACTTCCTCAGCGTCCTTCTTGTCTTCGAAACGCAACTCGTTGAAACCGCCGCCACCCTTGGACGAGTTGGTCTTGATCCCGGACTGGGTCTGGTTCGCCGGCAACGCGTAGGGCAGGGCGTTGTCGCCGTTGTAGACGCAACCGGTCACCAGCGGCCGGTCCGGGTCGCCATCGATGAACGTGACGATGACTTCCTGGCCGATGCGCGGCACGAACTGCATGCCAAAACCCTTGCCGCTCCAGGGCAACACAACGCGCACCCAGCAGGACGAGGTTTCGTCGTTCTTGCCGGTGCGGTCCCAGGGGAACTGCAATTTGATCCGCCCATACTCATCGGTCCAGATCTCTTCACCGGCCTTGCCCACCACCAGCGCCGTCTGGGTGTGCATGCGCGGTTTTGGCGTGGTGCGCGCCGGTCGATAAGGGGTGGCCTTGGGGATCGCTTCGAAGCGGTTGCGGTAGCTGTCATGGCTGGCTTCATGGCTGACCGAGGTCACCACCCAATCGATATTCAGCGTCGTGTCTTCATGGCCGGCGAGGGTGAACCAATACCCCGGCACCAGCCAACGGCAGTCGCTTTCGCCGACAAAACGCTTCTCCTGGCTGCGCAGGCCATCCACCCGCTGTTTGGTCAACCCATCGCCCTGGGCTTTGGCGGTATAGCCGCCCGGATGTTCATACATCGAGCTTGGCCCGGCCACGGCTTCGGCCTGGCTGTAGAGCGATGTCGTCGGCGTGGTGAATTCGTAGTCGGTTGCCTGATAAACCCCAGCCACCGCTTGCAGGCACACGTGCCCGCTGCGGATGCCGTGCAGTTCCCGCTCACCCAGCTTCTGCCCGAGATAGTTCACCGTCGGTCCATTGGGAATGGGCGCGAAGGCGTCATTGCTGTCGGCCAGTACCAGGGTGTGCGTGCCGTCCTCATGGGTGAAGAACCAGAAGATCCCGTCCTCTTCCAGCAGGCGCGAGACGAAGGCCAGATCGGTTTCGCCGTACTGCACGCAGTATTCGCGTGGCGTGTAGCTGCCGGTGAGTTTGAGCTGGAAATCGGTGAAGCCATGGGCCTTGAAAATCGTCGTGACGATGTCCGACGTGGCGAGGTTTTGGAACACGCGGTTGTTGCTGGCAAGGCTCAGCCACCACAGCCAGGGCCGTAACAAGAGTTGATAGCGCTCGGCGGTGGCATCGGCAGGGAGCTGGCGGATTTCGGCCACCAGAAAGTCCATGGGGCGCAGTAGGGCATCCTTGTGCAGCGTCGTGGTGACGTGGCTGGCGACGGCCGTGGTGAGGGTCAACGAAGCGCCGTCGTTGATGCCGTTGAGGAGGTGCGAGCCCAATGCATTGAGGCGTTCTTCGCCGGACAGCGAATCAGGGTACAGCGCCGACAGTGTAGTGGCGGTGAGCGATAGCGTGGTGTTGCTGTCGGTGGAGCGGGGCATTGAAAGGCCTCACGACTTCAAGAAAAAAACAGGCGTCAGCTGTAATGAGTGGTGATGAAGTTGTACGGCGCGCTTAATTCGTTCGATCGACTGATAGGAAGGCCATGAGGGTACGTGTCTATGTTGCAGAGATAAGCGGTAAAGGACCCCTCGGCGTCGAAGACCCATGAATCACCACGGTTCAATGTCTTGTCCAGCAACTCACGATTTTTCTGGCTTGTAGCGACGACAACGACCCAGCGATTATCAGCCTTGAACCCGTGGAGCTTGTTGACATCCCGGGTGATGGATTCCTGAAGGCTCGCACCGCCGAAATCTCCGTTTGTGCTCTCTACCTTGATCTCCACTGCAAAACTCTTTCCCAGAAGAACGAAATAGAAATCCACCTTCTCTGCGCTGTAAGGCCAGGGGTAACTGATCTCCCTGACCTTGGCAGTGATCCCGTAGCCACGTTGGAGGTGGTAGGAAATCTCAACTTGGGCGGCGCTTTCCCACGGGCCGTTCGAAGTCCAGCTTTTATTGAACTGGCTGGGTGTGCCGGAGAAGTCTTGCGGATGGACGCCAGCCGCCTGCAAGACAACGTTTAAAAATTCTTCTTCCGTCATGATGCCTGTCTCCGCTGAGTAAGAAGCTGTTGTAAAAGTCGGCTGGTTTAGCAGTATTACTCCAACACCCACTCCGCCAACTTCCCGGTCACCTGCGTCATCAACACATTCTCGACATCCCGCGCACCCGCCGCGCTGCACTTGGCCAACACCGCCTTGACAATCCCCGCATCAAACTCGAATTGCTTGCCGGTCGCGGCCTTGTAGCGCCCGCGCAATTTCTCCAGTTTCGCCAACACAATCCCCTCCAGCGTCGCCTCATCCAGTGGCCGATAGGCCACCACTGTCATGCGCGCCAAAAACGCCGGGCGAAACGCTTGTAGCAGTACTTTGTGCAAGGCTGCGTTGAAGGCGTCGCTGCCCAGTTGCGCGACGGGCGTATCCAACAGCAGTTCGGCGCCGACGTTGCTGGTGGCGAGCATCACGGTGTTCTTGAAATCCACCACCAGGCCGGTGCCGTCCTCCATCAGGCCTTTGTCGAAGACGTTGTAGAACGCCTCGAGTACATCCGGGTGGGCCTTTTCGATTTCATCCAGCAGCACCACCGAATAGGGTTTGCGCCGCACCGCTTCGGTGAGCACGCCGCCGCTGCCATAGCCGACGTAGCCGGGCGGGGCGCCTTTGAGTTGGCTGACGGTGTGGGCCTCCTGATACTCCGAGAGGTTGATGCTGATCAGGTTGCGCTCGCCGCCGTACAGGGCATCGGCCAGGGCATAGGCGGTTTCGGTCTTGCCCACGCCCGTGGGGCCGACCAGCAGGAACACCCCGACCGGTTTCTGCGGGTCGGTGAGGCCGGCGCGGTAGGCTTGCAGGCGCTGGGCGATGGTGTTCAGCGCCGTGCTCTGGCCCATGACCCGCTGGCCCATGCGCTGGCCGAGGGTGCGCACGGCGTGGGCTTCGTCGGCGAGCATCTTGCCGACCGGGATGCCGGTCCAGCCGGCGATCACCGCAGCGACGGTCTTGCTGTCGACCTGTTCCGGCACCAGGGGGTCGTCCTGGCGAATGGCATCGAGGCCGGCTTCCAGGCGCAGCAGTTCGGCGGCCAGGTGGTCGATGCGGTTATCGATCTCGGTGTCGGGTTTTTCGCTGTCGGCGCGCTCGCTCAGGGCCAGCAGTTCGCGCCGGGTGTCGAGCAGTTCGCGCACCGCTTCGCGTTCTTCGCCCCAGCGGGTTTCCAGCTCGCGGATGGCCTGCACGTTGCTGGTCGATTCGCCTTCGAGCAGGGTGATGCGTTCGCGGTGGTCCAGCCCGGTGGCCTGTTCCCGGCGCAAGCGTTCGACTTCGTCCTTGAGGCTGTTCTGCCGGTGGCGCAGGCTTTCCAGGGGCGGTGGCACGTCATGTTGGCCGAGGGCGACCCGCGCGCAGGCGGTGTCGAGCACACTGATGGCTTTGTCCGGCAACTGGCGCCCGGAGATGTAGCGGTGAGACAACTTCACGGCTTCGTGGATGGCCGCGTCCAGCACCTGCACGCCGTGGTGTTGTTCCAGTTTTGTCGCTACTCCACGAAGCATTTCCACGGCGGTGAGTTCGTCCGGCTCTTCGACCTGCACCAGTTGGAAACGGCGCGCCAGGGCCGGGTCTTTCTCGAAATATTTTTTGTATTCAAGCCAGGTGGTGGCGGCCAGGGTGCGCAGCTCGCCCCGAGCCAGGGCCGGTTTGAGCAGATTGGCGGCGTCACTGCCGCCCTCTGCGCCGCCTGCGCCGATCAGGGTGTGGGCTTCGTCGATGAACAGGATGATCGGTTTTTCGGCGCTGCGGACCGCGTCGATCACGCCTTTGAGGCGCTGTTCGAACTCGCCTTTGACCCCCGCGCCGGCCTGCAACAGGCCCAGATCCAGTACGCGCAGGGTGACTTCCTGCAACGACGGTGGCACATCCCCGGCGGCAATGCGCAGGGCCAGGCCTTCCACCACGGCGGTCTTGCCGACCCCCGGAGCGCCCACCAGGATCGGGTTGTTCTGCCGGCGCCGGAGCAGGATATCGATGCACTGGCGAATCTCCCCGTCGCGACCGACGATGGGGTCGATGCGTCCGGCCCGGGCGTCTGCGGTCAGGTCCTGGGTGTACTGGTCGAGGACCGGGTCTTGTTTCTGCTGAGCATCGCCGGGCTTGGCCGGGCGCACGCCGCCGACGTGCTCGCGGGAGCTTTCGGTCCAGTCCAGCAGGTGCGTGCGCAAGGCCTCCCGTGGAATACGCAGCAGCGACGAGGCACTGTTGAGCAGCAAGCTGCGGCGTTCGTCACGGTCGAGCAGGGCCAGCAGCAACAGACCGGAGCGGATGCTGTCCAGGCCCAATACGCTGGCCTCAACCACGGCGTCTTCCAAAAGGCCGATGGTTTGCGCTGAGAGCGCAGGCGTGCGGGTGCTGCCGGATTTGAACAGTTCCAGGGCCTTGTTGATTTCTGCCGCGACCGCGTCACGCTCCAGGCCAAAACGCGGCAATAGACAGGCAAAGTCGCCGCCTTCGATGTCCAGCAATTCCAGCAGCAAGTGTTCGATTTCCACGTAGTGATGGCTGCGCTGCATGCAACGTTGCGCGGCCCGTTCCAGGGCACGGCGGTTGTCCGGGTTGAGGCGTCCGATCAGGCTGGCCAGTTCCATTCAGGCGATCTCCGGTTGACGAAGGCGGGTTTCGATCCGTTGCACGGCCAGGTTCGGCTGACGTTGCAGGCCACCGTTCCAGTTCAAGCGTGGCGGTGCCTGGCGACCCAGTTGCAGTGGGCCGGCGCCACGGATCAGCAGCACCAGCGTGCAATCCAGGTCAGGGCCGAAATACAAGGCATACAGGCTGGCGAGCAGCGGATGGGTTTCGCCATTGGGCAGCAGTCCAGCGGCCTGGGCGACAGTCAGCGGGCCGAGGGTCAGGCGCACCCCGGCGTGTTCGTCCCAGACCCGGGTGCCGGCCACCGCGCTGCGGCCCAGGCGCAAATTGCGCCCGCCCGGTTGCAAGCGGCTACGGCTGGCCGGGGGGATTTCGCGCCAGCCACCTGCGTACGCGGTCAGCTCCACCGGCAGCGCGAACTGTTCACGGACAATCGCCGCGAACCCAGCCAGGGAACGACGGCCATCGGCGTACAGCGCGGTGCAAGCCAGTACGGCGGAGTCGGGTGCGGCCTGGCGTTCTTGCAGGGCTTTGGGCAACAGACCGGTCAGCGCCCGTAACTGCGCTTGTACGGCGGACGCCCCTGGGGCGGTGAAGCCCAGGGCGATGCGATGTTTGCGCATGACCTTGTAGAGCAGGCTGAGCAGGCGATGCTGGAACAGGTCGAGAAATTGCGCCGGTGCGTGATCGCGTGCGCGCGCCCGTTGTTGCAGCCATTCCTGATAAGCGTAGGGCAGGGGGCCGTCGGGACCACCGAGGCCGAAGATGGGTGTGGTCAGGGTTGGCGGCGAGCCCGCTTCCTGGCTCAGGCTTTCGATTTCACTGGCGGCGAACAGCGGCGTCAACGGCCCGCGCAAGCGCAAGGCTTCGGCGTGCGGCGCGGTGCCGCTGCCCAGGGTTTCGGCCTGAGGATGTTCACGTTCCAGCAGCAGCAAGGCCTGGAGCCATTCGAAGCGTTGTGGATCATTGCGCAGTCGTTGGCTCAGGTTCAGAGCGTCAGGGGTTTGCCGGCTTGGGGTTGCCATGTTTTCACCTCCTTATCGGCCTGGACCAGCACGGTGCGCACGAAGCGATTGGCAGTGGCGTACAGGGAAAAGAACTGCGCCAGCACCCCCGAGAACAGCACCGCGCTGCTGCCGACGAAGTGTTGCGGATCCAGTTGCAGGCGCACCTCCAGTCCGTTGCGCCAGCCACGCCAGGCGTCCTCGCCGACATGAGCGATGACCCGCTCGCAGCCCAGCCCCAACACCCCTTCGATCTGGCGCCGGGCGCTGGCCTCGTCCCGCAGGTTGTGCAACTCAAGAATCTCGCGCAGCGCGTCCAGTGCCTGGGAGCCTTCCACCAGGGACAAATGGTTGAGGGTCAATTGCGACACCAATCGCCAGCGCGATTCACCGTCCAGGCGCGGCAGGCTCTGGGGGCTGGGCGGGTTGCGCAGTCGGGCCCAGGCCACCGGCCCCGGGCGCTCGAAACCCAGCGCCGTACCGGCCGGCAGGCTTTGGGCCAGGTGCCGGTTGGTGCACAGCAGTTCGGCGGTGAGGCTGTAGTCGCGGGTATCGGCCAGCGGGTCGAACTGGGTGTCCACCAGGCTGACCATCAAATCGGTGCCCAGCCGGTTCGGGCTCATGCCGCTGACCCGCCGTGCATGCCAATAGCATGTCTGGTCGCTGCCGTGCTGGCTGCCGTAATAGGCCGGCACCTTGCGCACGCCCTGGCTGGAGGTGGCACGCATGCCGCGGATGCTGTGGATCTCGACGCTGTTTTCCCGATGACTGTCGGCCACCAGGCGGTATTCGCTGCGGGTGCCATCCGGGCGCAGTGGCTCGGAAGTCCTGGGGAACAGGTTGATCACTGGCGCGCAGCCCAGGGCGATGTCGCTGGCCTGGAGTGGCAGGCGGCTGGCGGGGGCGCGGTCGAAAACGATGTACAGGTACAAGGAGGGGCTATCGCTGGTGGCCCCGGTCAACGGCAGGTCGAAAAAGCCGAACTTGTCAGGGAAGGCGAAGTACTCGGCCAGCAGGCGCATGCCGGGATGCACGCCGTCTTCATCCGGCAGCAAGACTTGGTCACTGGCGAAACCGACGATCTGCGGCAAGCCTGCCAGTGGCTCCGGCACGCTGCCTGGCGGGCCGGCCAAAACCTTGACGGCATGGGCGCCGAGCAAGTCGTAGAGCCAGGCATTGATCATCGGTGACGCCGCCAGGTGCACCCGCAGTTGATCGATCCCCAAGGTCGCCCATTGGCTTTCCCCCAGGCAACGCAGGTTCAGGCGCAAGGCCGAGCGGGCCTGGACCACCCCGGTCAGCGCCTGGGCCTCATCGCTGCCCAGCAGCAACGCTTCGCTGACTTCCAGCGGCCACAGGTGCACGGCGGCGGTGGTGCGAAAATGAATGCTCTGGCCCTTGTCCGTGGTGACGAACAGCGGCGTATCCCGGGGCAGCGGATAGCCCTCGTTCAGGTTGCCTTTGCTCGGGTCGGGTTCGAATTGCACGATGGCGCAGGACGGCAGGGGGCGCATCGCCAACGGGTAAAGTTGTTCGAGCAGGGCATCGCTGAACTCGGCGTAGTCGTCATCGAGCCGGCGTTGCAAACGCGCGGCCAGCAGCGCGAAGCCCTCCAGAAGACGCTCGACGTGGGGGTCGGGGCATTCGCCAGGGGACAGTTCCAGGCGCCGGGCGACCTTGGGGTAACGTTCGGCGAACAGGCTCCCGGCATGTCGCAGCCAGGTCAGTTCGCGCTGGTAATAGTCCAGCAGTTGCGGGTCAATCGAGTCGCTCATGGCGTACCTCAAGGCCGTCGCCGGCATGCTCGATGACAAATGCCACCGGCCATGCGTGCGAGTCGCCGCGTAGCTCGCCCAGCAGCCGTATGCACAGTTGCTGCGGATGGCCCGGCACCGGGGTGACCTGCACCTCGCCCAGTCGCAAGCGAGGTTCAAAGTGGGTGATGGCCTGGCGGATTTCACGGGTCAGTTGCCGACGGTCATCGCTGCGCTGCTGTTGCAAGGCGGTCCAGTCAGCGATGCCGTAGTCCAGGATGCTCGGCGGTTCGGTCAGTGCTTGCGGGCCGCGTCGGGTGTTGAACAGACGTTGCAGTTCGGCGTGGACCGAGTCCTGCAACGCCTGTCGATCGAACACCCGCCCAACATCGTCCGCCGGGTTGGCCAGACGATCGAACAGCGGTGGGCGAAGCCCGAAGCCAGCCATGGGCGCGCTCCGTCACTTGGTCATTTTGTTGGCCGCCAGGTCCCAGGTCGTGCCCGCCGTGCCTTCCTTGGTGCCGTCGTCTTTCTGGGCGGTGAGTTCCCATTTGATCTTGGTGAAGTTCAGCGACAGGGTTTCCACCGGTTTGCCGCCGGTACCGCCGCTGACGCTGACGTTGGACAGCACCACGTTGGTGAGGGTGTAGATGATGAACGGCATGAGCTTGCCGCTGCCTTCGGCGGCGTTGCGGCCGATGGTGATGACCGCTTGCGGGATCGGTTTGCCGGCGCAGCAATACTCGTTGAGGGAGGGGGTGGAGCTGTCGATGAATTTGGTCAGGGTGAATTCACCGATGTGGGGCCGGCCGGAGGTGCGTTCCGAGTTGCTCACGTCGTTGGTGACCTGCATCGCCACGTTGTGGCTGTAGGACATGACCTCGATTTTGTCCGTGAAACCCTCGAGCAGGCTGTCGCCCTTGATGTCGCCGCCGAGGTCGAGAATGATTGCATCCATTGTGTGGAACTCCTGAAGAACACAGATGAGGTAATGCCCGATGCCTGTAGGAGCTGCCGAAGGCTGCGATCTTTTGATCTTTCACTTGGGACTCAAGCGTCCTTGGAAAGATCGCAGCCTCGTTGCACTCGTCAGCTCCTACGGCAAGTCAGCGGGAGCAAATGATCAGGCAGCTACCGGTGGCGGCAGGGTCGCCACCAGGCGGATCGAGGCGGTCAGCTCCTCGAGCTGGAAGTGCGGCCGCAGGAACACCGTGGCCTTGTAGGCCCCCGGCTTGCCGGCCACCTCCGTCACGTCCACCCGTGCTTCGCGCAACGGGTATTGCGCCTTGATCTCTTGCGGCGCGTTGTCGTTGATCAGCACGTAGTCGGCGATCCAGTTGTTGAGGTAGGTCTGCACGTTGTCGCGGGTCATGAAACTGCCGACCTTGTCGCGCATGATCACCTTCAGGTAATGGGCGAAACGCGAGGCCGCGAGCACGTACGGCAACATCGCCGAGATCCGCGCGTTGGCGTTGGCCTCGTTGGTGTTGTAGAGCTTGGCCTTGTTGGTGGTCTGGCCGCCGAAGAACACCGCCACGTCGCTGTTTTTCTTGTGGCACAGGGCAATGAATCCCAGGTCGTTGAGTTCTTTCTCGCGACGGTCGGTGATCGCCACTTCGGTCGGGCATTTGAGCGACAGGTCCCCGGAGCTGGTACGGAAGGTATGGGCCGGCAGGCCTTCCACCGCGCCACCACCTTCGGCACCGCGAATCGCGGCGCACCAGCCATATTTGGCGAAGGCTTCGGTGATACGTTGCGACAGCGCCCAGGCGGCGTTGCCCCACAGGTATTTGCTGTGGTCGGTGCCGTTGACGTCTTCGACGTAATTGATGCCTTCCACCGGCAGGGTGTCCGGGCCGTAAGGCAGGCGCAGCAGGAAGTGCGGCAGCACCAGGGACACGTAGCGCGAGTCTTCGCTTTCACGGAACGAGCGCCACTTGATCAGTTCCTGGCTTTCGAAAATTTTCGACAGGTCCCTCGGCACCGCCAGTTCAGTGAAGCTGGTCATGTCGAACAACCGTGGGCTGGCGGCGGCAATGAACGGCGCGTGCGCGGCGGCGGCGACGTTCGAGAGTTTTTCCAGCAGACCGATGTCTTGCGGATGCCGGCCGAAGGTGTAGTCACCCACCAGCAGGCTGAACGGGTGCCCGCCGAAGGTGCCGTATTCTTCTTCGTAGATTTTCTTGAAGAGTGCGCTCTGGTCGAATTCGACGGCTTTTTCCAGATCGTTCTGCAGTTCTTTCTGGGTCACGTTAAGCAGGCGCAATTTGAGCCGGGTGCTGGTCTCGGTGTTCTGCACCAGCAGGTGCAGGCCGCGCCAGGAGGCTTCGAGTTTCTGCAGGTCGGGGTGGTGCAGCACTTCGTTGAGCTGGGCGCTGATCAACTGGTCGATCTGGCTGATGCGGTCATTGATCATCGCCACGGTGTCCTTGTCGATGGCCATGCCTTCGTCGAGGACCTGGGTGGCAAATTCGGCAAGCATGTCGCGGGCGTAGTCCTGCTGGCTGTCGTCGTGGGCCATGCGGCCTTCGGCGATGATCTTGTCCAGCAGGGACAGGGTCTGGGTCGTGCTCTCGCTGGTTTGAGCGCTGGATGAAGCAGGCATGGCTTTATCTCCCTTGAGTGATGAGCGCGATCAGGCCTGTGGTTCGGTCGGGGCCGGGTCATCGTTGGCGGCCACGGTGGGCAGCTCGGTCGTTGCGTCCTGAGGGCGGGCCGACTTGATCTCTTGCAGGCCTTCGGTGTTGGCGATCACGTCGCGCAGCAGCTTGTCCAGGTCGTCGTTGCCATCGAGCTTGGTCAACAGGTCCCGCAGGCGCTGGCGCGCTTCGAACAGGCGCCGCAGCGGCGTGACCTGCTCAACGACCTTGACCGGATCGAAGTCGTCGATGTGCCGGAAGTTGAGTTCGATGTTGAGCTTGCTGTCGTCGCCGCTGAGGGTGTTGTTCACCTGGAGCGTGGCGCGGGGGGAGATGGAGGCGAGCACCTCGTTGAAATTATCCCGATCGATTTCCGTGAAGCGCCGCTCATTGAGCTTGGGCAGCGGGTCCAGTGGCTTGCCCGAAAGGTCGGCCAGAATGCCGACCACCAGTGGCAATTCCTTTTTCTCGATGGCGTTGCCGATTTCCACGTCATAGGTGATCTGGACGCGGGGAGGACGGACTCTGTCGAGCTTGTGCTGGGTACTTTCTGCCATGGCGGCCGACTCCGATGCATGTGTGGAAGCAATGCATCGGGAGTCCCGCTCATCGCATTCCCTTGCTGATCCGCAGGTTGCAAATGGACGGCAGAAAACCTGTCATTCCCTTGACGAACCTGGTGCATTCGACCGTGCTGGTCGAACTATCCAAGACGCTAGAACAGGTCTATAAAAATGCAAGGGAAAACAATTTATGACCGCTGAGAAAAGGAAAATTCATTTTGCGTGTCTTTTTTTGCGGATCTTTTTTGAGCCTGGTACTTACCGGTTGCTCGCTTTTTGCACCCAGTGTCGACCTGGACAGCCTGACCCTGGACGTCGCACCGCGGGCCAATGACGACACGCCGATCGCGGTGGATTTCATCGCCGTGAACGACCCGGACCTGCTCAAGCAGCTGTCGGGTATCACCGCCAGCCAGTGGTTTTCCGAGCGCGAACAGTTCCAGCGCGACTATCGTCAACTCATGTCGGTGTGGGGGCTGGAGCTGGTTCCAGGGCAATTCATCGACCGCCAACCCTTCCCACTGGAGGGCCGGCGCGCCGCTGGACTTTTGGTCTTCGCCAGCTATAACACTCCCGGAGCCCACCGGCTTCGGCTGGACGATCAGCGCGAGGCCTGGCTCAAGTTCGACAGTCGTGAGATGACCCTCGTCAGCGATGGTCAGCTCAATGACCGTCAGCCATGAGTGACCGCGGGCCGCCAACTGCGGCGACATTGGGATGTCGAAGGGAGTCGTATGAGTCTGTTACCTGACGCGGTGTGCTGGCATGAGGGCATGCAGTTGCTGCCCCAACATTTCCAATTGCAAGGGTTGCGCGCCGAGGCCCTGGCCGCGCATTTTGCCGGGGCCTGCAATCCCTGGTTCTGGGGCGTCAGCCAGTTGGAAGTCGACCCTTCGGCCCTGAGCGCCGGCCAGGTGCGGCTGTTGCAGCTGCAAGGCACCTTGCCCGATGGCTTGCCGGTCAACCTGCAGGCCGGTGTCGGGCCGACCCTGGAGCTGGACATCAGCGAGGCGGTCAACAAGACCGACGATGCCACCGTGACCGTGTACCTGGCCATCAGCCCGCTCTGGCGCGCCGGGCAATTGCTGCCACTCAAGGGGCGCTTGCAATCGGTGGTCGGCGAGGCGTTGCCGGACCTCACCAGTGGCGAATTTCCCGAGTCGATCACCGTCTGGCGACCGAACCCGAGGCTTTGCACGCAGTTGAGCAAGGCCGATTCGATCTGCCTGCCGCTGTTGCGCATTCGCAAGGAGGGCGGTGGCTTTTTGCGGGTACCCTACACGCCGCCCACGCCCGTCCTGCTGCCGGAGTCGCCGCTCGGTCGGCGCGTCGCCGGGCTGTGTGCCCGGGCCCGGGAAAAATGCCTGTTCCTCGCCGGTCGGTTGCGCCAGGCCCAGGCGGCGGGCAACCAGGACGATGCCATGGAGATCCGCCGGCAACTGACCGCATTGTGGTCACGCTTGCCGGAGGTCGAAGGCGCGCTGAACACCCGGGTCGCGACACCCCAGGCGCTCTACGGTTTGCTGCTGGGGCTGGCCGGTACCTGGTCGGCCCTCGACTCACTGGCCGGCGTGCCGGCCTTCGCGCCCCTGGACTTTCTGGAGTTGCAGCGCGGCTACGAGCCGCTGCTCGACTGGCTGGAAGACACCCTGGAACTGGTTCGTGCCGGCTATCGCAGCCTGGCCTTCGAGCGCAATGATCAGGTCTTCTCGATCCAGTTGCCCGACGATCAGCCGAACCAACGCCTGGTGATTGGCCTGCGCATGCCCAACGGCGCCAGCGAGCAGGCCGCAGCCGAGTGGTTGCGTGGGGCAATCATTGCGTCTGCGCCGCATGTCGTGCTCTTGAGTCGGCAACGCATGAGCGGTTTGCCCCATCAGGCCATGAGCCGCAACGAACAGGTGGCCTACAGCGTGGGCGACGACACTCGATTGTTTGTGGTGAGCGCCAGCGGGCAGTGGTTCGACGGGCAGTTGCCACTGCACATCGTGGCGCCGGCGTCGACCCAGGCCAGTAGCCCGTGGCAAGTGGTGTTGTTTGTGGCGCAAGCCGGTGAAAGTGCCTGATTGCAAAAGGGGAGTCGTATGCCTGACGGAAGTGGCGGGGCGGTTCGGGGTCTGCATGAGGCGCCGCTGAGCAGCGCTTTTCGTCAGGCTTGGCTGAAGTGGTCCCAGGAATGGCAGGACTTGCCCAAGGACAGCGACCCTGCGGTATTGGCCAGCCGGGTGGTGGAGTTTTCCGGTCGCAGCGCCCAACGCTTGTGGCGCGTGGCCTTCGCCACCGTCGGCGATGCCGCCACCGAGCAGGTCAAGGCGCTGGTCTATGCGTTTGTGGCGCTGGTGGACGAAACCTTGCTATTCACCCCCTGGCCCGGGCAGCTCGCCTGGCAGCAGCATCCCCTCGAGTCACGCATGTATTCCAGCCGCCAGGCCGGCGAGCGGCTGCCCGCGGCCATCAAGAAACTGCTGGATGAGCAGATGCCCGGCACCCGGGACCTGGCGAATGTCTACCTGCAATGCCTGATCCTCGGGTTCCAGGGCCGGCTGCGCGGCGAGCCCGGTCAGGTCCAGCATGAAAAATGGCGCCTGGCGTTGTTCACATTTGCCTGGCAGCACGATCCCGATTATGTCGATGTCAGTCAGCGCCTGGCGATGTCTTCGGCCGCGGCGCCGGTCCGTATGCCGGGGCAGCAGTCACTGCCGGACGGGGTCCGCCTGGGGCTGGCGATCCTGGCGATGGTGGTGTTGCTGACCGGGCTGGGGCAGGTGTTCTGGCGTGACATTAGTACCGAGCTCGAACCAGTGCTGCAACTGAACGAGTCGGCGGTCCAGGAGCAGGACTCATGAGCCCCTTGAGCATCGTCGCCCTGGTGTTGTTCGCCATCGTCGTGGTGCTGTTGATCTCGGCCGTGATCTGGTGGCTGCGCACCCAGGGCGGCGCGGCGATCCGTAGTTTCTACGGGGCGGTGCGCCGTATGGAACAGGAACAGGGCACCCGGGACCGCTACCAGATGCCCTGGCTGATGATGCTCGGCAACGAAGCCGACGGTGCCCAACTGTGCGCCCAGTGGCGCTTGCAACCGACGGACAAGGCCGCATGGTTCGGGCGCTGGTGGTCGGATGCCGAAGGTGCGGTGCTGGTGGTACCGCAGGCGTTGTTCCTGCCCGATGAAGGCATGAACCGGCAACGGGGCAACTGGTGGCGTTTGTTGGGGTTGATCCTGCGGTTGCGCAGCAGACGGCCTTTGGATGCGGTGATCTGGACCGTTCCGTTCGGCAAACTCGACGACATCGAACACACCACCGAGTTGAGCCTCAAGGTCCGGCGCTGCTTTATCGATCTCCTGCAACGCTTTGGCCTCAGCTTGCCGGTGTACGTGGTGATTACCGGGATGGAGGAGTTACCGGGGTTCCAGGAACTGGTCAGCGCATTGCCCGCCGAGGCTCGGGAATCGATGCTGGGTTGGTCGTCACCCTACTTGCCCGATGCAGCCTGGCAATCGCAGTGGAGTGATCAGGCGCTGGATCAGGTCAACGCCGCGCTGTCGCAGTCGATCATCGAAATCGGCGCGCTGTCGGGGCAATTGAGTACAGACCTTTATGGTTTGCCAGAGCGTTTCGAAGGCTTGCGACGGGCCATGCAGATCCTGCTGGAACCGGTCTTCCAGGGTAACGCCCAAGGCGAGGCACCGCGTTTTCGTGGCGTATATTTCACCGCGAGCCAGGCGCCGGCCATTCGCGGGGACGGACTGGACGCCACCGACAGCGCCCTGCGGCAGACGGTATTCGCCCGGCAACTGTGGTCGCGGCGGTTGGTGGCTGAGCATGGCTTGGCCCAACCCGTGCCACGCCTGTTGCGCTTGCGTCAGCGCTGGCATCGCCTGGCCGGTGCGGTCGCGCTGGTGGTCGGCCTGGTCTGGCTGGGGAGTATGTTGTGGGTCTGGCGCGACTCGGTGGAGCAAGCCGAGGAGCTATCGCGGTTGATCCTCAGTGCCCATAAGAACCATCTGGTGGTCGACCCTGACGAACCGCAACTGGAGCCGACCCGGCACAACGTGCAGAACTACTGGAACGTGCTGGAAAAAGCGCCGAGCTGGCGTTTCGTCTCGGTGGTGTTCCCCACGTCGTGGTTCTCCTCGGTGGACACGCAACTGCAGGACGGCTTGCGTCTGACCGCCCGGCACCATTGGGTCATGCCGCTGCGTGACCTGTTGAATTCGGACCTGGAACAGCTCAAGGCCATCCGCAACACCGAGCGGCGCGGCAACGTGGAAAGCGAAGACCCGGCGCAGTGGCAGAGTTATGTGAAGGCCAGGGACCTGGTGGAGCGCGCGGTGCGCCTGGAGCAGCACAACCAGTTGTTCAGCCAGGCGATAAACAACCCCAAGGCGCCGCTGGATGAGCTGGTGCAACTGAGTAACAACGCCTTGTCGCTGAACCTCAACACCGGCACCTTGAGCCGGGCGCGGTTCTACAATCGGGTGCTGTTCGATTCGCAAAACACCGATCTGAAAGGGCTGGACCTGAACGCTGCGCGCCCGGGGATCTCCGATAACTTCACGGGCCTGATGCAGCGCTGGCTCGATCATTATTTTCTGGCGGACAACTTCGTGCGCCAGGCCGGCTACCTCAAGCTGCATCTGCAACGGCTGGAAGCGGGCAGTGGAAACTCCTTGAGCGAACTCGAAGACCTGATGGCGCTGATCGACGACTTGCAGACGCTGGTCAGCCTGACCAATTCGGCCTGGGGACGAGGCAAGGGCCAGGACCTGGTGCCCGGTTACACGCAACTGATGGACCAGGTCAGCCACAGTACCTTGCTTGGGCCGGATATCGAACAGGATCTGGAGAGCCAGGCAGCGAAGCTGCAGCAGAGCTTCAGGGACCAGTGGATCGTCCAGACCGGTTCCCGGGACAATCTGCTGGTGCAGCAGGGCAGTGGCCTGCTGGTGCTGCAAGACCATGTCACGGCGCTGGACGGCGCGGTGCAAGCCCTCTTCAAGCGTGATTTCGTGGCGCTGGCGTTGCAGAAGGATCCGTCGGACAGCAACGCCGGTTCGATGAGCCAGGGCGACGGCAGCGATGATTTCAGCGTCGCCCTGAACTACTTCGCCAGCTACAAGAGCTACGCCAACGAAGAGCTGCCGCGCATCCCGCCGGATTACCGTGACGCGCTGATGCAGGCCGCTGAAGGGGCGGCGGCGCAGGCCATGTGGTTGAGCCTCAATGAGAGCGACGAGCAGTTGCCGGGCATGGGCTTCAATGTGCAGACGTCCCAGGCTGTTGCACTGCAAAAGGCTTTCATGGACGTACATCGGGGCGATTTGGCGATACGTTTCCAGCGCCTGCTCAATCGTCGGGCCTTGGCGCAGATCAAGAGCGGCCTGAACGAAATCGATGCCCAGCCGCTGTTCAGCCAACGGGCCGATGTCCAGCGTTGGAACGGTTCGAAGAACTTCGGTTTGCAGCTCTATGGCGCTACCGATACACAGGATCTGAAGCTGAACTTGAACCAGCAGTTCGGCGCCATGTTGCAGATCGCCGAGCAACGGATGCCGGCGCTGGAATGGCTGATCGTCCAGCAGGACAACCTGTCGGCCCTGGAGCACGATCAGGTGGCGCGGTTCATGGCCATCAACGATGAATTGCTCAAGTACAAGAACCAGAACCCGGCCAGCTCGGCGGCCCAACTGGAGCAGTTGGTGAGCCGGGATTTCATCGAGATGGACACCACCTCCTGCGCGCAGATCCTGCAAACCGCCAGTCTGTCCGCCGGGCGCGGTGACCTGGCCCAGCGTACTGTCGCGCTGCAGCAGAGCGCCCTGCAGCGTTGCCTGTACCTGCAACAGAACCAGGCAGCGACCGCCTGGAATGACCTGGCCAACTATTTCAATCAATACCTGGCCGGGCGCTTCCCGTTTTCCCAGGATGTGCGGGCCAGCGATGCCGACCCGGCGCGGGTCCAGCGCCTGCTGGAGTTGATCGACACGCGCTTGCCCCTGGCCCAGGCAGGGCTGACGTTGAGCCAGACGCCGGATCGGCTGGCGGCCGAAGATTTCCTCAATCGCTTGAAACAGGCCAGTACCTGGCTCGGGCCGCTGTTCGTACGGGACAAGAGCGGCATTCTCGGCGTGGAAATGGACGTGCGCTGGCGCACCGATCGCGAGGAAGAACGCGGCGCCGACCAGGTGATCGCCTGGGGCCTGAACGCCGGCAACCAGCAGATCAGCTACCCCGGTGGCGCCCAGCAGAACCTGCGCTGGATGGTCGGGCAGCCGGTGCGCCTGACCTTGCGCTGGGCCCGCAACGGTTACCAGCGTCCGGCCAACGACCCCTTGCAACCGAACCTGGTGGTGCGCAATCTGGAAGCTGGCTGGGAATACCAGGGCCCCTGGTCGTTGCTGCGCCTGATGCGCTCGTTGGGGTCGGTCCAGCGCCAGCCGAATGTCGACTACACCGATTTTCCGCTGACCCTGCAACTGCCGGTGACGGCCCAGACCCAGGCCAGCACGGCGCAGCAAACGTTGATGTTCGTGCGCCTGTCGTTGATGAGCCAGGGCTCGAAGCTGCCGTTGTCGATCCCGCCGCTACCGACCCGGGCACCCCGTTCACCTTTCATGGCGACCTCATCGAGCCCCGCCATCGCGACCCGTGAGGAGGGCCTGTGAGCTTGCCGATATCCCCTTTGCCCGAGCTGGTCACCCAGTTGCTCGAGCCGATCAGCGCCGAATCGCCCTGTGGGCAGGACCTGCGCTACGACCCGGAATTCGACCAGTTGCGTGAGTTGCGCCGTGAAGACGACACCAGCCTGCCCACCGGTGTCTGGCAGGCCTCGATCAAGCGCGCCCAATGGCCGGAACTGGAAAGACTCGCCACCACCTTGTTGCTCGAGCGCAGCAAGGACCTGATGATCAGCGCCTGGTTGGGGGAGGCCTGGCTGCATCTGGCGGGAGTGGAGGGGTTGCCGGGCAGCCTGGCGCTGGTGGCGGGTCTGTGTGAGCGCTATCCCGAGCAGTTGCACCCCCAGGCCGATGAGGGCGACCAGGCGTGGCGGGTGATTCCGCTGGAGTGGCTGGCCCGGCGCTACAGTGAAGTGCTGCTGACGCGGGTGCCGTTGTTCGATGGCCGGGACCCGTCTTTCGCCGGTTTCAGCCTGGATGACTGGCAACGTTTGCAGCGCCAGCAAGTGTTGGGCAACGACAGCAAAAACGCCAAGGCATCGGCCGAAGCCGCACGCAGCGATCAAAAGAAACTCACGGAATTGATTCGCACCACACCGTTGTCGTTCTGGCTACATCGCCAAGGCAGCTTGATGCTGGGCCTGCAGCATTTGCAACGGCTCGAAGCCTGGAGCGACGCTTACCTGGGCAATCTGGCCCCGGGCTACAAAGCCCTGCAGGATGTGATGCAGGCCTTGCTGACTCTGGTAGAGGAGTTCATCGCAATGAATCCGCAGCAACCCACCGTCGCGCCGGTGCCAATTTCCCCAGCGGTTACGCCGCCGACTTCTGTGTCGCAGGCGGCACCTGCCCAGGTCTTTCAAGAACCGGCCAGCCGTGAAGAGGCCTATCGACAGCTATTGGTCATCGCCGGTTACCTGGCACGCACCGAACCCCATAGCCCGGTGCCCTACTTGATCCGGCGGGGCGTTGAGTGGGGCAACAAGCCGCTGAGCGAGTTGCTGGGCGAACTGATCAGTGCCGATGCCGAATCCCGACGGTTGTGGACATTGCTGGGGGTTCTTTAAGGTTACACGTCGGGTAACGGTACCGGCGTCAGCACCGGCTTGCCGGAAAAAAACGCGTTCAGGTTCTGGCCCACCAGCTCCACGGTGCTTCGGGTCGCTTCCGGGGACAGGCCCGCCACGTGTGGGGTCAGGATCACATTGGGCAGGCGTTTCAACGCGTCGGGCACTTCAGGTTCGTGATCGAACACATCCAGCGCCGCGCCGGCGATTCTCCGGTGCTCCAGGGCATTGATCAGGTCGGCGGTGGCGACCACGCTGGCCCGGGCAATGTTCACCAAAAAACCGTTGGGCCCCAGGGCATCAAGGGCCTGTTTGTTGATCAGCTGCCGGGTATCGAGACCGCCGGGCGTGGCGACGATGAGGAAGTCCGAGACCCGGGCCAGTTCCGTGGGCGTGGCGCAGAAGGTGTAGGGCACGTCGCTGCGCACCCGGCGATTGTGGTAGTTGACGCTCATGTCAAAGCCCAGGGCGGCCCGTTTGGCAATCGCCATGCCCACCGCGCCAAGGCCCAGCACACCCAGGCGCTTGCCGGCCAGGGAGGGGCGCGAGGTCCTCGGCCATTCACCCCGACGCAAGGCCGCATCCGACCGGGGAATGTCGCGTACCAGCGCCAGCAACAACGCCATGGCATGGTCAGCCACCGAGGAAGCGTTGACCCCGGCACCGTTAGTCACCACGATGTTGCGCTTGCGCGCAGCCTGCAGGTCCACCTGCTCGTAGCCGGCACCGATCACGCAGATGATCTGCAGGTTGGGCAGGGCGGCGATCTCTTTGGCCGTCAAACCCAGGGGGCCGCGGGTCAGCACCGCGCCGAACCGTTCACCGTGTTCGAAAATCGCCGTCTTGCGTTCGGCAGGCGTTGGCGCCAATTCCAGGTGGTAGCCCTGCCGCTCGAGAATCGGTAGGTATTCATTGACGGTTTCAACCAGTACCAGAACGGTTGCGGTCATGCTGGGCTCCTGTGGGCGCTGGGGCGATTTCAAGTATTCAACCTGATTGTAGGAGCCGAGGGCAGGGGGCTCCGGCTTTTTATGTGCATTTCGTGTCCAGCGTCGTCCTTGTGGGAGCGGGCTTGCTCGCGAAGGTGGTGTATCAGTAACGCATCGGCTGAATGACACACCGCTTTCGCGAGCAAGCCCGCTCCCACAGGGAATGTGGCGACGGTTTCTATTGGCGTGATCTGATCCGCACAACCGCTCCTCAGCTAAGTCTTTGCTTCTGCTCGCTAATCCCGGACAATCGCGCCCCTGTTTCGGCCAGGGCGCTGCCTGTCGGGTTTTTCCGACTCGTCCCGGCCGGGTGCATGTGACCGGAAAACGGAGATCCGACCGGATGAATGATCAGGCCAATAGCGTCGAAGAGCGCTTTGAAACGACTGTCCCAGCCACCCTCAGCCAATGGAGTCGCCATGACACCACCTGGATGCTGGGTCTGTTTGGCACCGCCATCGGTGCAGGCACGCTGTTTTTACCGATCAATGCGGGCCTGGGCGGTTTTTGGCCGCTGCTGATCCTGGCGTTGCTGGCGTTCCCCATGACGTTCTATGCCCACCGGGGCCTGACCCGCTTCGTCTTGTCCGGTCGTGACGGCGCGGACATCACCGAGGTGGTGGAAGAGCATTTCGGCCTCAAGGCCGGTGCGCTGATCACCTTGCTGTACTTCTTTGCGATTTTCCCGATCCTGCTGATCTACAGCGTGGCGCTGACCAACACGGTGGGCAGCTTCCTGGAGCATCAACTGCATATCCAGCCGCCGCCTCGGGTCGTGTTGTCCCTGGTGCTGATCCTGGGCCTGCTGGCGGTGGTGCGTTGTGGCGAGCAGGCGATCGTCAAGGCCATGAGTCTGATGGTCTATCCGTTTATCGTCGCGTTGCTGTTCCTGGCGGTGTTTCTGATCCCGCACTGGAACGGCGGCATCCTGACCACCGCGTCTACGCCGCCTGCACCTGCGGCGCTGCTGCATACCCTGTGGCTGGCGATTCCGGTGATGGTGTTCTCGTTCAACCACTCGCCGATCATCTCGGCGTTTGCGGTGGACCAGAAGCGTCGGTATGGCGCCAACGCCGAGGAGCGCAGTTCGCAGATCCTGTCGCGCGCCCATGTACTGATGGTGGTGATGGTGCTGTTCTTTGTGTTCAGTTGCGTGCTGACCTTGTCGCCGGCACAACTGGCCGAAGCCAAGGCGCAGAATCTGTCGATCCTGTCGTACCTGGCCAACCATTTCAGCAACCCGACCATCGCTTTTGCCGCACCGTTGATTGCGTTCGTGGCGATCTCCAAGTCCTTCCTGGGGCATTACATCGGCGCCAGTGAGGGCCTCAAGGGCCTGGTCGTCAAGAGCGGTCGCCGTCCGGCGCCCAAGACCCTGGACCGCCTGACTGCGGCGTTCATGCTGGTGGTGTGCTGGATCGTCGCTACGCTCAACCCAAGCATTCTGGGCATGATCGAAACCCTGGGCGGTCCGGTCATCGCGGCAATCCTGTTTCTGATGCCGATGTACGCCATCCGCAAAGTCCCGGCCATGGCCCGTTACCGTGGCCAGGCCTCCAATGTGTTCGTGACATTGGTGGGCCTGGTGGCGATCACAGCGTTGATCTACTCCCTTATGGCCTGACCGTCACCTTGTGGGAGCGAGCTTGCTCGTGATAGCGGTTGCTTGGTTTGCATCGAAACAGCAGGCATAAAAAAACGCCGCCCCTCGCAAGAAGGGCGGCGTTTTTAGTCGGGCGTTGTAGCGTTAGGCTTGAACGACCGGGATGTTGGCGTTTGCAGCGGCTTCACGGAACTCGGCGATCTGGTCGAAGCTCAGGTAGCGGTACACGTCCGCTGCCATGCTGTCGATCTTACCGGCGTATTCCATGTACTCCTCGACGGTCGGCAGGCGACCCAGGATCGAGGCCACGGACGCCAGTTCGGCCGAAGCCAGGTAGACGTTCGCGCCGTCGCCCAGACGGTTCGGGAAGTTACGGGTCGACGTCGAGACCACGGTGGAGTTCGGCTCAACGCGTGCCTGGTTACCCATGCACAGCGAGCAGCCTGGCATTTCCATCCGTGCACCGGCCTTGCCGTAGATGCCGTAGTAGCCTTCTTCGGTCAGTTGGTGAGCGTCCATCTTGGTCGGCGGCGACAGCCACAGACGGGTTGGCAGCTGACCCTTGACCTGATCCAGCAACTTGCCGGCAGCGCGGAAGTGACCGATGTTGGTCATGCACGAACCGATGAACACTTCGTCGATCTTCTCGCCAGCCACGCTGGAGAGCAGACGGGCGTCGTCCGGGTCGTTCGGCGCGCAGAGCACTGGCTCCTTGATGTCGGCCAGGTCGATTTCGATGACTTCAGCGTATTCGGCGTCAGCATCGGCTTCCATCAACTCAGGGTTGGCGATCCAGGCTTCCATCGCTTGGGCACGACGTTCCAGGGTACGCACATCGCCGTAGCCTTCACCGATCATCCAGCGCAGCAGGGTGATGTTCGATTGCAGGTATTCGGTAATCGATTCTTTCGACAGCTTGATGGTGCAACCGGCGGCCGAACGTTCGGCAGAGGCGTCGGACAGCTCGAAAGCCTGTTCGATGCTCAGGTTGTCCAGGCCTTCGATTTCCAGAATGCGGCCGGAGAAGGCGTTCTTCTTGCCTTTCTTCTCGACAGTCAGCAGACCAGCCTGAATCGCGAAGTAAGGAATGGCGTGAACCAGGTCACGCAGGGTGACACCCGGTTGCATCTTGCCTTTGAAGCGCACCAGGATCGATTCCGGCATGTCCAGCGGCATGACGCCAGTGGCTGCGGCGAACGCGACCAGACCGGAACCGGCCGGGAACGAAATGCCCATTGGGAAACGGGTATGGGAGTCACCACCGGTGCCGACGGTGTCCGGCAGCAGCATGCGGTTCAGCCAGCTGTGGATGATGCCGTCGCCCGGACGCAGGGACACGCCGCCGCGGGTCATGATGAAATCAGGCAGGGTGTGGTGAGTGGTCACGTCGATCGGCTTTGGATAAGCCGCGGTGTGGCAGAACGACTGCATGACCAGATCGGCCGAGAAGCCCAGGCACGCCAGGTCTTTCAGTTCATCACGGGTCATCGGGCCAGTGGTGTCCTGGGAGCCGACGGTGGTCATCTTCGGTTCGCAGTAGGTGCCAGGACGCACACCGGCGACGCCGCAGGCCTTGCCGACCATTTTCTGCGCCAGGGTGAAGCCCTTGGTGCTTTCGATCGGGGCATCCGGTTTCTTGAACAGGTCGAACGCTGGCAGGCCCAGTTCGGCGCGAGCCTTCTCGGTCAGGCCACGGCCGATGATCAGCGGGATACGGCCGCCGGCACGGACTTCGTCCAACAGGACCGGGGTCTTCATTTCGAAGGTGGTCAGGACTTCATCGGTACCGTGCTTGCAGACTTTGCCAGCATGCGGGTACAGGTCGATCACGTCGCCCATGTGCATGTTGGACACATCGAATTCGATCGGCAGGGCGCCGGCGTCTTCCATGGTGTTGTAGAAAATCGGGGCGATCTTGCTGCCGAAGCAGAAACCACCAGCGCGCTTGTTCGGAACGAAAGGCACGTCGTCGCCGAAGAACCACAGTACCGAGTTGGTCGCCGATTTACGCGACGAACCGGTACCGACCACGTCACCGACGTAGGCGATCGGGAAGCCTTGGCCACGCATCTCTTCGATCTGCTTCATCGGGCCGGTCTTGCCTTGTTCATCAGGCACGATGCCGTCGCGGGCCATTTTCAGCATGGCCAGGGCGTGCAGCGGGATGTCCGGGCGGGACCAGGCATCAGGGGCAGGGGACAGGTCGTCGGTGTTGGTTTCGCCGGTGACCTTGAACACCCGCAGGCTGATCTTGTCGGCCAGCACAGGGCGGTTCTTGAACCACTCGCCGTCGGCCCAGGATTGCAGCACGGCTTTGGCGTGAACGTTGCCGTTCTTGGCTTTTTCAGCCACGTCGTGGAAGGCATCGAACATCAGCAGGGTGTGCTTGAGTTCCTTGGCCGCGACCGGCGCCAGCTCGGCGTCGTCCAGCAGCTCGACCAGGGTCACGATGTTGTAGCCACCCTGCATGGTGCCGAGCAGTTCAACGGCACGTTTCTTGTCCAGCAGAGGGGATTGGGCTTGACCCTTGGCCAGGGCGGACAGGAAACCGGCCTTGACGTAGGCGGCTTCGTCGACTCCAGGCGGAACGCGATTGGTGATCAGGTCAACGAGGAAAGCTTCTTCGCCAGCCGGAGGATTTTTCAGCAGCTCGATCAGACCTGCGGTTTGTTCGGCGTTAAGCGGCTGGGGAACGATACCCAGTGCTGCACGCTCTTCGATATGTTTGCGGTAGGCTTCAAGCACAGTTATTACCCTCATCAGTGGTCCCAAATGGGTGTCCGGGACGCTCATCCAGAAACCCACGGTACTCATGCGCGTCGCAGGCTTTTTGAGCCACTACGCCAGAGTTTCCGGGGTTCCTCACAGAAGCTGCTTTCAAAGTTTTACGCCTGCAGAACGGGGAGCTGATGAGGGTTGGCGTTGGGCTTTCCCCGCTGGAAAGACCCTCGGCCAACACCGCTCTGAAGGAACGACTGTGCTCGTGACGCTTTGAAAACAGCTTCTAACGGACATTGGCGCCTTAAAAGGCTGGCTGATTCTACGGCAAAAAAAAATTAAAGGTAAGTTGGGCTACGAAGTTTGAAGGGGTGATCAATCTTAGACAAAGGGCTAACATGCCGGCCTGTCCTGCTTTAGCGTGTGCTTTTCCTTATGCCCAACCACCTCATCAAGACCCCCTGCGTCGGCCTCTGCTCCACTGTCTACGGTGATTTGGTGTGCCGTGGCTGCAAGCGGTTCCACCATGAAGTGATTCACTGGAACGGCTACAACGAGGAGCAGAAGCGCGCGGTGTGGATGCGGTTGGAGCAGCTATTGGCGCAGGTGATGGTGGCCAAGCTGGAGGTTTTCGACCCCGGTTTGCTCCGCCAGCAACTGGAAGCCCGCAAGATCCGCTTCGTCCCGAACCAATCGGAGTACTGCTGGGCCTATCAGTTGATTGCCCGGGGGGCGCGGGTCATCAACAACCTCGAAGCCTACGGCATGGTGTTGATGCCGGAATTTCGCGACTGGGAACTGCCAGACCTGCGGGACGCCATTGATCGGGAATTTTTCCTCCTGTCCGAAGCCCATTACCAGCGCTACATCGCGCCGGGGTTCCTGAAGGATGCGATTGGCGGCTGAAAAGATCGCAGCCTTCGGCAGCTCCTACAAGGATCGCGCCATACCGTAGGAGCTGGCGAAGCCTGCGATCGCTTGATCTTCAGCCCTTGACCGCCAACTCCACCAGATGATCCTCAACCTCTTGGGGCTTGAGCACCAGCACGTCGCTTTCCAGCGTATCGAGCACCGCTTCAGCGGTATTGCCGATCAAGACCCCTGACAACCCGGAACGCGCCACGGTGCCGATCACCGTCACTGCGGCCTGCAGCTTGCGCGCCATGAACGGGATCAATACGTCCGCCGGGCCCTCTTCGATGTGCAGGTGCTGGTCGTCGATGTCGAACTCCGCCTGGAACGCCCGGCATTGCTCGCGATAGCGCGCCTCGATGGATTCCTTGAGCTGGAACGTCGGGTCGGCGGACGACAGCATCGGCGTGGGGTGGGCGCTGATCACGTGCAGGTGGGCCTTGGCCAGGATGGCAATGTCGTAGCCGTGATCGATGATCGTGTTGTGCAGGTGACGGTGCTCGTCGTCAGTATTGCCGACGTCGATGGCGGCCAGAATCACCTTGTCTTTCCAGGAACCGGCGGTTTTCACCAGCAGCACCGGGGTTGGGCAATGGCGCAGCAGTTTCCAGTCCGCCGGGGTGAGCAGGGCTTTTTTCAGCGGGCTGTCGGGGAAGTGCTGCTTGATCACCAGGCCGCAACCTTCGGCCTGCTGCACATCGATGATGGTTTCATACAGGCTTTCATTCCAGGCCTGTTCGGTCGTCACGCTGTAGCCGTCCGCCAGCAGCGCGGCCTTCAGGACGCTGAGCATGCCGGCGTGGTCGTGCTTTCTGTCGCATACCAGCAGGTGCAGGTGGGCCTGGGTCACGCCGGCGATCAGTTTGGCGCGCTTGAGCGCCAGGCTTTCCGAATGTTCGGGGTCGATGACCACCAGGATGCTGCGAATGGCTTGCATGATCGGTGTCTCCAGCAATGAAAAGGCACGGCATTGCTCAACTATAGTTGCTATGGCTGAGTCGTCGACTTGATGCATATCAACGACGGTGGCTGGTGGTCTGGGGGCAGGCCGGTATAATCGGCGCCCTTCGCTCGACTACCTTTTTCCCGTGAGCCCCATGATCCTTCCCGAAATCCACGAATTCCTTGGCTGTCGCACCCCTGATGCCTGGGTCCAGGCCGCGCTGGCCGATCAGGAAACGTTGCTGATCGACCACAAGAACTGCGAGTTCAAGGCCGCGAGCACCGCCCTGAGCCTGATTGCCAAGTACCACTCCCACGTCGACCTGATCAACTTGATGTCGCGCCTGGCCCGGGAAGAACTGGTGCATCACGAGCAGGTCATGCGGCTGATGAAAAAGCGCAAGATCGGCCTGCGCCAGCTCTCTGCCGGGCGTTATGCCTCGGGGCTGCGCAAGGTGGTCCGCAGCCACGAGCCGGTGAAACTGGTGGATACCCTGGTGGTCGGTGCCTTTATCGAAGCCCGCAGCTGCGAGCGTTTCGAGGCGCTGGTGCCGCACCTGGACGAAGAATTGGGCAAGTTCTATTTTGGCCTGCTGAAAAGCGAGGCCCGGCATTTCCAGGGTTACTTGAAGCTGGCCTACCAGTATGGCGATGCCAAGGACATTGCCCAGGTGATCGACAAGGTCCGCGACGCTGAACGCGAGCTGATCGAGTCGCCGGATGTGGAGTTTCGGTTCCACAGTGGTGTGCCTGCGGCATAGAGCTGTTTGTCCTGACGCCATCGCGAGCAAGCTCGCTCCCACAGGGGATTTTCTGTGTACACATTATTTGTGAACACTGAAGATCAAATGTGGGAGCGGGCTTGCTCGCGATGAATGATGACACGGTCTAGCGACTGGGCACCCGCCACAAATACCATGCCGCCACTGTCCGATAAGGGCTCAACGCCTGTCCGATCCCAACCATCTGCTTGCGCGTCGGTTGGACGTCCAAGCCCTTGAGCCGCCGATACCCCTCGCGCACTCCAAAGTCATCTCCCGGCAGGATGTCCGGTCGCTCCAGGCTGTAGATCAGCAGCATCTCCACGGTCCAGCGCCCGACGCCGCGCAAGCTGATCAAACGCTCGATCAACACTTCATCCTCCATGGCCAGTGCCGTGGCGTAATCCGGCACCACCCCATCCAGCGCCGCCTGGGCGATGCCGTGGATGGTTGCGATTTTGCTGGCGGAGAACCCACAACTGCGCATTTGCGCAAAGTCCGTCGCCAGGAGCTGTTCAGGCCTGGGGAAGGTCAATGCCGGGAACAGCGCCAACAGTCGACCGAGGATCGCATCGCCTGCCTTGGCGTGCAGTTGCTGATAGGCAATCGCCCGCACCAGGGCTTCATAGGGATCACGGGCCGGTTTGGGTTGCAACAGACAAGGACCGATCGCCTCGACATGGCGTCGCCAGTCCTCATCCAGGCTGGCCAGAAAGGTGCTCGCCGCTTGATAGGGTACAGGCATCAGCGGTTCATTCTCCAGGGGATCAAAATGCCAGCGGCAGCGAAACCTGCACCGCGGCTTTTTCCAGACGTAGCAGAAACGCCTTGCGCGGCTGTCCGCCACCGTAGCCGGTCAGCGATCCGTCCGCACCGATCACTCGATGGCAAGGGATGACGATGGCCAGGCGATTCTGCCCGTTGGCCAGGCCCACGGCACGGCTGGCGCCGGGGCTGCCGAGTGTGGAGGCGATGCCGCCGTAGCTGCGGGTCTCGCCGTAGGGGATTTTTTGCAACTCGGCCCAGACCCGGACGGCGAAGGCGCTGCCGGGCATGTGCAAGGGGACACTGAACGCAGTGAGCTTGCCGGTGAAGTAGTCGGCCAGTTCGGTTTCGATCTGCTGCAAATGATGGTTGTGTCCCGGCGCGACGGTGTAGCCATAGCGCTGCTGCAACTCTTCGATTTCCCGGGTCAGGGCCGGGCGATCAAGGAACTCCAGCAGTACCAGGCCGCGCCGTTCGGCCATGGCCAGCATGGGGCCCAATGGCGTGGTCAGGCGGGTGAACAGCAGGGGTTCGCTGAGGGCGGCGCGACCTGGCGTGATGTGAAAGGATTTTACGAATGCATCACGAAACCCACTCAGGGACTCATAGCCGCAATCGAGCGCTGCATTGTCGATGGATGCACCTTCCTTGATACCTCCCAGGGCGATACCCAAGCGTCGGGTCCGCAGATACGCATGGAAGGTCATGCCGAAATGTTGCTTGAACCAGCGCCGCAGTTTCAGCGGTTCGATACCTTGTTCCAGCAGCAGGGCGTCGGTCCAGCGCAGGTCGGGCTCAGCGTCCACGGCTTTGAGCAGGGCCTGGATCCAGTCCGGCGCGATGGCCGCGGCATCCAGTGGCTTGCAGCGCAGGCAGGCCCGGTAGCCGGCTGACATGGCTTCGTCGGCATGGGCGAAGAACTCGACGTTCTCCGGTTTCGGTTTGCGCGCCGTGCAACTGGGGCGACAGAAAATGCCGGTGGTCTTGACCGCAGTGAAGAACACCCCCTCGTAGGCGGTGTCTCGTTCGAGCATGGCGCGGACCATCTCGGCGTGGGGCGGGAGCAGCGAGTCTTGTCGGTTCATGGGGCTGAGCATAGAACCGTGCCGGGAACGACTCCACCGAAAAATCGACAGTGAATTTCCCTTCACTTGGTCGGATGGTCACGAACAAAAGTTGAACCCTTGAGTCTTAAAGGTTCAACCGTTGTTTTTGTCTTTCGGAGACATCATGTCCAAACATAAGAAATCCCTGATCGCCGCCGCTGTCTGTGCCTTGATGCTGGGTGCCTCAGCCTTGCTGCCCGCCGACCTGTCGCCTATCGGTGCGAGCTACGCCGCTGGCGGTGGCAATGGGGGTGGTGGCGGAAACGGCGGCGGAAACGGCGGTGGCCGAGGGGGCGGCATCGGTGGTGGGCAGGGCAGCGGCAAGTCCAGCGATTCCAGCGGCCTTGGTAAAGGATTGACCAGCGACCACAGCGGCACCCGCACGCGCGACCATGGTCTCAGCGGCAAGCATACCGGTGCCACCCGCACTGACCGAGCCAGCAAGGCTTCGCTCACGTCGAGCATCGCCAAGGATCGCGATACTCGTGGCTTGACCAAGGCTTCCGCGATTTCCACGGCTACACCGGGCACCCACAACACCAAGGGGTTGACCAAGGCGACCAGTTCTTCGATCAAGAACGACCGCTGATCGCTTGAAAAAAGCCGCGATGCCTGTTCATGGCATCGCGGCTTTTTTGTTTGTCTGCTTCGCATTACCCGAAGTGTTCAATACTTCCAGAACACCGGCGTGAACAACACCAGCACGGTCAGAATCTCCAGCCGGCCCAGCAGCATGCCAATGGTCAGCAGCCATTTGGCCGCATCGGGCAACGTCGAGAAGTTACCGGCCGGTCCGATGATCGTGCCCAGTCCGGGCCCGACGTTGCACACGGCGGTGGCCGCGCCGGTCAAGGCTGTCGTCCAGTCCAGGCCAATCAGCGCCAGCCCCAGGGCGATGGCGCCGATGGTGATGGTGAAGAAAAATGAAAACGTCAGCAGCGAGCGGACGATCTCTTCGTCGATGGGGTGGTTGTTGTATTTTTTCTGGATCACCGCCCGGGGATGGATCAGTTGTTTCAGGCTGCCCATCAGCAATGCGCCGGCTACCTGGAAGCGGAAAATTTTCAACCCGCCGGAGGTCGAGCCCGAGCAGCCACCGATAAATGTCAAATAGAAGAACAGCAACAGGGCAAAGCTGCCCCATAGCGTGTAATCCCCCAGCGCCACGCCTGTGGTGGTCACCACCGATGTCACGTTGACGGCCACGATGCGCACCGCGTCCCACCAGGTGTGATCGCTGTGCAGGCTCAGCCAGGTCCCCACCGCGAGCCAGGTAACGACCAGGAAACCGACGAAGCCCCTGACTTGTTGGTCCTTGAGCAGCGCGCGCGTGTTGCCGCGCAAGGTGGCGACATACAAGGTGAACGGCAGTGCACCGGCCATCATGATGACCACTGACACCCAGTGGATGGCCGGTTGGGGCCAGTGCCCCAGGGAGGCATCGGAAGTGGAAAAGCCACCAGTGGAAATCAAGGACATCGCATGGTTGATCGCGTCGAAGGGCGTCATGCCGGCCAACCATAAGGCCAGGGTGGCGAGGGCGGTCAATCCGACATAGATCCACAGGATGTAGTTCGCCGCGACATGGGAGCGCGGTGTGACTTTCTCCGACCAGTCCGACGACTCGGTCTGGAACAGCCGCATGCCGCCGACCCGCAGCAACGGCAGGATCGCCACCGCCATGCCGATGAAGCCGATCCCGCCGAGCCAGTGCAACATCGAGCGCCAGATCAACAAGCCCGGGGACGCGGTGTCCAGCCCGGTCAGGATCGTCGAACCGGTGGTGGTGATGCCAGACATGGTCTCGAAAAAGGCATCGGTATAGCTGATGTCCTGGATGAACACCATGGGCAGGGCGGCGAAGGTACAGACGATGACCCAACTGGCAGTGGTCAGCAGGTACATGTCCCGGGGGCGCATCTGGATGTGCGCTGGCCGACCGCGAGCCACCAGCGCGACGCCGCAGACAAAGGTGATCAGGCTCGACCACAAAAATGCCGACAGGTCATCGTTGCGATCGTACATCACCAGCGTCAGAAGCGGGATGGCCATGCTGGCGGCGAGGGTGATCAGGAAAATGCCGAGGATGAAACCGATAAACCGCACTACCGCAATGGACATAGAGCACGCCTGAGTGAATGAGCCGCACAGTATTGTTTTCGTTGGACGGACTCAGCGTAAAGTTTTCGTAAAAAATACGCGCAGCGACGCTGTTCCCGCGAGGGGTTGCTGCGCTCATTGGGCAGTTTTGTTCAATACCTGCGGCAGATGAAAACCTACCCTGATCGCCACCTCACAGTTCATGAAGAAGGTATGCGATGAGTCTGATTCTTTCCATGGCGGCGTTTGCGTTAGTCGCCTCTATTACGCCGGGCCCGGTCAATATCATAGCCCTCAGCTCCGGGGCCCGGTACGGCTTTCGTGCCACCTTGCGCCATGTCGGTGGCGCGACCCTGGGCTTTGTCTTGTTGCTGGTGCTGATGGGGCTTGGGTTGCATGAAGTGCTGCAGCGCTGGCCTGGGCTCACACGGGTCGTGCAACTGGGCGGTGTGGGGTTTCTGTTGTTCATGGCCTGGAAGCTGGCGATGGACAACGGGCACCTGGGCGACGCAGATGAGGGGCGGGCGCCCTCGATGTTCTACGGAGCGCTGATGCAATGGCTCAACCCCAAGGCCTGGCTGGCCTGTGTGGCGGGCATGGGCGCATTCGTGGCTGACGGCGAGGCGCGGCTGGTGTGGCAGTTTGCGGCAATCTACCTGGTGATCTGCTACGTCTCGGTGGGCTGCTGGGCCTATGCCGGCAGTTTTCTGCGCTCCTGGTTGGGCAACCCGGCGACCATGCGCCTATTCAACCGGGTGATGGCCGTGTTGCTGGTGGCCAGTGCGGTGTATTTGTTGTTGCCTTGAGTCGAGTCCCTTCGCCACAAAAGGGCGGGTATCAACCGCGATACTGACCCGGCGTAGCCGCCAGGTGTTGCTTGAAGGCCCGCTGGAAATGCGCCTGGTCGGCAAATCCGCTGTCCAGCGCCACATCGGCAATCAGCTTGCCTTCGCGCAATTGTCGGCGGGCGAACTGGATCCGACGGTTGACCAGAAAGGCATGGGGCGTCATCCCGTAATGGTGCTTGAAGGCCCGGCTCAGGTATGACGGCGAGAGTTGCGCGGCGGCGCAGATGTCTTCGAGCTTCAGCGCGTCGGTGCAATGGTCATGGATGAACTGCGCCGCTCGCATCAGCCCCGGATGGCTGCCCCGGTCCGGGCGGCCGGCGGGGTTGAGCCGCTGCTGCAGGTCGGTGAAGAACGCCTCGGCGGCGGCGTGCTTGTGATGGGTATCGATCTGCTCGTCCACCAGTTGCTCATACAGCCCTTGCAGTGCGGTGAACAGCTCGATGTCGCGGCTATGGGTGGTCGCGAAGCCCTGGAAATCCAGGCTCTCGTCGAAGCCGATACGGCGCTGCAAGTCTCTTAGCCACTGGGTGTCGACGTACAGCATCAAGTAAGACCATGGCTCATCATTGACCGGGTTGCACGCATGGACATCGCCGGGGTTCATCAGCACCACCGTGCCGCTCTGCACCTGGAAATTCGAGCGCTCGTGAATGTAGGTGCTGCGCCCGGCGGTGATCGCCCCGATGGAAAAATGGTCGTGGGAGTGACGTGAATAGCAGACCTTGCGCCCATCGGCGATGGCCCGGGCTTCGATGAAGGGCAAGGCCGCATCGCGCCAGAAGCGTGGGGCGGCGTCATGGGTGGCGAGCTTCATCGGTCAGCGTCCTCGTCTTGAATCTGTGAAGCAGTGTATTAGCCCTCGCCAGCAAATGCCCGTTTGATTTAGCCGTTGGGTTTGAAGGGGAGTGGGCCTGGGCTAGACTTCAGGAAGTGCCGCCAATGGAGCTCCCGATGATCGAGCCAGGTAAACCGGACAACGAAGCCGTTCGCCTCAAGAATCTGCGGTCGCTCAAATTGCTCGACACCGCGCCCGAGGAGCGTTTTGATCGCCTGACCCGTCTTGCCCGGCGGCTGTTTGATGTGCCCATTGCGTTGGTGTCTCTGGTGGATGCCAACCGACAGTGGTTCAAATCCAATGCCGGCATGGACGCCAGCGAAACCTCGCGGGAGATTTCTTTCTGTGGGCATGCGATTTTGCAGGATCAGATCCTGGAAATCTGCGACGCGGAACAGGACGAGCGGTTTCACGATAACCCGCTTGTCACGGATAAGCCTGGTATTCGTTTTTATGCCGGGCATCCGCTGGGGTTGGAGGATGGCAGCATGCTGGGCACGTTGTGCCTGCTCGACACCCGGCCACGCAAGCTCAATGACGAGGAGCGCGATCTGCTGCGTGACCTGGCGCGCATGGCCGAGCAGGAAATGATTGCCGTGCAGATGGCGAGCATGGACGAACTGACGCTGTTGTCCAATCGGCGCGGCTTCAAGATGCTGGCCCAGCACGCATTGAGCGTGTGCGAGCGCCTGTCGCGTCCGGCGACGCTGCTGTTTTTCGATCTCAATGACTTCAAGTCCATCAATGACCGCTTCGGGCACGCCGAGGGGGACACCGCGCTGAAGACCTTCGCCGACGTGCTGCGCATCGCCTTTCGCGAAAGCGATGTGATCGGTCGTTTGGGCGGTGATGAGTTCGTCGCGTTGCTCACCGGCTCGTCCCATGTCGAGACCTCGGCGATCATGGCGCGGCTCCGGGAAATCCTCGATGAGCGCAATGCGATGCTGCGGCGCGGCTATGACATCCACTTCAGTGTCGGCCAGATCGAATACGACCCGCAGCGTCATCAGTCGATCGACGGCCTGCTGGCCGAAGCGGATGCGGCCATGTATGCACAGAAACAGACGCTACGCCGCTAGTAAAGTGGGCCTGACCAACATCAATGCCAACTGATCCACCGCCATCGCGAGCAAGCTCGCTCCCACAGGGTGTTGCGGTGTAATCAGACCATCGGCAAAAAAAGACGCCGCTTGCCCTTTCCAGGACAAACGGCGTTTTTTACGCGTGGGTGTGGGTGAAGATTACTCTTCGATATTGCCCATGGCCGTGGTGTTGAAACCGCCGTCCACGTACATGATTTCACCGCTGATGCCCGACGCCAGGTCCGAGCACAGGAACGCGCCGGCGTTGCCGACTTCGTCGATGGTGACGTTGCGACGCAGCGGGGTTTGCGCTTCGTTGGCGGCCAGCATCTTGCGGAAGTTCTTGATGCCGGAGGCGGCGAGGGTGCGGATCGGGCCGGCCGATACAGCGTTGACGCGGGTGCCTTCCGGGCCCAGGGAACCGGCCAGGTAACGCACGCCGGCTTCCAGGGACGCCTTGGCCATGCCCATGACGTTGTAGTTCGGCATGGTGCGCTCGGCACCCAGGTACGACAGGGTCAGCAGGCTGCCATTGCGGCCTTTCATCATTTCGCGGCCGGCCTTGGCCAGGGCCACGAAGCTGTAGGCGCTGATGTCGTGGGCGATGCGGAAACCTTCGCGGGTGGTGGCTTCGGTGAAGTCGCCATCGAGCTGGTCGCCCGGGGCAAAGCCCACGGAGTGCACGATGCAATCCAGGCCGTCCCACTTCTTGCTCAGTTCTTCGAAGACCTTGGCGATTTCTTCATCGCTGGCCACGTCGCACGGGAAGCACAGCTCAGGGCTCGAGCCCCAGCCTTGTGCGAACTCTTCGACACGACCCTTGAGTTTGTCGTTCTGATAAGTGAAGGCAAGCTCAGCGCCCTCGCGATGCATGGCGGCGGCGATGCCGGATGCGATGGACAGCTTGCTGGCGACACCGACGATCAATACGCGCTTACCGGCGAGAAAACCCATGTGTTGCTCCTCTTTCAGGTTATTCGGCAGTGGTTGGGGCCAGGAAGGCGGCCTCCAGCAACTGCTGTGTGTAGGGGTGTTGCGGCGCGGCGAATACGCTGCGGGCATCACCTTGTTCGACCACTTGGCCGTGCTTGACCACCATCAATTGGTGGCTCAGCGCTTTGACGACAGCCAGGTCATGGCTGATAAACAGGTACGTCAGGTTGTACTTGGTTTGCAGCGACCGTAACAGCTCCACCACCTGGCGTTGCACGGTACGGTCCAGGGCTGACGTTGGTTCATCCAGCAGAATCAACGCCGGCTTGAGCACCAGGGCCCGGGCAATGGCGATACGCTGACGTTGCCCTCCGGAAAATTCATGGGGGTAGCGGTTCCGGGTTTCCGGATCCAGGCCTACCTCCTTCAATGCCGCGATTATCGCTTGTTCCTGCTCGGCTGCGGTGCCGATCTTGTGGATCCGCAGGCCTTCGCCGACGATCTGGCTCACACACATCCGTGGGCTCAGGCTGCCGAACGGGTCCTGAAACACCACTTGCATCTCCCGGCGCAGTGGCCGGACCTGTTGCTGCGTCAGGCTGTCGAGCTGTTTGCCTTCGAAGCGGATCCCGCCCTGGCTGCCGATCAACCGCAAGATCGCCAGCCCCAGGGTGGATTTGCCGGAACCGCTTTCGCCAACGATGCCCAGGGTCTGGCCCTGGGGCAGGTTGAAGCAGATACCGTCCACGGCCTTAATGTAATCCACCGTGCGTTTGAACAGACCTTTCTTGATCGGGAACCAGACTTTCAGGTCTTCGACCTGCAGCAGCGGCGGGCCGACCACGTTGGTCGCCGGGGTGCCGCTGGGTTCGGCGGCCAGCAGTTCCCGAGTGTACGGATGCTGTGGCGCGCGAAACAGCTCCTCGCACGGTGCCTGTTCGACGATGCAACCGCGCTGCATGACACATACGCGATGGGCAATTCTTCGCACCAGGTTCAAGTCGTGGCTGATCAGCAGCAGCGACATGCCCAGCCGCGCCTGCAGTTCCTTGAGCAATTCGAGGATTTTCAGCTGGACGGTGACGTCCAGAGCCGTGGTCGGTTCGTCGGCAATCAGCAGTTCCGGCTCGTTGGCCAGGGCCATGGCGATCATTACCCGCTGGCGCTGGCCGCCGGACAGCTCATGGGGCAAGGCCTTGAGGCGCTTGTGGGGCTCGGGGATGCCGACCAGCTCCAGCAACTCAAGGGTCCGGCGGGTCGCGACCTTGCCGGTGAGGCCTTTGTGAATGCCAAGCACTTCATTGATCTGTTTTTCAATCGAGTGCAACGGGTTGAGTGAGGTCATCGGCTCCTGGAAGATCATCGCGATCCGGTTACCCCGGATATGGCGAATGGTCTTTTCTTTCAGGCCCAGCAAATCCTGCCCGGCGTACTGGATGCTGCCGGTCGGGTGGTGGGCCAACGGGTAGGGCAGCAAGCGCAGGATCGAGTGGGCGGTCACCGACTTGCCCGAGCCGCTTTCGCCCACCAGGGCCAGGGTTTCGCCGCGCTTGATATCGAAGCTGACGCCTTCGACCACCCGCTGGCGGCGTTCGCCGACAATGAATTCCACCGCCAGGTCACGTACTTCGATCAGATTGTCCTGGTTCATTTCACTTCCTCGGATCGAAGGCATCGCGAGCGGACTCGCCGATGAACACCAACAGGCTCAGCATCAAGGCCAGCACCGCGAACGCGCTGATGCCCAGCCACGGCGCCTGCAGGTTTGATTTGCCCTGGGCCACCAGCTCGCCCAGGGACGGCGCGCCAGGCGGCAGGCCGAAACCGAGGAAGTCCAACGCAGTGAGGGTGCCGATGGCGCCGGTGAGGATGAACGGCATGAAGGTCATGGTCGAGACCATGGCATTGGGCAGGATGTGGCGGAACATGATCGCGCCGTTCTGCATGCCCAGCGCCCGCGCGGCGCGCACGTACTCCAGGTTGCGCCCACGCAGGAACTCGGCGCGGACCACGTCCACCAGGCTCATCCAGGAGAACAACAGCATGATGCCCAGCAGCCACCAGAAGTTTGGCTGGACGAAACTGGCGAGGATGATCAGCAGATAAAGAACCGGCAGCCCGGACCAGATCTCCAGGAAACGCTGGCCGGCCAGGTCGACCCAGCCGCCATAGAAGCCCTGCAGGGCGCCGGCGATCACGCCGATGATCGAGCTGAGTAGCGTCAGGGTCAGGGCGAACAACACTGAAATGCGGAAGCCGTAGATCACTCGCGCCAATACGTCGCGGCCCTGGTCGTCAGTGCCCAGCCAGTTCATGGCCGAGGGCGGTGCCGGCGCCGGGACTTTCAGGTCGTAATTGATGCTCTGGTAGCTGAACGGGATCGGTGCCCACAGCACCCAGGCGTCCTTGGCGGCCAGTAGTTCACGGATGTACGGGCTCTTGTAGTTGGCTTCCAGCGGGAATTCGCCGCCGAACGTGGTTTCCGGGTAGCGCTTGAGGGCCGGGAAGTACCAGCCATCGTCGTAATGCACCACCAGCGGTTTGTCGTTGGCGATCAGTTCGGCGCCCAGGCTCAGGACGAACAGCACCAGGAACAGCCACAGCGACCACCAGCCACGCTTGTTGGCCTTGAACAGTTCGAAGCGGCGGCGATTGAGAGGGGACAGGTTCATCTCAATGCTCCCGGCTTTCGAAGTCGATGCGTGGATCGACAAAGGTGTAGGTCAGGTCACCGATCAGTTTTACCACCAGCCCCAGCAGGGTGAAGATGAACAGCGTGCCGAATACCACCGGGTAGTCGCGGTTGATGGCCGCTTCGAAGCTCATCAGCCCGAGACCGTCGAGGGAGAAAATCACTTCCACCAGCAAGGAGCCGGTGAAGAAGATACCGATGAACGCCGAAGGGAACCCGGCGATCACCAGCAACATGGCGTTGCGGAACACATGGCCATAGAGCACCCGGTGGCGAGTCAGCCCCTTGGCCTTGGCCGTGACCACGTATTGCTTGTTGATTTCGTCGAGGAAGCTGTTCTTGGTCAGCAAAGTCATGGTGGCGAAGTTGCCGATTACCAGGGCGGTCACGGGCAAGGCCAGGTGCCAGAAGTAGTCGAGGATCTTGCCGCCCATGCTCAGTTCGTCGAAGTTGTTGGAGGTCAGCCCGCGCAACGGGAACCAGTCGAAATAACTGCCGCCGGCAAACACTACGATCAGCAGGATGGCGAACAGAAACGACGGGATCGCATAACCGACAATGATCGCCGAGCTGGTCCACACGTCAAAGTGGCTGCCGTGCCGGGTGGCCTTGGCGATCCCCAGCGGGATCGACACCAGGTACATGATCAGCGTGCTCCACAGCCCAAGGGAGATGGACACCGGCATCTTTTCCTTGATCAGGTCGATGACCTTGGCGTCGCGGAAGAAGCTGTCTCCAAAGTCCAGGCGGGCGTAATTCTTGATCATGATCCACAGACGTTCGGGGGCCGACTTGTCGAAGCCGTACATGCGCTCGATTTCCTTGACCAGCGCCGGGTCCAGGCCCTGGGCGCCACGGTAGGAGGAACCGGCCACCGACACCTCGGCACCGCCGCCGGCAATGCGGCTGGTGGCGCCTTCAAAACCTTCGAGCTTGGCGATCATCTGCTCCACCGGCCCACCGGGCGCGGCCTGGATGATGAGGAAGTTGATCAACAGGATGCCGAACAGGGTCGGGATGATCAGCAGCAGCCGCCGGAATATATAAGCCAGCATCGGGTTACTCCACGCTCGCCGGGGCGGCGTTGATCTGTTGTTCCATGACTTGTTTTTCTACCTCGATGGCAGGTTTGGTGTCCGGCTTGACCCACCAGGTCGTGGTGCCGATGTCATAGGTCGGCGTGACGGTTGGATGGCCGATGTGGTTCCAGTAGGCCACGCGCCAGGTCTTGATGTGCCAGTTGGGAATCACGTAGTAACCCCATTGCAACACCCGGTCCAGCGCCCGGGCGTGGGCCACCAGGCTTTTGCGTGAGTCGGCGTTGATCAGTTGTTCCACCAGTTGGTCGACGGCCGGGTCCTTCAGGCCCATGGTGTTGCGGCTGCCGGGCTTGTCAGCGGCGGCCGACATCCAGAATTCGCGTTGTTCGTTACCCGGCGAGCTGGATTGCGGGAAACTGCCTACCACCAGGTCGAAATCCCGGGAGCGCACGCGGTTGATGTACTGGGACACGTCCACGCGGCGGATGACCAGTTCGATGCCCAGGTCGCTCAGGTTGCGCTTGAATGGCAGCAGCACTCGTTCGAACTCGGTCTGGGCCAGCAGGAACTCCAGCACCACCGGTTTGCCCTGGGCGTCGACCATCTTGTCGTCGACGATGCGCCAGCCGGCCTCTTGCAGCAGTTGGTAAGCCTTGCGCTGCTGGTCGCGGATCATGCCACTGCCGTCGCACATCGAAGGATGGAAGGCTTCGGTGAAGACCTGTTCGGGGATTTTGCCGCGCAGGGGCTCGAGGATTTTCAGTTCGTCTTCGCCGGGCAGGCCGGTGGCGGCCATTTCCGAGTTTTCGAAATAACTGCGGGTACGGGCGTAAGCGCCGTGGAACAGTTGTTTGTTGGTCCACTCGAAATCCAGCAGCAGGCTCAGGGCCTTGCGCACCCGCACATCCTGGAAGATCGGGCGGCGCAGGTTGTAGACGAACCCCTGCATGCCGGTGGGGTTGCCGTTGGGGATCTGTTCCTTGATCAGCCGGCCTTCGGCCACGGCGGGGATGTTGTAGGCGTTGGCCCAGTTCTTGGCGGCCATTTCCAGCCAGAAATCGAACTGCCCGGCCTTGAGCGCTTCGACTGCGACGGTGTTGTCGCGGAAGTAGTCGGTGGTCAGTACGTCGAAATTGTAGAAGCCGCGGTTGACCGGCAGGTCCTTGCCCCAGTAGTCCTTTACGCGCTCATAGCGAATCGAGCGCCCGGCCTTCACTTCGGCGACCCTGTAAGGACCACTGCCCAGGGGGATCTCCAGGTTGCCCTTGCTGAAGTCGCGCTCGGCCCACCAGTGCTTGGGCAATACCGGTAACTGGCCGAGGATCAACGGCAGTTCGCGGTTGTTGGTGTGCTTGAACTTGAACAGCACTTTGAGCGGTTCTTCGGCGATGACATCGGCAACGTCGTTGTAATAGCCGCGGAACATCGGTGCGCCGTCCTTGGTCAGGGTCTGGAAGCTGAAGACAACGTCTTCGGCGCGCACCGGATGGCCGTCGTTGAATCGGGCTTCGGGGCGCAGGTAGAAACGCACCCAGCCGTTGTCCGGGGCCTTCTCGATTTTTTCGGCGATCAGGCCATATTCGGTGAAGGGTTCGTCCAGGCCTTGTTTGGCCAGGGTGTCGTAGATCAGGCCGATGTCATCGGCCGGTACGCCTTTGCTGATAAACGGGTTGAGGCTGTCGAAGCTGCCAAACCCGCCCTGGCGGAATATCCCGCCCTTGGGGGCGTCGGGGTTCACGTAGTCGAAATGCTTGAAATTGGCCGGGTATTTCGGCGGTTCGTTGTACAAGGTCAAGGCGTGCTGCGGCGCGGCACAGGCCAGCCCGGCGAATAACAGGCTGCTGGCCTGCAGGAGCAGGGCGCGAAAAGGCTTCATTGATCTTTCTCCGAAGATTTCAGCCACCAGGCGCTCAGGCCCAGGGTGTAGGGCGGCGTGGTGACGAAGGCGAACCGGTTGCGGTACGCCAGGCGATGATAGTTGAGATACCAGTTGGGGATGCAGTAGTGCTGCCATAGCAGCACGCGGTCCAAGGCTTTGCCGGCGGCGACCTGTTCGTCGCGGGTCTGGGCGGCCAGCAGCTTTTCCAGCAGGTGATCGACCACCGGGTTGGTAATCCCGGCGTAGTTCTTGCTGCCCTTGACCCCGGCCTGGCTGGAGTGAAAGTACTGCCATTGCTCCAGGCCCGGGCTGAGGGTCTGGCCCAGGGTAAGCAGGATCATGTCGAAGTCGAACTGATCCAGGCGCTGTTTGTACTGGGCGCGGTCCACCGTGCGCAGCCGGGCCTGGATACCGATGCTGGCGAGGTTTTCAACGTAGGGTTGCAGGATGCGCTCCAGGTTCGGGTTCACCAACAGGATCTCGAAGCGCAGGGGCTGGCTGTCGGCATTCACCAGGCGCTGGCCGTTGAGAGTCCAGCCAGCCTCTTTCAATAACCCCAAGGCCTTGCGCAGGGTTTCCCGGGGAATGCCGCGACCGTCGGTTTTCGGCAAGCTGAAGGGTTCGGTGAGCAATCGGGCTGGCAATTGTTCGCGGTATGGCTTGAGCAACAGCCATTCATGGCCCACCGGCAGGCCGCTGGCGGAGAATTCGCTGTTGGGGTAATAACTGAGGGTGCGCTTGTAGGCGCCGCTGAACAGTGTGCGATTGGTCCACTCGAAGTCGAACATCAGCCCCAGGGCTTCGCGAACCTTGGCCTCGGCAAAAGTGCCGCGCCGGGTGTTCATGAACAGGCCCTGGGTCTGGGTCGGGATCTGGTGGGGGATCTGCGCCTTGATCACATCGCCGCGTTTGATCGCCGGGAAGTCATAGCCGTTGGCCCAGTTCTTGGCCTGATGTTCGATATAGATATCGAATTCACCGGCCTTGAAGGCCTCGAAGGCCACTTCGCTGTCACGATAGAACTCCACGTCCATGCGGTTGTAGTTGTATTTGCCGCGATTGACCGGCAGGTCCTTGCCCCAGTAATCCTTGACCCTTTCGAATACCAGTTGGCGACCGGGCTGCACTTTGGTGATGCGATAAGGCCCACTGCCCAGGGGCGGTTCGAAGGTGGTGGCCTTGAAGTCGCGGTCTTTCCAATAATGCTGGGGCAACACTGGCAACTCCCCCAGGCGCAGGATCAGCAGCGGGTTGCCCGCGCGTTTGAAGACAAAGCGGATCTTCAGCGGGTTGAGGATATCGACCCGCAGCACTTCCTGCAGGTTGGTGCGGTATTGCGGGTGGCCGTCCTTGAGCAGCGTTTTGTAGGAGAACGCCACGTCATAGGCGGTGATCGGCACGCCATCGTGAAACCGCGCTTCGGGCCGCAGGTTGAACACCACCCAGCTGCGGTCTTCGCTGTACTCCACCGACTGGGCGATCAGGCCGTAGCTCGACGTTGGCTCATCGCCGGAGGGCGCGTATTGGCCGGTGCCGACCATCAGCGGTTCGTTCAGCTCGTTGATGCCGTATTGCAGGAAATTTGGCGTGGAAACCGGGCTGCTGCCCTTGAATGTATAGGGGTTGAGCGTATCGAAGGTGCCGAATGCCATGACCCGCAAGGTACCGCCCTTGGGCGCTTGCGGGTTGACCCAGTCGAAGTGGGTAAATCTGGCCGGGTACTTGAGCGTGCCGAACTGCGCATAGCCATGGCTTTCGCTGATGGTTGCGCTGGCGGGGGAGCTCAAGGCCAGGCTGATCAGGAGCAGGAGGAGGGGACGTATCAAGTCTGAGATCCGATCCAGGCGGCTTGGGCTTTTATGGCCTGTACAGTAACAGCTTGTATCGGCAGGAAAAAGGCGGGGGCTCAAAGCTGCAGGGATTACCCGGAACTGTGGCGAGGGAGCAAGCTCCCTCGCCACAACAAGCCCCTCGATCAAGGTGGGGCTTAATGCGGGGAGTACACCGTCAGCATCTGCCCAGGTTTGAGCGCCTTGCCCATCCGTGGATTCCAGCGCTTGAGGTGTTGCATTTCCACGTTGAAGCGCTTGGCGACCACATACAACGAATCGCCCTGCTTGACCTTGTACTGGGTCTGTTTTTTCTGGTCCTTGCTGTTGGCGGCCACCACGGTGCTGATGCGCTTGCCGGTAGCCTTGGTGGGCTTGGTGTCGCGCATCACCAGGGTCTGGCCGACCTTGAGCTTGCTGCCGCTGAGCTTGTTCCAGCGTTGCAGGTCCTTGGTCTGGACGTTGTTGGCCTTGGCGATCTGGGCCAGGTTCTCGCCGCGCTTGACGCGGTAGGTGCGCCTTGCGCCTTCCACTTCACTGTCGTCGACGTTTTCAAAGACCGGTTTGAGCGAGCGCTGGCTGATCAGCTCTTCCGGGCGCATGGTCGACAGGCTGGCGGTCAGCAACTGGGCCTTGGAGGTGGGCACCAGCAGGTGCTGCGGGCCGTCGATGGTGGTGCGTTGCTTGAAGGCCGGATTGAGCTGGAACAGTTCGTCTTCGTCGATGTTGGCCACCGCCGCAACCTTGGACAGGTCCATGCGCTGGTTGATTTCGACGACTTGGAAATAGGGTTCGTTGGCGATCGGGTTGAGGTTCACGCCATAAGCATCGGGCGAGAGCACGACCTGGGACAACGCCAGCAACTTCGGCACATAGGCCTGGGTTTCGCTGGGCAGTGGCAGGTTCCAGTAGTCGGTGGGCAGGCCGAGCTTTTCGTTGCGCTCGATGGCGCGGCTGACCGTGCCTTCACCGGCGTTGTACGCGGCCAGCGCCAGCAACCAGTCGCCGTTGAACATGTCGTGCAGGCGCGTCAGGTAATCCATGGCGGCCGTGGTGGAGGCGGTGATGTCGCGGCGCCCGTCATAGAAGCGGGTCTGGCGCAGGTTGAAGTAACGTCCCGTGGACGGGATGAATTGCCACAGCCCTACGGCGTTGGCCCGGGAATAGGCCATGGGGTTGTAGGCGCTTTCGATCACTGGCAGCAGCGCCAGCTCCAGCGGCATGTTGCGTTCTTCGAGGCGTTCGACGATGTAATGGATGTACAGGCTGCCGCGCTCACCGGCGTTTTCCAGGAAAGACGGGTTGCTGGCGAACCACAGGCGCTGTTGCTCGATGCGTGGATTGACGCCGGCGGTTTCCTGGAGCTGGAAGCCCTGGCGCATGCGTTCCCAGACATCCTGGGGCACTTGGGGGCTGGGTTTTTCAGTGAGCCAGACAGGCTTCTGTTTGGCGCGAGCGGCGATATTCGGCGTGTGGGCCGCGTCGGTCTGCGGCACCTGGCTCGTGCTCTGGCAGCCCGCCAGTGTCGCGGACACAGCCACCGCAATGGCTTGAGCCAAGCGGGTCAATGTGTCTGACTGGGCGGACCTGCGTATAGATGACGACATTGGCTGGAAGTAAGTTCCGGGCAAAAATGTCGGCCGATTCTAGGAAGCGCACCCCAACAGGTCAACCATTCAGAATTTTTATATCAATCGATAGCTACCTTAGAACTTATCTTTCCAAGCCCTCAAGGCCGCAAAAACCTCGCTTGGCGTCTCGTTACGCTGGCCATTCCGTTCGTCTGCTTTTTGTTTAACGAATGTTTCAGTGGTGCGCAGGAACGGATTGGTCAGCTTTTCCAGGGCCAGGGTCGAGGGCAGGGAAATGACGCCTTCGCTGCGTAGCCGGCTGACTTTTTCCAGACGGGCGGCGATGTCCGGATTGCCCGGCTCCACTGCGGCGGCAAACTTCAGGTTGCTGAGGGTGTATTCATGGGTGCAGTAGACCAGCGTATCTTCGGGCAGGGCGGCGAGGCGGCTGAGCGAGTGGTGCATTTGCGCCGGCGTCCCTTCGAAGAGCCGGCCGCATCCGGCGGCAAACAGGGTGTCGCCACAGAACAGCAGGCCATGGTGGTAGTAGGCGATGTGTCCCAATGTATGGCCAGGCACGGCGTAGACATCGAAGTCCAGGCCGAGCACGCTGAGCGTGTCGTTGTCATTGAGCGCCATGTCCCGCGCCGGGATGTTTTCGCTGGCCGGGCCGTAGACGGTGGCGTGCGTTGCGTTTTTCAGTGCCTCGACGCCGCCGACATGGTCATGGTGATGGTGGGTGACCAGTATGTCGCTCAAGACCCAGCCGGGGTGGGCGTCGAGCCAGGCTTGTACCGGCGCGGCGTCTCCCGGGTCGACCACGGCGCAGCGCTGGGTCGCGTGGTCCTGTAACAACCAGATGTAGTTATCGGTGAACGCGGGCAGGGCACTGATCTGTATCATCGCGAAATTCGCCAAGCGGAAAACAAAGGCGCATCTTAGAACTTCCTGACGCGTTGGAGAATGCAATGACCGATAAAGCGTTCGCTCAGGCTGATCCTGACTGGCTGGCGTTGATCAGCGCGGCCCGCGAATGGTTGTCCGGCCCTGTCGGGCAATTTTTGTTGGAAGAGGAGCGGCGCATGCTCGAAGACGAGCTGGGCCGGTTCTTTGGCGGCTACCTGGTGCATTACGGGCCTTCGGCGCAGACGCCGCCGTCGGCGCCGCAGGTGCAGCGCAATGTCCGCCTGGGGGCGCCATTGCCTGGGGTCGAGATCGTCTGCGAGGAGCAGGCCTGGCCTTTGAGTGAGCATGCCGCCGATGTGGTGGTGCTGCAGCACGGCCTGGATTTCTGCCTGTCTCCCCACGGTTTGCTGCGTGAAGCCGCCAGCAGCGTGCGCCCCGGTGGCCATCTGTTGATCATCGGCATCAATCCCTGGAGCAGTTGGGGGTTGCGCCACGTGTTCGCCCACGACGCCTTGCGCCAGGCTCGCTGCATCTCGGCCTCGCGGGTCGGCGACTGGCTCAACCTGCTGGGCTTCGCGCTGGAGAAACGCCGCTTCGGGTGCTATCGTCCGCCGCTTGCGTCGCCCAAGTGGCAGGCCCGTCTGGCCGGCTGGGAGCGCAAGGCCGGTGACTGGCAACTGTCCGGCGGTGGTTTCTATCTGTTGGTGGCGCGCAAGATCGCGGTCGGGCTGCGCCCGGTGCGTCAGGCGCGACGCGAGCCGATGGGCAAGCTGATTCCCTTGCCGATGGCCAAGGTCAACCGTCGCCACATCGAGCCGTAACCCTTTTTCTGATGGTCTGGCCGGTATATCGGCGGCGGGCGTTATTGTCCCGACCGGCAGGCCTTTGCATTTTTTCTGGATAGATTGGCATGAGCGATAGCGTAGAACTCTTCACCGATGGCGCCTGCAAGGGCAATCCCGGCCCGGGCGGCTGGGGCGCGTTGCTGGTGTGCAAGGGCGTGGAAAAAGAGCTCTGGGGCGGCGAAACCAATACCACCAACAATCGCATGGAACTGATGGGCGCGATCCGCGGCCTGGAAGAGCTCAAGCGGCCCTGCGATGTGCTGTTGGTGACTGACTCGCAGTACGTGATGAAAGGCATCAACGAGTGGATGGCCAACTGGAAGAAGCGCGGCTGGAAGACCGCCGCCAAGGAGCCAGTGAAAAACGCCGACCTCTGGAAAATGCTGGATGAGCAGGTCAATCGCCATAACGTCACCTGGAAATGGGTGCGCGGCCACATCGGCCACCACGGCAACGAACGGGCCGACCAGTTGGCCAATCGTGGGGTGGATGAGGTGCGGGGTTTCAAGCAGGCTTGATTCAGCTGGATGTGACCCCTGTGGCGAGGGAGCTCCCGCCGGGTCCTGTAGGCGCTGGCGAAGCCTGCGATCTTTTGATCTTTTGATCTTTTGATCTTTCGCTTGAGATTCAAGTGTCTGGGGAAAGATCGCAGCCTCGTTGCACTCGACAGCTCCTCCGGAACCAGAATCCAGCGAGAGCAAGCTGTGTTCCCCCAGAATTTGCTCCCGCACAATCCACTTTTCCTCCATAAGCCTGGGGTCAATCCCCTGGCCACAGGAGCGTGTTAACATCCGCGTTTTTGCAAGCCTGCCCGTTGAGAGCTGAACACTGATGGCCAACAGATCTGTTGTACTGGATACCGAAACCACCGGCATGCCGGTGACCGATGGTCACCGGATTATCGAAATCGGCTGTGTCGAGCTGATGGGCCGGCGCCTGACCGGTCGCCACTTCCACGTCTACCTGCAACCGGACCGCGAAAGTGACGAGGGCGCCATCGGCGTCCACGGCATCACCAACGAGTTCCTGGTGGGCAAGCCGCGTTTCGCCGAAGTGGCCGATGAGTTCTTCGAATTCATCCAGGGCGCGCAGTTGATCATCCACAACGCGGCGTTCGACGTGGGGTTCATCAACAACGAGTTCGCCTTGATGGGCCAGCACGACCGGGCCGACATCACCCAGCATTGCACCATCCTCGATACCCTGATGATGGCCCGGGAACGTCACCCGGGGCAGCGCAACAGCCTCGATGCGTTGTGCAAGCGCTACGGCGTCGATAACTCCGGCCGTGAACTGCACGGCGCCTTGCTTGACTCCGAGATTCTGGCCGACGTCTACCTGACCATGACCGGTGGCCAGACCAGTCTGTCCCTGGCCGGTAACGCCTCGGATGGCAACGGTACCGGCGAAGGCTCGGGCAACCAGGCCACGGAAATCCGGCGTTTGCCCGCTGACCGCAGGCCATCGCGGATCATCCGCGCCAGCGAAAGCGACCTGGCCGAACATGCCGCGCGTCTGGAAGCCATCGCCAAGTCCGCCGGTGCTCCGGCACTGTGGACGCAGTTGGTCGAGGCGCAGGCCGCCACGAACTGATGAAACCTTCCTTGTGGGAGCGAGCTTGCTCCCACAGAGTTATCCATCGCTCATTTCTCGCCACAATCGCCAGTACCTTCTAACCTGAGGTAACGGGCAGGCTACGGATCCCGCTTGATGTGTGAAGATTTGAAAGGCAAGGGCAATGGATGGCGATGCGCCGTTGGTTGTCTCAAGGAATGAGGACTTTCCCCAGTATGCAACCGGTCATGAATCCCAAACACCCTGGTCTGTCGGTGCGCGTCGTCGATGATGGCTTTGCCGCCTACATCTGGGGCAGTGATTTCAGCTTCGAAGTCAGCGACTACGGTACGGCGCAGGTTGGCCGGCCGGTGAGCCAATGGCCGGTGACGCCCATTGTTCCCTACCGCAAGTGCTATGGCATCGATCCGGAAGAGTTCAGCAGCTTTCGCAATGCCCCGGACAGCGAAATCTTCATGGCCTATCTCGACGACCAGCCGGTAGGGCATCTGGTGGTCAGTACCAACTGGAATGGTTTCGCCCACATTGATGAACTCGCGGTGCATGCTCCGGCGCGTCGCCACGGGGTGGCCAAGGCGCTGCTCGACGTCGCGCATTTCTGGAGCCGCAAGAAAAAACTGCCGGGGATCATGCTGGAAACCCAGAACAACAACCTGGGGGCTTGCCGACTCTATGAGCGTTGCGGGTACGTGCTCGGTGGTATCGATCACCTGCGCTATCGCGGCATTGACCGACACACCGCCGAAGTGGCGCTGTTCTGGTACCGGTTGTTCGATGATCCGGTGGGCATGTCGATCAGTGGCCCAGCAACGCCTCGGCTTGTTCCGTGATCCGCTCCAGCAGCGATTGAATGGCCGGCGAGAGGGCCGTGCCATTCAGGCTCAGGGCATAGAGACTGATTGGGATGGCGGGTGATACCGGGCAAACGTCCAGTCCTCCGTCCTTGGCGCCTGAGGCGGTGAACGGGTCGACGATGGCAAGGCCTTCGCCGGCCTCGACCATGGCGCGCATCATCTGATGCGTCTGGACGCGTATCTGGATCACTGGCGCCGGGCGCAGCGCTCCCAGCTTATGGTCGAACGCCGGGCTCAGCGGGTCGTGACCATCGAGTCCCACCAGCGACTGGCCCGCCAGATCCTGAAGTGAAATGTATTTTTGCCGTGGTTGCAGCCAGCCGTGGGGCGCGAGCAATTGCAATTTGCCCTGGGCAATGACCTGGCAATGGATGTCGGGGTGTTCTGGGTCGTGCAAGCTCAGCCCCAGGTCACTTTCCCGCAAGAGAAGGCTGTGGACGATGTCGCGAGTCGGTTGGCTGAGCAGGGTGCAAGGTGCATCCGGATGACGTCGGCGCAGGGCGGCGATGCTCTGCGGTAACAGTTGTTGGGCCAGCGGCGGGGTGCAGATGATTCGCAGGGGAGGCGCCTGATAGTGTTTCAGGCTGCTGGCCAGTCGCTGTACCGGCTCGAGGGTGTCGTACAGCCGCGTGATGCCATCGCGCAATTCCAGGGTTTCTCGAGTGGCCTGCAAGCGCCCGCGCACACTGGCAAACAGCATGAAGCCCAGTTGCGCCTCGGCATCGCGCAGGATCGCCTCGACCTCTGCCATCGGCAGTTGCAGCCATTCGGCCGCTGTGCCGAGGTGGCCGGTTTGCAGCAGCGCCTGGATTACTTCGATGTGGCGTAAACGCATGCAAGAAGTCCATGTTCGGCGGGTGAGCCATTGAGTGGCCAAATCCTAACCCAAGTCCGGGCATGACTTCTGCTCATAACTACCAGTTATGAAGCTATTTGCGTTTCAGTGGGCGTTTGAGCTTGCGGTGGCGTTTCCGGTTCGCGGGTTAATTCGACTTGGGACTGCACCAGTACAAATTTGCCATCGTCGAGTTTGTTGACGCGATCACCGATAGCCAGCTTATAGGTCGTGACAGGCTCCTTGCCATTTCCGTCGGGCGACGGGGTCGATTCCTGGAACTCATGCACCGAATAGACGCGACCTTCGGCGTCCCGCGCATGAAATTGTCCGACAAGTACTGCTGCCATTGCTTAGAACCTCTGGAAATAGATCACTCGATTTGCGGTTCTGTAGACCCCGGTCAAGCGCGGTAAGTTTTCCTACATGAAAAAAATAGTCCAGACGGCAGGTTTTCGTCGTTCCGCTGGTCCAATTGTGATGCCAATCATCTATAACTACAGGCTCCTTTAAGCCGACAGACGAGAAGCCTCTCATGAGTAATGTCTACACAGTGGCCGTTTTGGTGGGCAGCCTGCGCAAGGCATCAATCAATCGTAAGGTGGCGCTGGCACTGGCTGAACTGGCACCGGCCAATCTGAAATTGAACATCGTTGAAATCGGCGACTTGCCGCTCTACAACGAAGACATTGACGTGACGCCACCACCGGCAGCCTACAGCACTTTCCGTCAGCAGGTGGGTGCGGCCGACGCATTGTTGTTCGTCACGCCCGAATACAACCGTTCGGTGCCGGCACCGCTGAAGAATGCCATCGACGTCGGCTCGCGCCCTTACGGCCAGAGTTGCCTGAGTGGCAAGCCGGGCGCGGTAATCAGTGCCTCGCCGGGCGCCATCGGTGGTTTTGGTGCCAACCATCACTTGCGCCAGTCCCTGGTGTTCCTCGATGTGCCTTGCATGCAACAGCCGGAAGCCTACCTGAGCGGCGCCGGGACGGCGTTTGACGAGGCGGGTAATCTGTCGGAGTCCGTAAGACCGTTCCTGCAGAAATTCATCGACGCCTATGGCAAGTGGGTCGAGCAACACAAGAAGGCCTGATGGCCCGGTACTTCAAGCAAACAAAGCACTTGTGGCGAGGGAGCTTGCTCCCGCTGGACTGCGAAGCAGGCCCTTCGGGCGGTCGCTTCGCAACCGAGCGGGAGCAAGCTCCCTCGCCACAGATGCATTTGCAGTTCCAAATCAAATCCCCGCTTTACTGAATATTCGAATTTCCATATATTCACCCTCCGCTCATCCAGACCCGTCGTTGTCATGTCCGATCCTCACAATCCTGTCGAAGTCTTCAAGGCGTTGGCCGACGACACCCGTACGCGCATTGCGTTGCTGGTGGCTCGGGAAGGCGAGTTATGTGTCTGTGAACTCACCACAGCCTTGGGCCTGAGCCAGCCGAAGATCTCCCGACACTTGGCCCAACTGCGCAACGCTGGCCTGCTCAGCGACCGGCGCCAGGGCCAGTGGGTTTACTACCGCCTGCATCCGCAGTTGCCGTCCTGGGTCAGTACCTTGCTTGCGCAGGCGTTGGCGGCCAACACGGTTTGGCTGACGGCGGATGTGCAGCGTTTAAGCGCGATGACCGACCGTCCGGTGGTGCGTTGCGGCTGATTGTTTCTTTTTAATTCCTCTTTCAAGGCTGTAGCACATGCTCATCGCGTCGTTGATTTTCCTGCTGACCATTACTCTGGTGATCTGGCAGCCCAAGGGGCTCGGCGTCGGCTGGAGCGCGACGTTCGGTGCGTTGCTGGCTTTGCTGAGCGGGGTGGTGCAGGTCGGTGATATTGCCCTGGTGTGGCAGATCATCTGGAACGCCACCGGTACCTTTGTCGCGCTGATCATCATCAGCCTGCTGCTGGACGAGGCTGGGTTCTTCGCCTGGGCGGCCCTGCATGTGGCCCGCTGGGGCCGGGGCAACGGGCGCAAGCTGTTTGCCTTCATGGTGCTGCTGGGCGCGCTGGTGTCGGCACTGTTTGCCAATGACGGGGCGGCGCTGATCCTGACGCCCATCGTGATTTCGATGTTGCTGGCGTTGCGTTTTTCCCCGGCGGCGACCCTGGCATTCGTGATGGGCGCCGGTTTCATCGCCGACAGCGCGAGCCTGCCGCTGGTGGTGTCGAACCTGGTGAACATTGTCTCGGCGGATTTCTTCGGCATCGGTTTCAACCGCTACGCGGCGGTCATGGTGCCGGTGAATCTGGTCAGCGTGGCGGCCAGCCTGGGGATACTGCTGTGGTTCTTTCGCCGCGACATCCCGCGCGATTATGACCCGGATCAACTGGACGATCCGGCGAGCGCGATCCATGACACGGCAACCTTCTACACCGGCTGGGCAGTGTTGGTGATCCTGCTGCTGGGCTGTTTTGCCCTGGAGCCGCTGGGGATTCCCATCAGCGCGATTTCGGCGGTCTGTGCCGCGTTGCTGCTGGCCGTCGCGGCCCGTGGCCACAAGATCTCCACCCGCAAGGTGATGAAGGAAGCGCCGTGGCAGATCGTGATCTTCTCCCTGGGCATGTACCTGGTGGTCTATGGCTTGCGCAATGCCGGGCTGACTGGCTACCTGGCCCAATGGCTCGATGGTTTCGCCGAATACGGCGTATGGGGTGCGGCGATGGGGACCGGGCTGTTGACGGCGCTGCTTTCGTCGATCATGAACAACCTGCCGACAGTGCTGATCGGCGCCTTGTCCATCGATGCCAGCCAGGCCACCGGGGTGGTGAAGGAGGCAATGATCTACGCCAACGTCATCGGCAGCGACCTGGGGCCGAAAATCACCCCGATCGGCAGCCTGGCGACTTTGCTGTGGCTGCATGTGCTGGCGCGCAAGAATATCCAGATCGGCTGGGGGTATTACTTCAAGGTCGGGATCGTGCTGACCGTGCCGGTGTTGCTGGTGACGTTGGCGGCGTTGGCTTTGCGGTTGTCCATTTGATCGAGTTGGCTTCAATCGCGAGCAAGCTCGCTCCCACAGTGGATTGGTGTTGCTTACAGAATTGATGATCTGCACATAACCCTGTGGGAGCGAGCTTGCTCGCGATGGGGCCCTGAAAGGCACCACAAAACTCACCCATTCCCCGGCACATCCGGCCAAAGATCGGCCACCAGGAATAGCCGCTCCGCTTCTTCCCATTCTCCGTCGGCATTTTCAGTCAGGCGCACCATCAACTGCGCCGGTGCCATTGGGTCGAGGGCCATTCGCCAGGCGTCCAGTTGTTCGGCGCACCAGGTCTGCTCCGCCGGATAGTGGGCCGGGGCCAGCCAGGCGGCGCGGGGCAGGGGTTGCCAGCGCCCAGGCGGTCGCTGGGCGACGAAGGCGGACCAATCTCGCTGATGCAGCCAGCTTCCCCGTAGATGCCGGGGGTGCGCACCGGTCGGCGGTTCGGCCTGGCCCGGCCAGGGGTAAAGTAAATACCCACCGAGCCAGAGCTCGGAGCGAAACACCTCGAGACCGGATGGTTCGATGCCCAGTGCCGCCAGGGCCTGGCGGCTTTCCGGGCGTGCCGAAATCGGTAGCTGATGCTCGCGCAAATGCGCCAGTTTACGGTCGAGCCGGTCATGGCAGCCCGGGCCGAGCCACTGCGCGGGGTCCTGGCCATTACCGTTCTGGGGGCCGAGGTACAATTTGATCGCCAATTCCAGATGGTGGATGCCGGCGCCATCGCGCAGCAGCAAGTCCAATTCCCCCAGCGTATGACCTTCGTGCCGGATCGGCAGGTTCGCCGCAATCAGCTCGATGCCTGGCGCCTGTTGCACGGCGAATTGCCAGAGCCTTTCGTAGTACAGGCCCAGGCGCCGCGTGCGCCCTTGGGACAGGCAATGCAGCAGTGGGTAGCTGTCGCGGTCCAGTTGCCGCAGCCAATGTTCCAGTCGATGGGGATCCTGCACCCAGTCACTGCCGGTCAGGGGATGGCGCTGCGGCCAGGGCGGATCGATGAGCATCGGCGGGGCAAGCAGCGCCCACGCCAGATCGCGCACTTCGGGATGGCGCAGGCGGCGGGGCAGGTCCAGCAATTCGGGAAACAGGATCATGTTGCGAGCATAGCCGCTGCGGTGAAGGCTTAAAGAATTTTGTCTATGGAGCGCTTTCGCCCATAATCGTGTTTTTCGCCCGTCGCAGACCTTCGCAGGAGCCTCATGGAGCAATTTCGCAATATCGGCATCATCGGTCGCCTGGGCAGTTCACAGGTGCTGGACACCGTTCGCCGTCTCAAACGTTTCCTCCTGGAGCGGCACCTGCATGTGATCCTCGAAGATACCATCGCCGAAGTGCTGCCGGGCCATGGCCTGCAGACCTCGTCGCGCAAGATGCTCGGCGAAGTCTGTGACATGGTGATCGTGGTCGGCGGCGACGGCAGCCTGCTGGGGGCCGCCCGGGCCCTGGCGCGGCACAATATTCCGGTGTTGGGGATCAATCGGGGCAGCCTGGGCTTCCTGACCGATATCCGCCCTGACGAGCTGGAAACCAAAGTCGCCGAGGTGCTGGACGGCCACTACCTGGTGGAAAACCGCTTCCTGCTGCAAGCCGAGGTGCGCCGTCACGCCGAGGCCATCGGCCAGGGCGATGCCCTCAATGACGTGGTGCTGCACCCCGGCAAATCCACGCGCATGATCGAATTCGAGCTGTACATCGACGGCCAGTTCGTCTGCAGCCAGAAGGCTGACGGCCTGATCGTCGCCACCCCGACCGGCTCCACGGCCTATGCGCTGTCCGCGGGTGGTCCGATCATGCATCCCAAGCTCGACGCTATTGTGATTGTGCCCATGTACCCCCATACCTTGTCTGGGCGACCGATTGTGGTCGATGGCAACAGTGAGCTGAAAATCGTCGTGTCCAAGGATATGCAGATCTACCCGCAAGTGTCCTGTGACGGTCAGAACCATTTCACCTGCGCGCCGGGTGACACCATCACCGTCAGCAAGAAAGCGCAGAAGCTGCGCCTGATCCATCCGCTGGATCACAACTACTACGAAGTCTGCCGGACCAAGCTCGGCTGGGGTAGCCGGTTGGGGGGTGGAGGCGACTGATGCTCGATCCTGCGCGCAGTTACGACCTGATCGGCGATGTGCACGGATGCGCCCTGACCCTGGAACACCTGCTGGACCGACTCGGTTACCACAAGCAGGGCGGAGTCTGGCGGCATCCGTCGCGCATGGCCGTGTTCCTGGGGGACATCATCGACCGGGGCCCACGCATCCGCGAGGCGCTGCATATCGTCCACGACATGGTGGTGGCCGGCCAGGCGCTGTGCATCATGGGCAACCACGAGTTCAATGCCTTGGGCTGGAGCACGCCGGCACTGCCGGGCAGTGGCCAGCGCTACGTGCGCGAACACACGCCGCGCCATGCCCGCCTGCTCAACGAAACCCTGACCCAGTTCGAGCAGCATCCCGCGGACTGGCAGGACTTTCTCAAGTGGTTCTATGAACTGCCGTTGTTTGTCGACGCCGGCCGTTTCCGGGTGGTGCATGCCTGCTGGGACGCCGGTCTGATCGAACCGTTGCGCGGCCTGTTTCCGGACGGTTGCATCGACGAGCATTTCCTCCAGGCCTCGGCGCAGCCGGGCAGCTTTGCCTGCACCGTGTTCGATCGTTTGCTGCGTGGCACCGACATGCGCCTGCCCCATGGCCTGACCCTTACCGGCGGCGATGGCCTGACCCGCTCGTTCTTCCGGACCAAATTCTGGGAAGACAACCCGCAGACCTACGGCGACATCGTGTTCCAACCCGACGCCTTGCCTGAACCGGTGGCGCGCACGCCGCTGACGCCGGATGAAAAGAACAACCTGCTGCGGTATGGCGAGCATGAGCCGCTGCTGTTCGTCGGTCACTATTGGCGCAGCGGCAAGCCCGCGCCAATCCGCCAGAACCTCGCGTGCCTGGACTACAGCGCGGTGCTCTACGGCAAGCTGGTGGCTTATCGGCTCGACCAGGAAACCCATCTGGACCCGCACAAGTTCGTCTGGGTCGATGTCGAGCGGCCGGAGGTGATGCAATGAGTGCCGTCGCGGTATTACGCCTGCCCCTGGCGGTGGACTTGAGCGGCTTCGTCAAGTTGCTACAGCGCATGCAGGTGCCTCATCGGGTCAGCGAGGAGGCGGGCGAGCAAGTGCTCTGGGTGTCGGATGAACTCAGTGAGGACGTGCGCGCCTTGTACGTGCGCTTCCCGGCCGGCGATCCGGAGCAACAATTGGAACTGCCGGCCGCTGGCAGCACGCCGCGACGGCCTGGCTTTGTCCAGCAACTGACCCGTAGTCCGATGACCGCGCTGGTGTTGCTGTTGAGCCTGATCGTCAGCGCTGTGACTCTGCTGGGGGAAAACCTGGAGGTCCTGCGTTGGCTGACCTTCCTGGAGTTTCGCGTCGTCGGCCAGTACATTCAGTTCACACCGCTGGCTGACAGTATGGCGGCGGGGCAGTGGTGGCGCCTGGTGACACCGATGCTGATCCACTTCGGCTTCCTGCACATCGCCATGAATGGCATGTGGTACTGGGAGCTGGGACGACGAATCGAAGCGCGCCAGGGTGGCATCAACCTGCTGGGGCTTACGCTGCTGTTCAGCCTCGTGTCCAATTTCGCCCAGTACATCTTCAGCGGTGCAACCCTGTTTGGCGGTTTGTCCGGCGTGCTGTACGGCCTGCTGGGGCATTGCTGGATCTATCAACTGCTCGCTCCGAACCCGGCCTATCACTTGCCCCGTGGGGTGTTGGTGATGATGCTGGTGTGGCTGCTGCTGTGTCTGTCCGGGCTGGTCTCGCTGATCGGTTTCGGCGAAATCGCCAACGCGGCCCACGTCGGCGGGCTGCTCGTCGGTTGCTTCACGGGTTTGTTGGGTGGGCTGTTCGCTCGCCGTAAAATGACCCTCTGACAGGCGCCTGTGCCTCTTGAATATGCGCAATTGCGCGGAGAACCCATGTCCTCGTTCAACGAAATGATCCAGAACATCACCCCTGACATCTACAAAAGCCTGAAACTGGCGGTGGAAATCGGTAAATGGGCCGATGGCAACAAGCTCACCGCCGAGCAGCGCGAGCTGTCGCTGCAGGCGATGATCGCCTGGGAAATCCAGAACCTGCCTGAAGAAGAACGCACTGGCTACATGGGCCCGCAGGAGTGCCAGTCGAAGGCGACTGAAGTGCCGAACATCCTGTTCAAGTCGGACGCCATCCATTGATCGAGATTGGCCGCGGTGCAATCAGCAAGATGTCGGCGCGCCTTGACGGGCCGACCGTTCAATACGCCTTTCGCCTGGGCGATACCGAGGTGCCGGTCAACCCGTTGATTGGCAGCACGGTACGCCTGGAGTTTCTCGGTGCGATCCACTGCAGCCATTGCGGACGCAGGACCAAGACCAGTTTCAGCCAGGGTTATTGCTACCCTTGCATGACCAAACTGGCCCAGTGTGACCTGTGCATCATGAGCCCCGAGCGCTGCCATTTCGAGGCCGGCACCTGCCGTGAGCCGGCCTGGGGCGAGCAGTTTTGCATGACCGATCATGTGGTGTACCTGGCCAACTCCTCGGGCGTGAAGGTCGGCATTACCCGTGCCACGCAATTGCCGACCCGCTGGCTGGACCAGGGCGCCAGCCAGGCGCTGCCGATCCTGCGGGTCGCCACCCGCCAGCAGTCGGGGTTTGTCGAAGACCTGTTTCGCAGCCAGGTGGCGGACAAGACCAACTGGCGCGCCTTGCTCAAGGGCGATGCCGTCGCGGTGGATCTGCCACGGATCCGCGATGCACTGTTCGAAAGCTGCGCCGAGGGATTGCAGGGCTTGCAGGAACGATTCGGCTTGCAGGCGATCCAGACCATAGCGGACGTCGAACCCCTCGAGATCCGTTATCCGGTGGAGCAATACCCGGCCAAGATCGTCAGCTTCAACCTGGACAAGAACCCGATTGCCGAAGGTACGCTGTTGGGGATCAAGGGCCAGTACCTGATTTTCGACACCGGCGTGATCAATATTCGTAAATACACGGCTTACCAGCTCGCCGTGCATCAGTAGAAGGATTCGACCTATGCGCACCGAACAACCGAAGATGATTTACCTGAAGGACTATCAGGCGCCCGAGTACCTGATCGACGAGACGCACCTGACCTTCGAGTTGTTCGAGGACCACAGCCTGGTCCATGCGCAACTGGTGATGCGCCGCAACCCCGAGGGCGGGGCCGGGTTGCCGCCCCTGGTGCTCGATGGCCAGCACCTGGAGCTGGTCTCGATCAAGCTCGACGACGCCGACCTGGGGCAGGGCGATTACCAGCTGGACGACAGCCACCTGACCCTGCAGCCCAAGACCCAGGCCTTCACGGTTGACACCACCGTGAGGATCCACCCGGAAACCAACACGGCCCTGGAAGGCCTGTACAAGTCCGGCAGCATGTTCTGCACCCAGTGCGAGGCCGAGGGTTTCCGCAAAATCACCTATTACCTCGACCGCCCGGATGTCATGAGCAAGTTCACCACCACCGTGGTGGCCGAGCAGCACAGCTATCCGGTGCTGCTGTCCAACGGCAACCCGATTGCCAGCGGTCCTGGCGAAGACGGTCGCCATTGGGCGACCTGGGAAGATCCGTTCAAGAAGCCAGCGTACCTGTTTGCCCTGGTGGCCGGTGACCTGTGGTGCGTCGAAGACACCTTCACCACCATGAGCGAGCGCAGCGTGGCGTTGCGCATTTATGTCGAGCCGGAAAACATCGACAAATGCCAGCACGCCATGACCAGCCTGAAGAAGTCGATGCGCTGGGACGAAGAAGTCTATGGGCGTGAATACGACCTGGACATCTTCATGATTGTCGCGGTCAACGACTTCAACATGGGCGCCATGGAGAACAAGGGCCTCAATATCTTCAACTCCAGCGCCGTGCTGGCTCGCGCCGAAACCGCCACCGACGCTGCGCACCAGCGGGTCGAGGCGATCGTTGCCCACGAGTACTTCCACAACTGGTCCGGCAACCGCGTGACCTGCCGCGACTGGTTCCAGCTGTCGCTCAAGGAAGGTTTCACGGTGTTCCGCGATGCGGGGTTCTCGGCCGACATGAACTCCGCCACGGTCAAGCGCATCCAGGACGTGGCCTACCTGCGCACTCACCAGTTCGCCGAAGACGCCGGCCCCATGGCCCATGCTGTGCGGCCGGACAGCTTTATCGAGATCTCCAACTTCTACACCCTGACCGTGTACGAAAAAGGCTCGGAAGTGGTTGGCATGATCCACACCCTGTTGGGGCCTGAGGGTTTCCGCAAGGGCAGTGATTTGTACTTCGAGCGCCACGACGGCCAGGCCGTGACCTGCGATGACTTCATCAAGGCCATGGAAGACGCCAACGGCGTCGACCTGAGCCAGTTCAAGCGCTGGTACAGCCAGGCCGGCACGCCACGGTTGGCGGTGAGCGAGTCCTACGACGCCGCGGCCAAGACCTACAGCCTGACCTTCAGCCAGAGTTGCCCGCCGACCCCGGACAAGATGGAAAAGCTGCCGTTCGTGATTCCCGTGGAACTGGGCCTGCTCGACAGCAAGGGCGCTGAGATCCCTCTGCGCCTGGCCGGGGAAGCGGCGGCAGACGGCACGTCCCGGGTGATCTCGGTGACCGAAGCCGAGCAGACCTTCACCTTTGTCGGCATCGCCGAACAACCCTTGCCCTCGCTGCTGCGCGGCTTCTCGGCGCCGGTGAAACTGAGCTTCCCGTACACCCGCGACCAACTGATGTTCCTGATGCAGCACGACAGCGACGGTTTCAACCGCTGGGATGCCGGCCAGCAGTTGTCGGTGCAGGTGTTGCAGGAACTGATCGCCCAGCATCAGAAGGGTACGAGCCTGGTGCTGGATCCTCGCCTGGTCAGCGCCTTGCGCACGGTGCTGTCGGACGAGTCCCTGGACCAGGCCATGGTCGCCGAAATGCTCTCGCTGCCAGGCGAGGCCTATCTGACCGAAATCAGCGAAGTGGCCGACGTCGAGGCGATCCATGCCGCCCGCGAGTTCGCCCGTCGGCAGTTGGCCGAGAACCTGTTCGAGGCCTTGTGGCTTCGCTACGAAGCCAACCGCGACCTGTCCAAACGCACGCCGTATGTGGCCGAGGCCGAGCATTTCGCCCGGCGCGCATTGCAGAACATCGCATTGTCGTACCTGATGCTCACCGACAAGCCTGAGGTGCTGAGCGCGACCCTGGAGCAGTTCGATACGGCTGACAACATGACCGAGCGCCTCACCGCGCTGGCAGTGCTGGTCAACTCGCCGTTCGAAGCCGAGAAGGCCAAGGCCCTGGAAGTGTTCGCGGAAAACTTCAAGGGCAACCCGCTGGTCATGGACCAATGGTTCAGCGTCCAGGCCGGCAGCCCGCTGCCAGGTGGCCTGGCGCGGGTCAAGGCATTGATGGAGCACCCGGCGTTCAACATCAAGAACCCGAACAAGGTGCGGGCGCTGATCGGTGCGTTCGCCGGGCAGAACCTGATCAACTTCCACGCCGCCGACGGTTCGGGCTATCGCTTCCTGGCGGACCTGGTGATCCAGCTCAATGGTTTCAACCCGCAGATCGCCTCGCGACAGTTGGCGCCGCTGACCCGCTGGCGCAAATACGACAGCGCCCGCCAGGCGCTGATGAAAGCCGAACTGGAGCGCATCCTGGCGTCCGGCGGGCTGTCCAGCGATGTGTTTGAAGTGGTGAGCAAGAGCCTGGCATAAACAGACACTGCCTTACCTTTGTGGCGAGGGAGCTTGCTCCCTCGCCACATTCATCACCCTCACGAATGTCTTCTTATTCGCCCTTGGCCTATATCCCCCCGGTTAACAAAAGATAACGCGCCATCGATTGTCAGACCTTTCCAAAGCCCGATAGGATAGGTCAGCTTCCGAAGTGGCTCTAGATTGCAGGTTTCAGGACTATGCTCCAGAACTGGCGACGTACAAAGCCTAACAATAATAATGGGGGAAAGGTCTATGAGTGAGCCTGTCATGGCTGTGGGGTGCTGCCGCCCGCCGGTGCTGCGCAGAGTCGCGTTGCTGGCTTCGGTGCTCTCGCTGCTGGGCTCTGCCGTGTTGTCGGCACCGGTGATGGCGGTTGCGGCGTCGACGTCCGATGTCATCTACTCCGTCGAATCGCCCAAGGCCAGCAAAACTCTGATGCTTGACGTGGTCCACGCCGGCCAGCGCCTGGTGGCGGTCGGTGACCGTGGGCACATTGTCTATTCGGACGACCAAGGCAGTTCCTGGACCCAGGCCAAAGTGCCAACCCGCCAACTGCTCACCGCCGTATTTTTCGTCGACGACAAGCACGGCTGGGCGGTGGGGCATGACGCACAGATCCTCGCCAGCGACGACGGTGGCAGCACCTGGACCAAGCAATTCGAAGACCTGGCCCGTGAATCGCCGCTGCTGGATGTCTGGTTCAAGGACGCCAGCAACGGTTTTGCCGTGGGCGCCTACGGTGCGCTGCTCGAAACCACCGATGGCGGCAAGCACTGGGAAGACGCCAGTGACCGCCTCGATAACGAAGACCAGTTCCACCTCAATGCCATAGCTGCCGTGAAAGACGCCGGGCTGTTCATCGTTGGCGAGGCCGGCAGCATGTTCCGCTCCGCCGACTGGGGCCAGACCTGGGAAAAGGTCGAAGGCCCCTACGAAGGCTCGCTGTTCGGTGTCATCGGCACCGCCGAGCCTTCGACACTTTTGGCTTACGGCTTGCGCGGCAACCTTTATCGCTCCGCCGACTTCGGTGGCAGCTGGGAACAGGTCGAACTCAAGGCCGCCCGTGGTGCCCTGGAGTTCGGCCTGTCTGGGGCCACGTTGTTGCCGGACGGTTCCATCGTGATCGTCGGCAACGGCGGCAGTGTGGTGCGCAGTACCGACGACGGCGTGACCTTCAGCGTGTTCAACCGCCCGGACCGAATCTCCGTGGCGGCCGTCACGGCGGCGGGCAACGGCAACCTGATCCTGGCGGGGCAAGGGGGCGTGCGCGCCACCACGTCCACTGGCGCCGAACTGAGCAAATGAGTCACGCCTGCAAGACGGGCATAAAAACAAGAAGGCGGACCCCATGAGCAGTCATCATCAAGACAAGGCGACGTTCCTCGAACGCCTGATTTTCAACAACCGCCCGGCAGTGATCGTCATTTGCCTGCTGGTCAGCGTTTTCCTGTTCTGGCAGGCCACGCTGATCCGGCCGTCCACCAGTTTTGAAAAGATGATCCCGCTCCAGCACCCCTTCATCGAGAAGATGCTCGAGCACCGCAATGACCTGGCGAACCTGGGCAACACGGTACGAATTTCCGTGGAAGCCACCAATGGCGACATCTTCTCCAAGGAATACATGGAGACCCTGCGCCAGATTCACGACGAGGTCTTCTACATTTCCGGGGTTGACCGTTCCGGGCTCAAGTCGCTGTGGAGCCCGAGCGTGCGCTGGACCGAAGTGACGGAGGAGGGCTTCGCCGGTGGCGAGGTGATCCCCCAGAGCTACAACGGCTCAGCCGACAGCCTGGATCTGCTGCGCAACAACGTACTCAAGTCCGGCCAGGTCGGGCGTCTGGTGGCCAACGATTTCAAGTCGAGCATCATCGATATCCCGTTGCTGGAGTCCTACCCGGACCCACAGGACCAGGGCAAGTTGCTCGCCCTCGACTACCGGAAGTTTTCCCACGAGCTTGAAGACAAGATCCGCAACAAGTTTGAAGCGCAGAACCCCAACGTGCAGATCCATATCGTCGGTTTTGCCAAGAAGGTCGGCGACCTGATCGACGGTCTGGTCATGGTGGTGATGTTTTTCGGCGTGGCGTTCGTCATCACCCTGATCCTGCTGTACTGGTTCACCAACTGCATGCGCAGCACCATCGCGGTATTGAGCACCACATTGGTGGCGGTGGTCTGGCAGTTGGGGCTGATGCACGCGGCCGGTTTCGGTCTCGATCCGTATTCGATGCTGGTGCCGTTCCTGATCTTCGCCATCGGCATTTCCCACGGCGTGCAGAAAATCAACGGCATCGCCTTGCAGTCCGGCGAAGCGGACAACGCCCTGACGGCGGCGCGGCGCACCTTCCGCCAGCTGTTCCTGCCGGGGATGATCGCGATCCTGGCGGACGCCGTCGGCTTCATCACCTTGCTGATCATCGACATCGGCGTGATCCGCGAACTGGCCATCGGTGCGTCCATCGGCGTGGCGGTGATCGTGTTCACCAACCTGATCCTGCTGCCGGTGGCGATTTCCTATGTCGGTATCAGCAAACGTGCCGTCGAGCGCAGCAAGAAAGACGCGACCCGCGAACACCCGTTCTGGCGCACGTTGTCGAACTTCGCCAGCGCCAAGGTCGCGCCGGTGTCCATTGCCCTGGCGGTGATCGCTTTCGGTGGTGGCCTCTGGTACAGCCAGAACCTGAAGATCGGTGACCTCGATCAGGGCGCGCCGGAATTGCGTCCGGACTCGCGCTACAACCAGGACAACAACTTCATCATCAGCAACTACTCCACCAGCTCCGATGTTCTGGTGGTGATGGTCAAGACCAAGGCCGAGGGCTGCTCGCGCTATGAAGCCATGGCGCCCATCGACGAGCTGATGTGGAAGATGCAGAACACCGAGGGCGTGCAGTCGGCGATTTCCCTGGTGACCGTGTCCAAGCAAATGATCAAGGGCATGAACGAGGGCAACCTGAAATGGGAAACCCTGTCGCGCAACCCTGACGTGCTGAACAACTCCATTGCCCGGGCCGATGGCCTGTACAACAACAGCTGCTCCCTGGCGCCGGTGCTGGTGTTCCTCAACGACCACAAGGCCGAGACCCTGGACCGTGCGGTGAAGGCGGTGCAGGACTTTGCCAGGGACAACAACCGCGACGGTCTGGAATTCATCCTCGCCGCCGGTAACGCCGGCATCGAGGCGGCCACCAACGAAGTGATCAAGGAATCGGAACTGATCATCCTGATCCTGGTGTACATCTGCGTGGCGACCATGTGCATGATCACCTTCCGTTCCTGGGCGGCGACGCTGTGCATCGTGCTACCGCTGGTGCTGACCTCGGTGCTGGGCAACGCCCTGATGGCGTTCATGGGCATTGGCGTGAAAGTCGCGACCCTGCCGGTGGTGGCCCTTGGCGTGGGGATTGGCGTGGACTACGGCATCTACATCTACAGCCGTCTGGAAAGCTTCCTGCGGGCCGGATTGCCGTTGCAGGAGGCGTACTACCAGACGCTCAAATCCACCGGTAAAGCCGTATTGTTCACCGGTCTGTGCCTGGCCATCGGCGTGTGCACCTGGATCTTCTCGGCCATCAAGTTCCAGGCCGACATGGGGCTGATGCTGACGTTCATGTTGCTGTGGAACATGTTCGGTGCGTTGTGGCTGCTGCCGGCGCTGGCGCGGTTCCTGATCAAGCCGGAGAAGTTGGCGGGGCAGAAGGGTAATTCGTTGTTTGCTCATTGATGGGTTGCTGGAGGGGAATGCTGTCCCCTCAATGGACTTGAAATACATGTGGCGAGGGAGCTTGCTCCCTCGCCACAATGAATTACGCCAGCCTTTGAGCGGTGATCACGGCGCCAACGGCAAGAACTTGCTCTGCGCCAACGACCTGCCGATCTGCCCTCGATGTACATTCACCACTGCATAAGGGCTCTTCGCCTTGGCCAGCATCGAGTGGTAGTGCTCCCGGCGTTGCTCCTTGGTTTTCAAATGCGCAACGCTGTAGTCCGTTTTCAGCGTGTCGACCGTCTCGTAATGAAAGTGCGCGTACCAGAGCGTCCAGCCGTCGCGGTCGTTGATGGCGTATTCCTGGAGGAAATCCTTGCGTTCGCCTTTCAAGGCTTTGCGTTCGCCGAGCCGTGCGACTTGTATCAGGTTCTTTGCGAACAGGTAGCGCAGATTGCTGTCGGTGGGCGGCAACTTCAGGCTCAGTTCGGTGCGCAGTTCACTGCCCCGGGTGGTCAGGCGGAAAGCTGCGTTTGACAGTTCATCGATCAATGTCTGATCCGCTGCTGTGCGCGGTTTTGTCGAGGCGGTGAAGGCTCTTTCGAGTTCTTCGCAGCGTTTGCGGTAGCGACTCGCCTCATTGTTCATGATCTCCTCGATTTCCTGGGGAAAGCGGCACTGGGTTTTATACCGCTCTGCGCTCAGTAAACTGTTCTCCAGTTGATCCAGCAGCTTGCGCGCATCGCCCTTGATCGTTTTGATCGCTCTGGTGCGTGGTGATGGAGCCGGTCGTTGTACTTCGACGATGTCCCAGACGTCGTCGTGCTGTGAATAGGTGGCGAGTAACTCGTCATCGACTTCGGAGCGTAGCTCGACGACTTCAATCGGCAGGGAGGTGCCGGCGGGTTTCAGATCACCAATCAAGACGCCAGCCTTCCGGGTTTTGATCACCTTTTTTTGCGGGCGCCCGCTCGCCGTTTTGGTGCGTTTTTGCGGACGCTTGCGCGGCTGCGGCGCGGGTTTGAGCTCGGCGGACAATTTCTTGGAGACGTCGTCATAGAGATGTTCGATCAGCTTGAACAGCCTGGCGAAATAGGATGGGTCAATGTCGTTGGCATTGAGTGCCTTGATGCCCTGCATGGCATCTAGGGAAGCGCCATAGTTTTCGGTCAGACTTTCCAGCACTTCAAGCCGCTCCGGAGGGGGCAGGTCATATGTTTCCAGGTCGGAGTGGGAGCGCACCTGTTCCAGCAAGAGCTTGATGAAATTATGCAGACTGGCGGGAAGGTCGGACTCGGGGTTTTTGACCAGCAGGGCGGCGAGTATGGGTAACTGCAAGGACTTGGTGGCCAGCGCAGATCTTTCTTCCTGGGGACGATCCTTGGTCAGCCGCTCGAATATCTGCGCGCCTTCGGCGTCCAGGTTCAATAACGCGTCCAGGTGCCGCTCCTCGAGTTCCAGCCAATAGATAGTACGATCGTTGATGACGCTCATTGCGTCGAGGTACGCAAAGTAGCCTACGGGGTTGTCGGCGACAGCCTCCTTCAACGCCGGTCCATTTTTCATGAAGTGGATATTGGCGGCATCCAGGGCCACTAAATCCAACTCGACGACAAGAAAGGCCTTACGGGCGTTGTTGATCACATTTTCCATCAGTGCGCGAAGCAGTTCCGGGGGCAATGTCATGTCAAGGCTGGCATATTCCGTTGCTTTGTTCAGCAGCCGCAGATAGTCGTCAGTCTGGTCCTGGAGCAATTCATAAAACTGCGCACGTTTTGCCGCACGTTGTTCCTCGGTAAAGTCGCCTTCCTGGGTTCTGCTCAAGACTTCCTGGGCAACTTGCACGGCCTTTAGCTTATCGGCTTCCTGTGCGTGATAATTCCTCAGCTCCTGGGTCAATTCCATCCCCCGCTGGGCCCTGAGCTTGCGCAGTTCGGCCACCCGCTTTGGGGGCATGCCCCCGCGCAGACGCAGGCGTAGGTCCATGGACCAGTTGCCCTGGATATCTGACTTCAACACCGGACCATTTTTTGCCGGGTCTCGTGGAGCCTGCGGGTCGACGATCACCGTGTTGCCGTCCGGCTCCGGACTGATCCGATACAGTTTGTCTTCCACCAGTGCGTACCATTTGTTCTGGATGACGTACAAGCCTGTGTAGGGGCCATATTTGATCGGTTCAGGCATTGAAGTGGGGCGTGGCACCTGTAGCCGCTGCAGCCGGTTACGTTGCTCCTGCGTCAGGCGCTGCCCGGTGCTGGCGAAACTGAGGTCCAGGGCGCCCTGCGAGTGTTCGCCGGGCAAGCCCACCGGCCCTTCGAGAATCCTGGGCGGCACCGGCGTCGGCCACTGCTCAGGGATGACGCGCGGTGCTGGGGGACGCATCGCCTGTTCCTTCAGTGCATGGGGCACCGGTGCATGGGACAAGGCGCTGATGGAGGGAAATTGATGCGCCAGCATGCCAAGGTTGAGTAGCAGGTCGACGACGGCCAGTTCACGGGTCACCGGGTCTTCGCTGCTCAGGGCCGGAATATCATGACTGGCACTGCTCATCAGGTTCCACAGCCAGAGCGTGGTCATGACTGGGCCGCGCAGCAAGGGCATCAGCAGCGTATTGAACAACAGGCTGCCGCCTTCCAGCAGCACTGCCCAGCGGCTCTCGCTGTTGGAGACCGAATCATGGTCGGCCTGGGAGACCAGAGCGCGGGCATTACTGCCGTACAGATACTGCATCAGTTCACCGTTGTGCAGGAACTGCCGCAGTTCGTCGTTTGTACCGTCAATGGCCAGCGTTGCGGGGGCAGGCTTGGCGGGGAGGCTGAACTCATCGCCCTGGAAAAAGCGCACGATGTGCGGCTCCTGGAAACCACCATCGGCATAGATCGGGCGCGCGGCGTCGGACATCCAGGTCAGGATGCTCTTTTGCAGATCCCCAGGAGTGACGATGGCCTTCAACAGTGCCTCGCGCGTAGGGAGCTCTTGCAACGAGGGCGCGTAAAGCGGGCGATACAGTAGGTGCGGTCCGGTTTGGACATCCGCCGGCTCAATGATGAACATGTTGCCCACGATGTCGGGATGGGCTTCGGGTTTGCGCAGGAAGGCCAGGTGGCGAATGACCACCGACTGGCCGCCGACCTGTTGACTGCTCGCGTCGGGGTTGAGCAGGGCTTCAACCAGGCGCAGGCCTTGGCGGGTTACGCCGTTTTCATGGTTGAGCATTTGCTTGAGGGCTTCAAGCGACAACTGCGCCGGGATCTGTTCTGCAAACAGTCGCTGGCGTTCCTGGGCCTGGGTCAAATCATCCAGCAGGCGTTGTTGCAGGTAGCGAGGATAGGTCGTGCCAATGTCGACCTGTTCGATCAGCCCGTTCTTGCGAGTGATGAAATCCGGCGTCAGCCACCGGGGCAGCGTCAGGCCCAGGCGATGGCTGAGGACCAGGTTTGCACTCGGTCGAGCGACGAGGTTGTTGATGGCCAGTTCGGTCAGGCTCATCTTCCGTTTCTCGATGATCCCGATGGTTCCGGGATAACCGGCTGCCACGGTGAAAGTCAGCTCTACATCGTCGGGCTGGTATTGGTTGGTTTGAGCCTTGTCCGGTTGGCTGTCGTTGGTTTGCTGCATCTGCTTGAGCAGGGCGTCGGCGGCAAAGGCCTTGATGTCCTCGATGTCGCTGAGAAAGGTGCGGCCCTGGTGGCGTTTTTTCGCGCTGGCCAATGTCAGGCTGTAATGCTGGAATTTCGTTTGATCGACGATGGAGGCTTGTTTCAACCAGTCGGGCAACAGCGGCTCGATCCGTGCCGCCGTTTCGGGCGTGAGATGCGGTGCGTCAAGCAGATAACGGGCGGGGTCGCTCAGCTCCTGGTAGAGCGTCGACAGGTCTGGCAGGCCAATCCGCGCGGGCAACTGCACTGCGTTCAGGTCGGCCAGTTGCTGCTCCAGCAGCATGGCGGCCTGGGTGTCGAAAGCATTGCCGCTGATCTCGTTGCGTTGGCAAGTCAGGGTGTCGACGATGTAGCGGCTGGCAATCCCTGCGCCCCAATGGCTATTGAATTCTTCCAGGGATGCAAAGGACTGCACGGCGCCGCCCGGACTGCAAAGCAGGAAGACGGTAGCGCCATTTTTGCAATAGGTCAGGAGCATTTCGCTGCCGATCAGCACGCTGCTGGAGCCGTTTCGGGTGACTTTGGTTTCCAGGCTGTAGGCGTAGACGGGGGATAGGTTGGTGCGGCGAAATCGCTGCTCGCGGTCCGGCCAGCAGACGATTTGGTCCAGGGCTTCGCGCGCCGGGTCAGTGAGGTCGGGTTGTTGCAGGCTGCGGATAGACAGCGTGTTCTTGAGTGCATCGCTGAGCCAGCGCCAGCGGCTGATGTCATTACCCGTGTCGATGCCGGCGTTCCAATAGCGGGTCAGCGCATCCTCCAGCCCGATCGGTACGGTCCAGGGCAGTTCAAGCAGCAGTTTTTCGATGACCTTGATGTCCAGCTTGTCGTCTTGCGGTGAGAGCTCGCGGGGCGGTGCGTCGGAAAGAAAGCAGCGACGCCCACCGCGTTCCGTGAAATCCAGAGGGGTGCCCAAGGCCAGGTAATCGAGGACGCGGGGCATGAACGGTTGGAGCGTGAAACCACGAGAGGCGGGATCCGGCGTTGCCAATTTGGTCTTGGACAGGTCGAAGCTCAACGAGGGATATTTTTCCTTGATGGCTTGTTCGAGCATGCGTTGCGCGACTTCTTCGAAGGTCGGGCGGCTGGCAAATAGCAGGCTGACCCTTTGTGCAAGCGCGGGGAGAGTATTGGTCGGAGTGGCTGCGGTCATATGAAATCCTTTTCATAAGTTCATGGCCGCCGGGAGTGACGACGAGGGAAGTATCGACATCCCGCTTCCGCGAGGGCGGTAAATAAATACCACCCGGGCGGATGTGGGTTATGCCAGGACTCGTCTTTTGGCTAAGGGGGGATCAGGCAGGGTCGGCGCCCAGCACCACATTCAGCGCGCTGCGGGCATCATCCAGTTGCACCAGGGTGGCGTGGCGGGCACCGAGGGCGTCGCGGTTCTCGATGGCGGTGAGAATCGCCTTGTGGCGCGGCATCGCCAGTTCATGCAGGTTGGGCCGCTGGTTGGAGTGCTTGAGCGCTTCGGCGATGGCCACCGACAACATGTTGCACAGGTTGGCGAGCAAGTCGTTGTGGGTGGCGTCGGCGATGCGGCTGTGGAAGTCCAGGTCAGGTTGCAGCACGGCCTCGGGGGTCGGCGCGGCTTCCATGCGCTGGTAGGCTTCACGGATGGCGGCGATGTCGCTGGCGTCGGCGAACTGTGCGGCGAGGGCGGCGGCAGCCGGTTCGATGATGCTGCGCACACTGGTCAGCAAGTTGAAGAATTCATTCTGCGGACTGCTCTGCATCAGCCAGTGCAGCACATCCGGATCGAGCATGTGCCATTCCCGCCGGGCCTTGACCACCGTGCCCACCCGCGGGCGCGAATACACCAGGCCCTTGGCGACCAGCACTCGCGTGGCTTCGCGCAGCACTGGGCGGCTGACGGCGTACTCCTCGCACAACAGGGCTTCGGCGGGCAGTTTGTCGTCCGGCTTGAAACGCCCGGAGACGATCTGCATGCCCAGTTCCTGGACAATGCGCGAGTGCATGCTCTTGCGGTCGGAGGGTTTACGGTAATCCATGGGGCGCGGCGCGATCCTGTGCGTAGGGGATGCTGCGCATGATAGCAGGCGCGGCGATGGCGGGTCGCTAGTGCGAACTTGATGTGGACACCGGTCCATTGTGGGAGCGGGCTTTTGTGGGAGCTGAGCTTGCTCGCGATGAGGCCCTTCCAGTCAATATCTCTGTTGTCTGTTACACCGCTATCGCGAGCAAGCTCAGCTCCCACAAAAGCTTGCTCCCACAGGGCGATGGGTGGTGTCAGTGAGAGTGGCGTGGCACCTCGGCGCCGCGGCAACCGACCAGGAAGTCGAAGTCACAGCCCTGGTCCGCTTGCAGGACATGGTCGATGTACAGCTGGCGATAGCCGCCCACCAGCAGTTGTTGCGGAGGAACCAGGTCGGCCAGGCGCGCGGCCAGTTCGGCGTCGGAGATGTCCAGGTGCAGGCGGCCGCTGGCGCAATCGAGCTCGATCCAGTCGCCTTCCTTCACTGCCGCCAAGGGCCCGCCGGCTGCCGCTTCCGGTGCCACGTGCAACACCACCGTGCCGTAGGCGGTGCCGCTCATGCGCGCATCGGAAATCCGCACCATGTCGGTCACGCCCTGGGCCAGCAGCTTGGCCGGCAGGCCCATATTGCCCACTTCGGCCATGCCCGGATAACCCTTGGGTCCGCAGTTCTTCATCACCAGGATCGAGTTGGCATCCACATCCAGCTCCGGGTCATTGATCCGCGCCTTGTACTCGTCGAAGTTCTCGAACACCACGGCACGACCGCGATGCTGCATCAGTTCGGCGGTGGCGGCGGACGGCTTGAGCACCGCGCCCAGTGGCGCCAGGTTACCGCGTAGCACGCAGATGCCGCCGTCGGCGCGGATCGGGTTGTCCAGGGTGCGAATGACTTCGTCCTGGCCGTAGATCGGTGCGTCCTTGGTGTTCTCGCCGATGCTCTTGCCGTTGACGGTCAAGGCATTCGGGTTGGGGATCAGGTTCGCTTCACCGAGACGACGCAGCACGGCGGGCAAACCACCGGCGTAGTAGAACTCTTCCATCAGGAAGCGCCCGGACGGCTGCAGGTCGACGATGGTCGGCATGCCGCGACCGATGCGGGTCCAGTCGTCCAGGTCCAGTTGTACGCCGATGCGCCCGGCAATGGCCTTGAGATGGATCACCGCGTTGGTCGAGCCGCCGATGGCCGCGTTGACGCGGATGGCGTTTTCGAAGGCTTCCTTGGTCAGGATCTTCGACAGCCTCAGGTCTTCACGGACCATTTCCACCGCGCGCATGCCGGACATATGGGCCAACACATAACGGCGTGCATCCACGGCCGGAATCGCCGCGTTGTGCGGCAGGGAGGTGCCGAGGGCTTCGGCCATGCAGGCCATGGTCGAGGCGGTGCCCATGGTGTTGCAGGTACCGGCCGAGCGAGACATGCCGCCCTCGGCCGCGAGGAAGTCGTCAATGGTGATCGTGCCGGCCTTGACCTGCTCGCTCAATTGCCAGACCACCGTGCCCGAACCGATGTCCTGGCCTTTGTGCTTGCCATTGAGCATCGGCCCGCCGGTGACGACGATGGCCGGCACATCGCAACTGGCGGCGCCCATCAGCAAGGCAGGGGTGGTCTTGTCGCAACCGGTGAGCAGCACCACGCCGTCAATCGGGTTGCCGCGAATCGCTTCCTCCACGTCCATGCTCGCCAGGTTGCGGGTCAGCATGGCAGTGGGGCGCAGGTTCGATTCGCCATTGGAGAACACCGGGAATTCCACCGGAAAGCCCCCGGCCTCGATCACGCCGCGCTTGACGTGCTCGGCGATCTGCCGGAAATGCGCGTTGCACGGCGTCAGCTCCGACCAGGTGTTGCAGATGCCGATGATTGGCTTGCCATGGAACTGATGGTCGGCGATGCCCTGATTTTTCATCCAGCTGCGGTACATGAAGCCGTTTTTATCGGCGGTGCCAAACCATTGGGCCGAGCGCAGGGAGGGTTTCTTATCAGACATGATCGATTCTCTTATTGTATGACTATATTGTTCTAGCGTGAGGGTAACATAAGCGCAATTTACGCGGTTTGGAAGTGTTGTTGGGTAAATAGTATTACTATATAGTCCGGTTTAACGGAGGGGTTGTCCTGGCTGTCATTGGCGAGAGAAATCCCCCGAGGTTCTATAACAACAACAATTGGAGAACAGTCCCATGAGCCAGGAATTGCGGCTTATTCGTCGCATCACGCTGAAACTGATTCCCTTCCTGATCCTGCTTTACCTGATCGCCTACGTGGACCGTTCCGCCGTGGGCTTTGCCAAGCTGCACATGGGGGCTGACCTGGGCATTGGCGATGCGGCCTATGGCTTGGGCGCGGGGCTGTTTTTCATCGGTTATTTCCTGCTGGAGATCCCCAGCAACCTGATGCTCGAACGCTTCGGTGCCCGGCGCTGGTTCGCCCGGATCATGATCACCTGGGGCGCCATCACCATCGGCATGGCGTTCGTACAAGGTCCGCATAGCTTCTATGTGATGCGCTTTTTGCTGGGCGCGGCGGAAGCCGGGTTCTTCCCGGGCGTGCTGTACTACATCACTCAATGGTTCCCGGTACGCCATCGCGGCAAGATCCTGGGCCTGTTCATTCTTTCCCAACCCATCGCGATGATGATCACCGGCCCGGTGTCCGGTGGCTTGCTGGGCATGGACGGCATCCTTGGCCTGCACGGCTGGCAGTGGCTGTTCATTGTCATTGGCCTGCCAGCGGTACTGCTGACCTGGCCGGTGCTGCGTTATTTGCCGGATGGCCCGCAACAAGTGAAATGGATGGACCAGGCCGAGAAGGACTGGCTGACGGGTGAGCTGAAAAAAGACTTGCAGGAATACGGCCAGACTCGCCATGGCAACCCGCTGCACGCCCTGAAAGACAAGCGTGTCCTGCTGCTGGCGCTGTTCTACCTGCCCGTGACCCTGAGCATCTACGGCCTGGGCCTGTGGTTGCCGACGCTGATCAAGCAGTTCGGCGGCAGTGATTTGGTTACCGGCTTTGTGTCTTCGGTGCCGTACATCTTCGGCATCATCGGCCTGCTGATCATTCCCCGCAGTTCCGACCGCTTGAACGACCGCTACGGTCATCTGGCCGTGCTCTATGTGCTGGGCGCCATCGGCCTGTTCCTCAGCGCCTGGCTGTCGGTGCCAGTGTTGCAACTGGCGGCGCTGTGCCTGGTGGCGTTTGCGCTGTTTTCCTGCACCGCGGTGTTCTGGACCTTGCCCGGGCGTTTTTTTGCCGGCGCCAGTGCGGCGGCGGGTATCGCGCTGATCAACTCGGTGGGCAACCTGGGTGGCTACATCGGGCCGTTCGTGATTGGTGCGCTGAAGGAATACACCGGTAATTTGGCGTCGGGGTTGTACTTCCTGTCGGGTGTGATGGTCTTTGGCCTGGTATTGACCGGCGTGGTCTATCGCCTGCTGGAGCGCAAGCATGTGCTGCCGGCGGATCAGTTCGCGGCCAGTGCCCGGGGGGCTACGCGTACATAAAAATTTCAGGGGTAACCCCGATCAACTGTGGGAGCGAGCTTGCTCGCGATAGCGGTCTTACATTCACCCATGATGTCGACTGTCAGACTGCAATCACGAGCAAGCTCGCTTCCACAGGGATCAGTGTGTAATTCAAGTTATGTTTGCAGGGAGAAGAATATGCGTTTAGTTCAGTTTGAATTGCCTGACGGTGAACGCCGCGTCGGTGTGGTCGACGGCGAGCAAGTGCGGGAAGTGCAGGGCGCGGGGAGCGTGCGCGACCTGGCGCTGGCGGCCATCGAGGCCGGCGTCAAGCTTGAGCAACAGGTCAATAGCCTGGGCTTGGGCGCCAGCCATGACTACGCCCGGTTGCTCGGTGAACTGCGCATCCTGCCGCCGCTGGATCACCCAGACCCGGCGCACCTGCTGGTCAGCGGCACCGGCCTGACCCACCTGGGCAGTGCTTCGGCCCGGGACAAGATGCACCAGCAGGCCGGCGACGAAAGCGCCATGACTGACACCATGCGCATCTTCAAGTGGGGCGTGGAGGGCGGCAAACCCGAGGCCGGGCAGGCCGGCGTGCAACCGGAATGGTTCTACAAGGGCGACGGCAGCATCGTCGTCCGTCCGGGCCATCCGTTCCCGCTGCCGCCGTTCGCCGAAGACGCGGGCGAGGAGCCGGAAATCAGCGGCCTGTATGTCATCGGCCACGACGCCAAGCCTTATCGCCTGGGCTTTGCGGTGGGCAACGAGTTCTCCGACCACGTGATGGAACGCAAGAATTACCTGTACCTGGCCCATTCGAAATTGCGCAGTTGCAGTTTTGGCCCGGAACTTCGCGTGGGTGAACTGCCTCAACATCTGTCCGGGACCAGTCGTATCCTGCGCAACGGCGAAGTGCTGTGGCAGAACGAATTCCTCAGCGGCGAGGCGAACATGTGCCACAGCCTCGAAAACCTGGAATTCCATCACTTCAAGTACAGTCAGTTCCTGCGCCCGGGGGATGTACACGTTCATTTCTTTGGCACCGCGACGCTGTCGTTCGCCGACGGCATTCGCACTCAGCCGGGGGATGTGTTCGAGATCAGTCAGGCCGAATTCGGCGCGCCGCTGGTCAACGGCATTGCCCCGGTGGACGCGGTGTTCAACCCGGGTACTATCGGCACACTTTAAAGGAGACTTGCGATGAACCAGATCCTTGGCCACAACTACATCGGCGGGGCGCGTAGCGCGGCCGGCCAGACTCGCCTGCAGAGCATCGACGCCAGCACTGGCGAAGCCTTGCCCCATGATTTCATCCAGGCCACGGCAGAAGAAGTCGACGCCGCCGCCAAGGCTGCCGCCGCTGCTTATCCGGCCTATCGCAGCCTGAGCGCGGTGCGCCGGGCCGAGTTCCTCGAAGCCATTGCCGATGAACTGGATGCCTTGGGCGATGAGTTCGTGGCTGTGGTTTGCCGTGAAACCGCATTGCCGGCGGCGCGGATCCAGGGTGAGCGCGGTCGCACCAGCGGTCAGATGCGCCTGTTCGCCAAGGTTTTGCGCCGTGGCGATTTCTACGGCGCGCGCATCGACCGGGCCTTGCCGGAGCGCACGCCGTTGCCCCGTCCGGACCTGCGTCAGTACCGCATCGGCCTGGGCCCGGTGGCGGTGTTCGGTGCCAGCAACTTCCCCCTGGCGTTCTCCACGGCCGGTGGCGACACGGCGTCGGCCCTGGCAGCCGGCTGCCCGGTGGTATTCAAAGCCCATAGCGGGCACATGGCGACCGCCGAGCACGTGGCCGATGCAATTATCCGTGCGGCTGAAAAGACCGCGATGCCAGCCGGTGTGTTCAACATGATCTACGGCGGTGGCGTCGGCGAATGGCTGGTCAAGCATCCGGCGATCCAGGCCGTGGGCTTCACCGGCTCTCTCAAGGGCGGGCGTGCCTTGTGCGACATGGCCGCCGCGCGACCGCAGCCGATCCCGGTGTTCGCCGAAATGTCGAGCATCAACCCGGTGATCGTGTTGCCGCAAGCCTTGGAGAATCGCGCCGAGAGCGTTGCCCGCGATTTGACCGCCTCGGTGGTGCAGGGTTGTGGCCAGTTTTGCACCAACCCCGGTTTGGTGATCGGTATCCGTTCGCCGCAGTTCACTGCGTTCACTCAACAAGTGGCGGCGTTGATCGGCGACCAGGCCCCTCAAACCATGCTCAACGCCGGCACGCTGCAAAGCTACGGCAAGGGCCTGCAGAAATTGTTGGCCCACCCCGGCATCGAGCATCTGGCCGGGCGTGAACAGCAGGGCAACCAGGCCCAGCCGCAGTTGTTCAAGGCCGATGCCAGCCTGTTGGTCAACGGCGACGAGGCGTTGCAGGAAGAAGTGTTCGGCCCGACCACGGTGTTTGTCGAAGTGGCGGACCAAGCCCAGCTCTCTGCCGCGCTGAACGGCCTGCACGGCCAGCTGACCGCGACAATGATCGGCGAGCCGGCGGATTTCGAACGGTTCAGCGAATTGACGCCGTTGCTGGAGCAGAAGGTCGGTCGCATCCTGCTCAACGGTTATCCGACCGGGGTGGAAGTGTGTGATTCGATGGTGCACGGCGGCCCTTACCCGGCGACGTCCGATGCCCGTGGCACGTCGGTGGGGACTTTGGCGATTGATCGTTTCCTGCGTCCGGTGTGCTTCCAGAACTATCCCGACAGCCTGCTGCCGGAGCCGCTGAAGAACGCCAACCCGTTGGGGATCCTGCGGTTGGTGGATGGGGTGCCGGGGCGCGAGGCGGTCTGAGGATCGCGGTCAGGCCGTTACATTGAGGTTGAATGTACCGGCCTCTTTGCGAGCAAGCCCGCTCCCACATCGGAATGCGTTCCCATGTGGGAGCGAGCTTGCTCGCGAAGGCAATCGCCCAGTCAACATCGAGTCTGAAGTTATGGCCCAAGGCCCACTCCCACATTGGGTTATCATGGCAACTTTCCCAATGACCGACTGATCACCATGACTGCCGTTACCGACACCCTGCTGCACGCCCTCGAATCCTGCGACATGCTGATCATTGACGGGTTGTACGCATTCGATTTTTCCCTCGATGAGCAAGATCAGCTGCACGTCGAGTGCATGAATGGCCGCACCCTCGAACACTGGCGTTTCACGCCGACGCAGATGCAGGCCGCGACGTTCGACAAAGCCTCCAAGCACTGGATCATCACCAGCGATTCGGGTGATCACCACCTGGAGTGCGTGGAAGCGACCAGAGGCCACGACGATGATGAGGACGACGAACATGAAGATGCGTAGTCTCTGGCCGTTGTTGATGGCCGGCAGCGTGGGCGCCATGGGCGTTCAGGCAGAAACTGATGAACGTCATCAACTGTTGGTAGGTTCCTACACCGCCGGCCAGAGTCAGGGCATCTACCGGCTGCAATTCGACAGCCGCACCGGCCAGCTCGACGCCAACCCATTGCAAGTGATCAAGACTGACAATCCTTCGTGGCTGACCCTTTCCAAGGACATGACCCGGCTGTTCGTGGTCAACGAAAACGGGCCGGGCCAGAAAGACCCGGTGGGCAAGGTCAGCAGCTACGCCATCGCCCCGAAAACCCATGAACTGAGCCTGATCAACCAAGTGCAGTCCCTGGGCAACGAGCCGACCCATTCCAGCCTCAGTGGTGATGGACGGCATCTGCTGGTCAGCAACTACTCGGTGGTGGAAGACCCGGGTGGCACCCTGGCGGTGTTGCCGGTGGCCGCCGACGGCAAGTTGTCACCCCCGGTGCAGTTGAGCAGCCATCAGCCGAGCCGGGTCAATCCCGAGCGGCAGATGTCGGCCCACGTGCACGCCGCAGTCTCTTCGCCGGATGGCAAGTATGTGTTCGCCAACGACCTGGGGGCGGACAAGGTGTTCGTCTACCGCTACGACCCCAAGGCCAACCCCGAGCTGCCGCTGACCGCCGCCGATCCGGCCTTCGTGCAGTTGCCGCCCGGCAGCGGCCCGCGTCATCTGCTGTTCAGCGCCGACGGCAAGCACGCCTGGTTGACGATGGAGATGACCGCACAAGTGGCGGTGTTCGATTATCAGGATGGACGCTTGACCCAGCGCCAATTGGTCGACCTGGCGGCTGGCAAGCCTCAACCGGGCAGGGCGGCGGCTGCGCTGCATGCCTCCAGGGATGGCAAGTTCCTCTATGTCAGCAACCGTGGCACCACCAACGAAGTGTTGGTGTTTGCCATTGACCCGGCCGCTGGCACACTGAAAGAGCTTCAGCGCCGCTCGGTTGAAGGTGATCACCCCCGGGAGTTCAGCCTCGACCCGAGTGGGAAATTCCTGTTGATCGCCAACCAGAAGAGCAATCAGATCGTGGTGCTCGAGCGCGATCCCAAGACCGGTCTGCTGGGTAAAACTGTGCAGAAGCTAGCGATGGATGCGCCGAGCGATTTGAAGTTCATCGTCCGTCAATAGACCGCAGGCCCCGTTTTTCGGGGCCTTCGTGGTTGTATCAACGAGACTGATATTCGTTAGTCATGCAAAGCATTTCAAGGCAGGACGCCTCGGCGCGTAAGTTTGCTTCACGGCCCCACCGGGCAAGCCAGCCAACTGAATCCGAGGATTACCGCCATGAATCTGAATCTCTTCTCTGTGATCGCTGCTTCCGCCATCTCTGCCACCGTGGCGCTGCCAGCCAGTGCCAGCATCGAAATCAGCGACAAGAAAAACCGCACCCAGAGCTACACCGAGAAATACCTGCAGCAGAGCGCCAACTTCTACGCCGCGCTGGACCACAAGACCCAGCACTGAAAGGTTTTGACGATTGAAGCCTGCGATCTTTTCATCTTTAAGGAGAGAAAAGATCGCAGGCTTCGCCGTTTCTGAACAAATCCCACTGTAATATCACTTGGCCATGTGTTTAAATTTGACGCTATTAAATTGACTCCTTCTCTCATAAGGATCGACATCATGGCGATGCGTCTGGCAGTGATGCTGCTGTTTCTCTATTCCACCCCGATTGTTTCAGCCGCTCAGCCGGATTCCGGCGAGTTGGAAGTGGCTCGTGAGCGATTGTTGAGTTTGCTGAGTGACTGAGTGGGTCGGGTAACGATCAAGAGTGGGACGCATGATTGCTCTTGTGGCGAGGGAGCTTTGTACTGTGTCGATAATTACTTGGCCATGATCGCCACGAACAGCTCGGATTCCAGAAGATGCTGCAGCCATTGCTGTAGATGAGGGTAGGGCGCCTGGGCGAACCACTCACGGTCGACATGGGCGAACTGGCGCACGAACGGCATCAGCGCCACGTCGGCCAGGCTCTGGTGATTCGCCGCCAGGAATGGTCGGGTAGCAAGCAATGCTTCCAGCCTGCGCAGAAAGACCTCGCCCTCGGCCCTATAGTGCTCCATCGCGTGTTCGGGGTGGCGCTCAGGGTATTTGTAGCGGTTCAGATGAAGCTTGAAGACCTGGTCGTTTTCCTCGATCAACGCTGCCGTCAACATTTGGCCTTCGGGGTCGCCGAGCAATCTCCAATTATCCGGATCCTGCTGTGCCAAGGCCCAGCTCATGATCTCCAGGCTTTCATCGATCACCCGGCCCTCAACCTGCAACACCGGCACCGTGCCTTTGCTGGAAAGCGCGAGCATTTCGGGTGGCTTGGCCTTCAGGCTGACTTCGACAATCTCCAATTCGATTGCGCTGTGACGCAACGCCATGCGCGCCCGCATCGCGTAGGGACAGCGACGGAAGGAGTAGAGCGTGGCACGGCTCATTTCACCTCCACCGTGCTCAAGCCATTACCCTGGCGGCGGACCTGGATCTGCACCGGGATCCGCTCGTGCATTTCCTGCACGTGGGAAATCACCGCGACCTTGCGGCCCTGGGCCTGCAATCCGTCAAGCGCATCCATCGCCAATTGCAGCGACTCGGGATCGAGGCTGCCAAAGCCTTCGTCGATGAACAACGACTCGATTTTCAGCGTGCTGGACGCCATCGAGGCCAGGCCCAACGCCAGGGCCAGGGAAACCAGGAAGGTCTCGCCGCCGGATAACGAATGCACCGAGCGCAGTTCATCGCCCATCTCCGTGTCCATCACCAGCAGCCCGAGCATGCTGCCGCCACGTTTGAGCCGGTAGCGACGCACCAGTTGCCGCAATTGGGTGTTGGCGTGGTGCACCAGCAAATCGAGGTTGTAGGCCTGGGCCAGCTTGCGGAAGCGGTCGCCGGTGGCCGAGCCGATCAGCGCATCCAGGCGTGCCCAGCGCTGGTATTCGGCGTAGGCCTGTTCGATCTGCTGGGCCAGGGCCTGGTTGGCGTTCTGCCGCCGCTGGTCCTCGGCCTGTTCGGCGCGCAGTTCGGCGCAGTGTTGTTCGCTGGCGGCGAATTGAGCTTGTAGCTCGGTGAGGGCTTGTGCCAACTGTTCGGGCAGCAGGTTGCCGTTGTGCTGGGCCTGGTGGTTTTGCAGGCGCTGCTCACGTTCGGTGAGTAAGACGCGGGCTTGCTCGATGGCTTTTTCGCTGTTGAGCAAGCGCTGGCGCAACTGGCTGACGTGCTGCTCGTCGAGACTGAGCAAGGCTTCGAGGGACGCGTCGTCCAATTCAGGATGTGTGGTGCGCCACTGCGCGATGGCGGCCGCCAGCGCTTGAAGTTCGCTGTCCAGGGATTGTGCCTGCTCCTGCCGGGCCTTGAGTTCGGCGGCCAACTGCACCAGGTTATTGCGCAGTTCCTGCAGGCGTTGATTGGCTCCTGCTTCGGCATTGCGAGCCTGTTCCAGGGCCTGGTCGATTTGTTGCTGCCACTGTTCGGCGCTGGTGTGTTCACCCAGCAGCTGCGTGAGTTTTTGCTGGCAGGCCTGCTGTTGCTCGGTCAGGGCGCTGAATTGCTGTTGCGCCGACGCCAATTGCTGCACGCGGGTTTGCTGGCGGTCCTGCTCCTTCTCCAGGGTCTGCTGGCGCTGGAGCTGTTCGCTGAGTTCGTCGCGCTGCTGTTCCAATTGCTCCAGCCGTTGGGTGATCTGCTGGTCGAGCTGCATGAAGGTCGCGGCCGGCTCGCTGCGCAGGGCCTGTAGCGTGTCTGCCGGCAACAAGGCGCTGAAGTGGCTCAACTCGTCATCCAGGCGCAGGCGATCACGGGCCAGTTCCTGTTGCTGGTTGTTCAGGTGCTGTAACGCTTGCTGGCTCGCCGTCTCGGCATTGTGCAGTTGCTGCGTCAGGCGCACCGCGTCCTGCTGTAGGGTCAGCAGGGCAGTTTGCCGTTGTTCGTCCTGGCTGATGTGTTGGTGCAGCTGGCTGTTCTGTTGCGCCAGCCAGGCATCGCGTTTGCCAGAATCCTGGGCCAGCAGCTGCGCCGACAGTGGGTGGGCCTCAAGGCTGGGCGCCAGGCCCTGTTGCTGGCCGGCGAGTTGTTCCTGCTGCTGTTTGAGCTCTTTGAGCTGGGCGATGACGCCGCTGTATTGCGCCCGCAGGTCGATGACTTTTTCATTGAGCAGATCGACGGCTTTGCGGGCATTGGCCTCTTCGCTTTCATCATGGCGCCCGAGGCTTTGCAGCAGGGCTTCGGGCTGATGATAGGGATGTTCGACGCTGCCACACACCGGGCACGGCTGGTCGTCCTGCAATTGCGTGCGCAGTTGTTCGACGCTTTCGCTGCGGGCCAGGCGCTGACGTTCCAGCAGTTCGCGGGTGACGGTCAGGGTCTGTTCGGCAATCGCCAGTTCGGCTTTGGCTTCACCGCCTTCACGCACCAGCCGGTCACGTTCCTGCAACGCCCGTTGTTGGCGTTGTTCCAGATCGGCGCCACGTTTGTCCAGTTCCTGCTGGCTGGCCCACAGCCGGGTCAGGTCTTCGAATGCACGCAATTGCTTGCGGTTGTCTTGCAACAGGTTGCCGAGCAACTGGATCTGTTCGGCCACCGCGTCCGGTTCGGCGCCGGCTTCTTTGTAGAGCACTTCGAGGTCTTGCCGGCGGGTTGCCAGGTCCTCGGCGGTGCGGGCGGCGCTTTGCTCCAGGGTGGCGAGTTCGGCCTGGCCCTGGTTCAGGCGATTGCCGATCAGCATCAACTGCTGGAGGCGATCGCGATAGGCCTTCCAAGCGTCGCTCAGTGGTGCAAGGTGGGTGCTTTGTGCAAGCTCGCCGGCGATTCGCTGCAAGCGCGCGGCCACCTGCTTTTGCTGTTCGAGCAAGGTGTCGATTGTGCGCTGGCCCTCGGTGCAGTCCTGTTGCGCTTGCTCCTGACGCTCAGCGCCCTGGCTCGCGTCCCGGGCAAGGCGGGCGAGGGTGCTCTGCTCTTCAAAGGCTTGGCGCAGCAACGGCGCGCTGTCGCTGCTTTGTTGCCGGGCGGTGGCCAGCGCCAGTTGTGCGGCGCTCAAGCCTTTTTCCAGTGCGGCCTGTTGTTCATGCAGGTCGATTTGCTGCTGGGTGAGCTGCTGGATCTGCACCGCCAACGGTTCAAGCTGACGGGTCAGTTCCGTCTGGCGGATGAATTGATGGCGCTGGGGCGCCAGTTGTTCCAGGCGCGTCAGTTTCAGGCGTTGATCTGCCAGGGCGTCCCAATCGGCCTGGGCCTGTTGCAGTTGCTCGGCGGCGCTGGCCTGTTCGTCCTGCAACAGGCGCAGGTCCTTGAGCCAGGTGTGTTGTTGCTCCAATTGCTTGAGTTGCGCCTGTTGGGCCTTGAGTTGTTGCTGGGCGTCGTTGAAGCGCTGGTCCAGCTCGGCCCGGGCCTCGGGGGCGAGTGGGGTGACGCCGGTGGCCTGGTCTTGTAACTGCTTGTGGGTTTCCTTGGCTTGCTTGGCCTTGTCGAAGGCGCGGCGGCCAAGGCGGGTGTACAGGGCGGTGTCGGTGAGCTTTTCCAGGAGTTCGCTGCGGTCGTTGTCATCGGCCTTGAGAAACGCGCTGAACTCGCTCTGAGCCAGCAGCACGGCGCGGGTGAACTGTTCGAAGTTCAGGCCCAGGGCGGCTTCGAGCTGGGCCTTGTATTCACCTTTCTGGCTCGCCAGCAGTTGATCGTTGTCCAGGTCTCGCAGGCTCTGGCGGCTAGCTTGCAGCTTGCCGCCAGCCTTTTCCCGGGCGCGATTGGCTTCCCAGCGGGCCCGATAGCGGCGCCCGTCGATGCCGCGAAAATCCACTTCGGCATAGCCATCGCCGGTGCCGCGGCGCAACAGCGTGCGCGGGTCGCCCGTGGCGATTTCACCGTCGGCGTCTGGCACCTTGGCGTCACGCCCGGTGTTGTTGAGGCGCGGTACGGCGCCGAACAGCGCCAGGCACAAGGCATCGAGCAGCGTGCTCTTGCCGGCGCCCGTGGGACCGGTGATGGCGAACAGACCGGCGCTGGCCAAGGGTTCTGCAGTGAAATCGATTTCGAAAGGCCCGGCCAGGGAGGCGAGGTTCTTGAGGCGGATCGCGAGAATCTTCATGGTTGCTCGCTCTCCATCTGCACGTCTTGCAACAGCACGGCAAAATCCTTGAGGGTCTGTTCATCCACTTCGTTGCCGTAGGTGTCCTGCCAGGCACGGCTGAACAGTTCCTGCGGGCTGAGTTGATCCAGCTCGATCAGCGCCGCGCCATCATCGGCACCGCCGGTGCTACCGTTGCCGGCGTACTCGGCGGCGATCCGCACCAGGCGCACGGCCTTGCCTTGCAGCGCGGTTTCCACCTGGTGACGCAGGTCCGGTTGCGGCTCGTCGAGGCGCACCCGGACTTCCAGCCAGGGCTGACGCTGGACGTCAGCCAACAGGTCGATGTCCGGCAGGTCCTTGAGTTGCACCAGGATATCGGCCAACGGTGCCGGGCCCAGGCGTTGCAGGTTGACGGCCCGGGGAATCAGGCGTGGCTCGACCTTGACCAGGGTGTCGCCGTCCAGGGTGATGTCGAGGATCTGATGCTGATAGCCGATCTCCGAGAACGACAGCGGAATCGGCGAGCCGCTGTAGCGGATCCGTTCTTCACCGTTGACCTTCTGCGGCTTGTGCAAGTGGCCGAGGGCGACGTAGCTGATGCTCGGGCCGAACAGGCTGGCGGGCAGGGCCTCGGCGTTGCCGATGATCAGGCTGCGCTCGGAGTCTTCGGACACCGAACCGCCGGCCATGTGCGCATGGCTGATGGCGATCAGCGCCTGGCCTTTCTTGCGTTTGCTGTTGGCGGCGGCGATCAGCCATTCATGAACCTGGCCGATACCGCGCAAGTAGTCGTCACCCAGTTGCGCGCCGGTGACTTCGGCGGGCCGCAGGAACGGCAGGGCCAGGCACCACGCCTTGACCTTACCCTTGGCGTCGGGCAATGGCAGCAGCAGGCGTTCGACGTCCAACTGCCCGTCGTCCAGCCACAACACCCGGCCCAGGGCATGGGTGCGCAAGCGGCGCATCAGCGGCGCGGGCAGTTCGATCCGCGAGCCGGAGTCGTGGTTGCCGGCGATCATCACGATGGTCAGGTTGGCATTTTGCTCATGGGCGTTGACGATGAAGTCGTACAGCCGTTCCTGGGCTTTGACCGGCGGGTTGACGGTGTCGAAAATATCCCCGGCGATCAGCAGCACGTCGGGTTTTTCGCTGGTCAGTTGGCGCAGCAGCCATTCGAGGAAACAGGCGTGTTCGAAATCACGCTCCTGGCCGTGCAGGTTTTGCCCCAGGTGCCAGTCGGAGGTGTGAAACAGACGCAAGGTGAACTCCAGAAAACAGATGATGGCCGCGGGAAGATGGGCGGCTAAAAGAGAAGGAGTTTACTGGGAAACAGCAGAGAGGACCCGTGCAACTTCTCCGGTTGAGCTGGTACCCGTCCCTTCGCCACAAAAAGCTCTATGTGCCGCAAAAAGGGTTATTTGGGGTAAAGCGGCGGCAATCCACTGTCGCCCAGTGGGTCCTGGGAGCGTTCTGCGGTGGGAATGGTGCGAATGGCCCGCCACAGGTCCTCGCCTTGCCAGAGCTGGCCGGTCTCGCTGTAGAGTGCGCCGTTGAGGCCGTCGAGGGCGTCGGACAGCGGTACGAAGCGCGCCGCCATGTCGGCCAGGGTTTCCGGTTGCTGGCGGGCCCAGGCGTCGAGGGCCTGGCGGGTGGCGTGGGGGTCGTTGGCCAGGCAGGTACGCTTGAGATCATCCAGCAGGGTGCGCGGGCTGGGGCCGGCCTGGGTCGCGCGCAGGACGGCGGGCTGCGAGCGGGCTCGCCACCACAGGCCGAAGCCGAGCAGCGTGGTGCAGGCCAGGATCAGGCTGCTCAATTGCCAATACCACAGGCTGTCGCTCTCGACGGTCGTCACGATCTGCGCCGTGCCCGCCGGCGTATCCACCATCAGGCTCGGATTGTTCGCCACTTGCAGGGTTCGCGCCGGCAGGCTGGTACGGTCCAGGTGGTTTTCCAGGGTGTTCCACCAGACCACTTCCACCGGCGGCAGCTCGATGGTGCCGCTGCGGTTGGGCACCAGGGCTTCACGGTCTTCGCGGCTGCCCACCAGCCCGCGTTCACTGCTGCGGCTGCTGAGTACCGGCTGGTCTGGATAGCGCCGCAGGCCATTGATCTCCGTGGCCGGCAGGGGCGGCAACTGGGCGCTGGCCAGGCCTTCGGCTTCCAGGGTCAGGCTGCGGGTCAGGGAGTCGCCGACCTGGCTGTGGGTCGGTTCCGGGCTCCAGCTTTCACTCAAGGACAGGCTGCGTGCTGGCAACCAGGGCACATCGGCCGGGTAGCTGGTTGGCTTGGGATTGACGGTCAGCTGCAGTTGCTCGGAGCTGACGCGCATCAGTTGGCCGGGTTTCGGCCCCGAAGGCACCGCGCCCTGGGCCACCGGCTCGACCAGGGTGGCGCTGAAGGTCTGGGCCGGAATCGTCAGCTCGCCGCTGCGCTGCGGGTAGATGCCGTAGCGCAGTTCGATCACGCCGTGGCGCACATCGTTGATGACCTTTTCATAAGTGCGCGACTCGCCGAGCTGTTCGGTGCGAGCGTCGGGGATGTGCAGCGGTGTCAGGCTGCTGTCGTCGTACAGCGACACCGAGTGGTAGATGCGCAGGGTCAGGATTGCCTGGGCCTGCACATACACTTGGGTCTGGTCGAGGCTGGCCTCGATGAACACCGGCGCCAGGTTGCCGGATGCATTGCGGGTCTCACTTTCGATCACTTGCAGGGTGATCGGTTGGCTGCTCACTTCTCCCAGTTGCAACGGCGGAATCGTCACGGTGCCGCTCTGGCGTGGCAGCAGGGTCACGATCCAGCGGGTGGTGGCGCGGTTCTCGCCGTCGAGGGTGGTCAGCTGGTTGACCTGGCGGGTGCCACGCACGTCGAACAGTGCCTGGAGTGGGCTCAGGTCGGGTTTGCCGAACAGCGTGGCGTCATTGGACTCCAGGGTCAGTTCCACGGTTTCCCCGGAATTCAGGCGGCCGCGATCCACACTGGCGGTCAGCTGTGCTGCCTGGGTTCCAGAGGCCCAGAGCAGCAACACGAGGAGGTAGGCGGTGAAGCGGGTCATGGGGTTTTTCCCTGGGCCTGATGGCTTTGCTGTTCATACCAGAATTTACGCCTGAGCAGTTCCCCTGGGTTGTCCGGGATCTGGCGCAGCCATTGTTCCAGTGCCTGGCGCTGTTCTTCTTCGTTACGCTGGCCGGCGGCGGGGCGCAGCGGTGGCGTGGTGGTCTGCTCGTCCGGCAACTCACTGCCCGGCACATCCTGGGCGCCGGGCGGTGGCGGGGTGCGCGGCGCCTGGGCCTCGTCCGGCGCTTCGGTCGTTTCGGAGGAGGGCTGTCCCTGTTCCGAAGACTGGCTTTGCCTCTCGGTATCCGGCGCTTGCTCCGCGGGACCCGGTTCCTCGCTTTCGGCAGGCTTGGGTTCTTCCGGTGGTGGTGCCTGTTCTTTCAACAAGCTTTCCACCAGCGCCTTGTTGGTCTGGGCGGGGCGCAGGTCCGGTTGCAACTCCAGGGCCTGTTCATAGGCATCCAGCGCGGCTTCCAGTTCGCCGCTCCTGGCCAGGGCGTTGCCACGATTGTAATGGGCGCGGGCGTCGGTGCCCTCGGCAAAGCGCCGGGCGGCTTCGCTGTAGTCACCGGCTTCGTACAGGGCGACGCCTTGCCATTGGCGCTCCTCGAAGTGCTCGGCGGCCTCGGCCGGGCGCTTCTGCTTGAGCAAGTGCTGGCCCTGTTGGTCGGGGCGCAACCACAAATCCTGGAACTCAAAGGCGTGCCCGGTTTGCGGCAACACGAACAGCAGCGGCAGGCAGAACAGCCAGCCTCGACGTCCGGCGCAGGCGGCCAGCAGCAACAGCGGCAGGAGCAGCCAGTAGCCCTGGTCGGCCCAGCTGTCCAGGCGCAAGGTCTGACCGTCGCTGCGCAGATGGCGTGGGCCGTCCAGCAGGCCCAGGCCGCGCAGGTCACTGTCGTCCAGCCGTGCCGGGCGGTAACGACCGTCCAGCTCATTGATAAAGGCTTTGAGGCTTGGGCTGTCCAGGCGCGGCACCAGAATCGCGCCTTGAGCGTCCTTGAGGTAACTGCCATCCTCCTGGGCTACCGGCGCGCCTTCCCGGGTACCGATGCCCAGCATCAGCAAGCGCGTGGCAGAACCGTCCATGATCTGGCGAATGTGCTCGCGTTCCTGCTCGTTCAACGAAGAACCGATCAGCAGGATCCGGCCATGGCCTAACCCGCTCTGCTCCAGCAGGGCCATGGCCTTGTTGACCGCCAGGTCGGCGCGATGGCCGCTTTGCGGCATGATCGACGGCGCGAGGGCTTCGAGCAGGTTGGCGCTGGTGGACAGGTCGTCGGACAGTGGCACCAGCGTGTGGGCGCTGCCGGCATAGACGATGATCGCGGTCTGGGCGTCGCTGCGGTTGTGCAGCAGGTCCAGGACCTTGCGTCGCGCCTGCTCCAGTCGTGTAGGCGGGACGTCGGTGGCGAGCATCTCCGGCGTCAGTTCCAGCACCACCACCAGCGGATCGGCGGGTTTCTGGCTGGCCTGTTCAACCCGCGCCCAGCTAGGCCCCAGTAACGCCAGCAGCATCAACAGCCAACCCAGGCCCAGGGCAATCCACGGCAGCCTGCTTTCACGGCCACTGCCGCCACTGAGCAGCACCGCGTGAAAGGCCGGAGGCAAGATCATCTGCCAGCGCCCGACGCGTTTTTGCCGATGCCACAGTTGCCAGAGCAACCAGCCCAGCAACGGCAACAGCAAGATGAACCAGGGGCGTAGCCAGTGCGGCCAGAGGGCGATCATCGACGCCTCCGCAAGCGCAGGCGCTTGAGCCGCTGACGCCACTCGGCATGTTGGCTGGTCTGGAACAGCGGCCGATTGAACAGGCGCTGCAGTGGATTGTCCGGCCAGCGCTCCCACACCACCAGCAACACACTCAATAGCAACGCCAGGGCCAGGGGCCAGTGATAAAGCGCCAGGGCAGGGCGGGCCTGGGTCGGTTGCTGGGTCACCGGCTCGAGCTGGTCGAGGGCAGTTTTGATCGCCAGCAGTTGTTCACCATCCTGGGCGCGAAAATACTGGCCGCCCGTGACATGAGCGATGTCCTTGAGTGTCGGCTCGTCGAGGTCCAGGCTCGGGTTGATGCCGAGCAAGCCCGTCGTGCCGCTTTGTTCCGGGTCGGCGCCGATGCCGATCGGGTAGATTTTCACGCCTTCGTCGGCGGCCAGTCGCGCGGCGGTCAGTGGGTCGATTTCACCGCCGTTGTTGGCCCCATCGGTGACCAGGATCAGCACCCGGCTGTGGGCCGGACGCTGGCGCAGGCGCTTGAGGGCCAGGCCGATGGCGTCGCCGATGGCGGTGTTCTTGCCGGCGATGCCGATACGCGCCTCGTCGAGCCAATGTCGCACGGTGCGGCGATCGAAGGTCAGTGGTGCCTGCAGATAGGCCTGGCTGCCGAACAGGATCAGGCCGACCCGGTCGCCTTCGCGGCCCTCGAGAAAATCCCCGAGCATATGCTGCACCAGCGTCAGGCGACTGACCTCTTCGTCCCGCCACTGCATGTCGGGGAAATCCATGGAGCCTGAAACGTCCACCGCCACCAGCAGGTCACGGCCGCTGGCGGCAATTGGCAGCGGCTCGCCGAGCCATTGAGGGCGGGCGGCGGCCATCAACAACAGCAGCCAGAGCAGGATGAAGGGTGTCTGTTGACGCCAGCTCGGCAGATTGGCCCGGGCCCGACGCCCCACCAGGCCTTCGAGGTCGCCCAGGAAACTGACCTTGAGCGCCGGCTCGCCGCTATCGGCCGCCGGCAATACCAGGCGCATCAGCCAGGGCAGCGGCAACAGGGCGAACACCCACGGCCAGGCGAATTCAAACATGTTTGCGAATCCAGATTTCGACTGCTTGGGTCAGGCCGGCGATGGCTTTGTCATCGAGTTTGCATTCGGGCTTGTAGGCACCTTCCACCAGCACCATCCAACGAGTGAGGCCGGCTGCGGGGCAGCGGTTATCCAGGAAGGCCAGCCACTTGCGCCCGTTGAGGGTGTGGCTCTGGCTGTAGGGGTAGTGGTTGCGACACAGTCGCTTGAGCAGCCCGTTGAGTTGTTGCAGCCAGGCCCCGGCCGGCGCTCCGTCATAAGGTTTGGGCAGCAAGGCGAGCTCGGCCAGGGCGGCCAGGCGCACCGGGTCCAGGGGTTGCTCGGCGCGGGCGACGTTGCGCTTGGCGGGAATAAACCGACGTAGCTGCCACAAGCCCAGGCCCAGCAACGGGATCAACACCAGCAGCAACCACCAGCCTGGCGCGGGAGGCCAGAAACCTATGGGGGGCGGCGCCATCAGCGGCTGCAATTGATCCAGATTGCTCATCGGCTTTTCCCGGCCCGCTTGGGGTTCAGGTATTCGCGCAGTTGTTCGACCATATCGCCCTGGGTACTCAGGGGCATCATCAGGATCCGCAGTTTCTGCGCCAGTATCTCCCAGCGCTCCTGGCGTGCCTCGGCCTGGGCGCGATAGGCCTGGCGCAGTTCGAAGTTCAGGGTGTCGAGCTCCAGCTGCGAATCGCGTTGGGCAAAACGTAGCAGGCCGGCGGCGGGCAGGGCGTGATCCAGTGGGTCCGACAGGGGTAGCAGCAACAGATCGCAATGGCGCGACAGCAGGCTCAGTTGTTGCTCGGCACTGTCGGACAGCGCGCGCTCGTCGCAAATCACGATCACCAGGCTGCCGGGCCGCAGCACTTCCCGGGCCCGACGCAGGGCAATGCCGAACGAATCGCGGTCCGGCTCGCCTTCGGTGTGCAGCGACTGATTGACCCGCACCAGGCGGTTGAGCAGTTGCAGAAGGCTCTGTTTGCTGCGCCGAGGCTTGACCTCGTAATGGGTGTTGTCGCCGAACACCAGCCCGCCGACCCGGTCATTGTGCCCCAGCGCGGCCCAGCCGATCAGGCTGGCGGCCTGTGCGGCAAGCACCGACTTGAACATCAGCCCGGAGCCGAAGAACAGCCGGTGGCTTTGCTCGATCATGATGAAAATCGGCCGTTCCCGTTCTTCGTGGAACAGTTTGGTGTGAGGCTCCTGGGTACGCGCGGTGACGCGCCAGTCAATGGTGCGCACATCGTCGCCGGCCTGATAGACCCGCACTTGATCGAAATCCACCCCGCGCCCGCGCAGCTTGGAATGGTGCAAGCCGATCAGCGGGCTGCGCTGGCCGGGGGTGGAAAACAACTGCACCTCGCGCACGCGATGGCGCATCTCGATCAGCTCCGAAAGGCTGATGCGGATGCCCGGTGCGGGCGCCAGTGGGTTATTCATGACTCATACTCAAGCGACAGCGACGACGTCGAGAATCCGCTGCACGACCCGGTCCTGGTCGATGCCGGCGGCTTCGGCTTCGAACGACAGGATGATGCGATGGCGCAGCACGTCGAACAGCACGGCCTGGATATCTTCCGGGCTGACGAAGTCGCGTCCGGCCAACCAGGCGTGGGCACGGGCGCAACGGTCCAGGGCGATGGAGCCCCGCGGGCTGGCGCCATAGGCGATCCACTCGGCCATCTCCGGGTCGAACTTGGCCGGTGTGCGGGTGGCCATGACCAGTTGCACCAAGTATTCCTCCACGGCATCGGCCATGTACAAACCGAGGATTTCCTTGCGCGCGGAGAAAATCGCCTGCTGGCTGACGCGGCGTTCGGGCTTGGTTTCGCCGTTCAGCGCTTCACCCCGGGCCTGCTGCAGGATGCGGCGTTCCACTGCGGCGTCCGGGAAGCCGATCTTGACGTGCATCAGGAAGCGGTCGAGCTGGGCTTCGGGCAGCGGGTAGGTGCCTTCCTGCTCGATTGGGTTCTGCGTGGCCATTACCAGGAACAGCGGCGACAGTTCATAGGTGCTGCGCCCGACGCTGACCTGCCGCTCGGCCATGGCTTCGAGCAAGGCCGACTGGACCTTGGCCGGGGCGCGGTTGATTTCGTCCGCCAGCACCAGGTTGTGGAAAATCGGCCCCTGCTGGAACACGAAACTGCCGGTTTCCGGGCGATAGATTTCCGTGCCGGTGATGTCGGCAGGCAGCAGGTCGGGGGTGAACTGGATGCGATGGAATTGCGCTTCGATGCCCTCGGCCAACTCTTTGATGGCCTTGGTCTTGGCCAGCCCCGGCGCGCCTTCCACCAACATGTGGCCGTCGGCGAGCAGGGCGATGAGCAGGCGCTCGATGAGTTTTTCCTGGCCGAGAATCTGCGTTGAAAGAAAGGTTCGCAGCGCCAGCAGCGCTTCACGATGTTCCATCGGTGACTGTTCCTGGAAAGGGTGGCCCCGGGCGTTCGGATAACGCCGGGGCTGGGGTCGTTACTTTAATGCATGGCGGGGTGTGGCGACTAACGGGATTTTGTCTGGCATGCAGAATTGTGATCGGCTTGGATTCATTGTGGGAGCGGGCTTGCTCGCGAAAGCGGTGTGTCAGTCGATGAAAAGGTTGCCTGACACTAAGCCTTCGCGAGCAAGCTCGCTCCCACAGGGGATCTTGGGTGAGCAACGATTCTATGAATGCCCCAGACCAGTGTGGGAGCTGAGCTTGCTCGCGATGACGGCGGCACATTCAACCTCAATGCAGCCTGACCCACCGCTATCGCGAGCAAGCTCGGCGCAGCCCAGCGGGGATAAATCCCCTCGCCACAAAAACTGCGCCCGGCTTCATCCACCACCTTGCCCCGGGAGATCTTGATGAAGATGCTCTCGGGATACATCCGTGCGAACACTTAGGCGCCGATCACTCCTTGTGTCTCAGCCGTAACGGGATTCCCGACACTAGAGCGACGACGATGGCTCGTCTCAGTCAAACAGCCGGTGCAGAGGTCATGTGGCTCCTGCTGTGAAGCGGCAGATCAGCACCGTCCAGGCGATTTGCAGAGCGCAAGGCCGTGTGCTTAGCTGCCTGCATTTCCCGGCCCTTTGACTACCGAAGCCCTTATGAACTTTACCCAGCCTCGTTTGAGATTGCTGTCGATACTGAGTGTGACTCTGTTAATCCTGGGCTGTACGGCCTACTACCTGCTTCGCCCGGACGGTGCACCGGCATATGAAGGCTTTAGCGCCGAGGACATGAACGAAGGCGGTATAGAAGACATCGGTACGCTGGCGCTGCCCGAGGTGGAAAAGCGCTTGAATTACTTGATCCATGACACGGGTGACAGCCTCAGGTCGTTGGCGCTGGTCATGGACGCGCAATTGAGCCTGACTATTGGCGCAACCGAGCCGGCCAGCGAGCAGGCGTTGCAATACGAGGAACTGTTTGTCCCGTTCACCAGTGCGCAGCTGAAAACCGCACTGGCGTCGGTCCAGGACCTGCGTTTCGCCCAGAAGCTGTTTGCCGATGGTTCCGAAGTGAGGCTCGATACCAGCAGCCTTGATCCGCTCTGGAAGCGCGCGGCCACGCCGGATGAGCCGGTGGCTGCGCAGTACCGGCCGGAGCGCCTGCGTTTTCGCGACGGCAGCGAAAAAAACTTTGCCGATCTCACGGCGCCGGCCCAGATTGAGTCGGACGAGATACTGTCGCCCCGTGAAACGATCGCACTTTCGGTCAACAAACCCTTGGCCAGTCTCGGCCTGACGATCGCTTACCGCAGCTACCCGGGGTTCAAGAAAGTCGTTCTGGACAAGGACCACCCCAAGGTTGCCCTGGACGACGGTCAATCTTTCCAGCTCACGGCCCTGGGTGATGACAGCGCCTCATTGCGGCTGAGTACGCTGAAAACGTCGACCTTGGTGGTGCAAGGGGTGACCGAGGCGGGCAAGGCGCTCTACAGCAACGGGAACAACACTCGTTCCTTCCCCTCGGACGAGGACATTGCGGCGTTGCGTGACTATCACGCTGCGCTGCTCGAGACCAAGAAGGATCTCGCGCAGCTCAAGACCGGTCAGGCTGTGCAGCAGCGGCTGGAGCAGGTGACCCAGGCGCTTGTCACCGGGGTGGGGCCGCTGAAGAACACCGAGGCCGACTACCACTTCGAGGCTACCCCGCAGCGCATCGTCATTCATGTACTTGATCCGCTGGAAGACAACACCGTTGAGTTCACCCAGGTCGACAACGTCCTCGCGGAACAAGCGCGTTACATCGCTCTGGACCGGAGCGCCGAGCGCTATGGCTTCATCGATCAGGCCGGCCAGTGGGTGATCAAACCCCGTTGGGTGCAGGTGCAAGATAGCCTGATGGCCGATACCTACACGTTGTTTACCCCGGAAAAATCCAGCGATCCCGAGTCGGACGGACAGGCGTTGCGCAGCCAACTCGCCTATTTTCCCGCCGGCAGCAACAAGCTCGTGGACCTGCCGTTCGAATACATCACCGAGGCGTTGAGCAATGGCCTGCTGTTGGTGGAACGGGAAACCAACGGACCTTATGGGCTTTACGACGCCAGGAATCATCGTTTCATATTACCGATGAAGTTCGTCAACCCCACCGTGACCGACAATGTGTTCATTGCCCGTCTCGGCAAGCGAACCGATGTCATGGAAGGCCTGTACGGTGCCTATACCCTGGATGGCAAGGAAATCCTGCCGACGCAATTCTCGGGTATCGAGCACCGCGAGGGTTTTCTTTACACCAGCTCCGCCGATCGGAGCCGACAGGACGTTTTCGACCTGGAAGGTAAACGGATCAATCTTCAGGGTTATAACGTGATAGGTCGATTCGTGGGGCAGCAACCGTTACTGGTGCAGGACACTAAAAGCAGGAAATTCGCTTTTATCAATCGCCAGGGCGCGCGGCTACCCATCAAATTGCCGTATGACGAGGTGGCGCCGTTTTCCAACGGCATGGCGGTGGTCGGGCGCAATGGCAGCTACGGTGCCATCGACCTGGCGGGCACGTTGCAGGTCCCACTGGATTACACCCAGATCAACGCGTTCCAGACCCGTTACGCAGCGGCCATCCGGGCCGGCGGTGGTTCCGGGCTGGTCCTGATCAGTCAAACCAACAAGTTGATCAAGGAATTGGGTTCCTACACCAGCCTGAAGGTGCCGGATAACGGCAATGAAGCCCGTTACTACGTGAGGGATCCCAGTAATAGTGACGAGTACCTGGTCTATGACGCCGATGGCAATCTCGTGCAGAAAGACGAATAGGCGCTGATGCACTGAACCTGTGGCGAGGGAGCTATAGGTGTAGGAGCTGTCGAGCGGGAACAAGCTCCCTCGCCACAGGGGAGCTATCGCCTTTGGAATCAGAGCTGGCTTATATAGGTGCCCGTCCCCTTGAGGATGTTCTGCAACGTCAGTTCGACTTCCACCAGATCCGCCGCATCAGTGTCATGGGTGATTTCCAGTACATCGTCGCCATTGAGCGCATCGGCATCGGCCGCTGCAATTTCAATCAGCAGGCGGGTAGGGCTGAGGGTGACTTTCACGCCATCGAGCGTCGAAGGCTCGCCATCGAGGGCGATTTCCAGTTCGTCTTCGTCGGGGTAGCGGGTCATCAGGAACATTTCGCCCTGGGCGCTGTGGCAGCAGAGCATGGCCATGTTGTCTTCTTCTTCGTCGCACGGGTTGGCGATCAGCAGGGCGGTGGTCATTTGCATGGTGATGGGCTCCTGGCTCGATGAGCCGAAAAAAGTGGATTTTGCCAGCCTGGAAGACTTTGCGCTGGATTACCGCAATCTGGCTGCGATTTCACCCTGCCAGGTGCCGTTTGGCCCCTGGGCTGCTAGGGTTGTTCGATGAACACGGGCCGGTTTAGCTTGCCGATGACCGAATATGTCGCAGCGCCGCAAGCAGGCATATTGTCGCACTCGTTAAGCTGCGCAACGGATGTGCACCTGCAAAGGCCACCCCGAGGTGCTTTTTGCAGGTGCCCATGACATGAAATTACATGGAAAAGGATGTGACCTGCGGGTCGCGTCCAGCTTCACCCACCTGTCATCCTGTTTCCTCTGCCCGAGAATCAGGAACGGGATGGCCGACAGCCCCGCAAGGGGTTGCACGCGACGCTTTCATCAATAACAAGCCCAAGCGGAGTACCACAGATGGCGTTCTTCACCGCAGCCAGCAAAGCCGACTTCCAGCATCAACTGCAAGCGGCACTGGCGCAGCACATCAGTGAACAGGCACTGCCACAAGTGGCGCTGTTCGCTGAACAATTCTTCGGCATCATTTCCCTCGATGAACTCACCCAGCGCCGGTTGTCCGACCTCGCCGGCTGCACCCTGTCTGCCTGGCGCCTGCTTGAGCGCTTCGATCACGCGCAACCGCAGGTGCGTGTCTACAACCCCGATTACGAACGCCACGGCTGGCAGTCGACCCACACGGCCGTGGAAGTGCTGCACCATGACCTGCCGTTCCTGGTGGATTCGGTCCGTACCGAACTGAACCGTCGCGGCTACAGCATCCATACCCTGCAAACCACCGTGCTGAGCGTGCGTCGCGGCAGCAAGGGCGAGTTGCTGGAAATCCTGCCAAAGGGCACCCAGGGCGACGACATCCTGCAAGAGTCGTTGATGTACCTGGAAATCGACCGCTGCGCCAACGCCGCCGAACTCAATGTCCTGAGCAAGGAACTTGAGCAAGTGCTGGGCGAAGTGCGGGTGGCGGTGGCTGATTTCGAGCCGATGAAAGCCAAGGTCCAGGAAATCCTGATCGGCCTGGACGAAAGCGCCTATGCCATCGATGCCGACGAAAAAAGCGAAATCAAGAGCTTCCTGGAATGGCTGGTGGGCAACCACTTCACCTTCCTCGGCTACGAAGAGTTCGTGGTGCGTGATGAAGCCGATGGCGGCCACATCGAATACAACCCCGATTCGTTCCTCGGCCTGACCAAACTGCTGCGCGCCGGCCTCACCGCCGATGACCTGCGCATCGAAGACTACGCCGTCAACTACCTGCGCGAACCGACCCTGCTGTCGTTCGCCAAGGCCGCGCACCCGAGCCGCGTACACCGTCCGGCCTACCCGGACTACGTGTCGATCCGCGTGATCGACGCCAATGGCAAGGTCGTCAAGGAATGCCGCTTCATGGGCCTGTACACCTCCTCGGTGTATGGCGAGAGCGTGCGGGTCATCCCGTACATCCGTCGCAAGGTCGAGGAAGTCGAGCGTCGTTCGGGCTTCCAGGCCAAGGCGCACCTGGGCAAGGAATTGGCTCAGGTGGTCGAAGTGCTGCCCCGTGACGACCTGTTCCAGACCCCGGTGGACGAGCTGTTCAGCACCGTCATGTCCATCGTGCAGATCCAGGAACGCAACAAGATCCGTGTGTTCCTGCGCAAAGACCCGTATGGCCGTTTCTGCTACTGCCTGGCCTACGTGCCGCGGGATATCTATTCCACCGAAGTGCGCCAGAAGATCCAGCAAGTGCTGATGGATCGCCTGAAGGCCTCGGATTGCGAGTTCTGGACCTTCTTCTCCGAATCCGTGCTGGCCCGCGTGCAGTTGATTCTGCGGGTGGACCCGAAGAACCGTCTCGACATCGATCCGGTCCTGCTGGAAAAAGAAGTGGTGCAGGCCTGCCGCAGCTGGAAGGACGACTACGCCAACCTGGTGATCGAAAGCTTCGGCGAAGCCCAGGGCACCAACGTGCTGTCGGATTTCCCGAAAGGCTTCCCGGCCGGCTACCGTGAGCGTTTTGCCGCCCACTCGGCCGTGGTCGACATGCAGCACCTGCTGAGCCTGAGCGAAAAAAATCCGCTGGTGATGAGCTTCTACCAGCCGCTGGGCCAGGTATCCGGCCAGCGCGAGTTGCATTGCAAGCTGTATCACGCCGACACGCCGCTGGCGCTGTCCGACGTCCTGCCGATCCTGGAAAACCTCGGCCTGCGCGTGCTGGGCGAGTTCCCGTACCGCCTGCGCCACACCAATGGCCGCGAATTCTGGATTCATGACTTTGCGTTCACCGCCGCCGAAGGCCTGGACCTGGACATCCAGCAGCTCAACGACACCTTGCAGGACGCCTTCGTCCACATCGTGCGTGGCGATGCCGAGAACGATGCGTTCAACCGCCTGGTGCTGACCGCCGGCCTGCCATGGCGTGACGTCGCGCTGCTGCGTGCCTACGCCCGTTACCTGAAGCAGATCCGCCTGGGCTTTGACCTGGGTTACATCGCCAGCACCCTGAACAACCACACCGACATCGCTCGCGAGTTGACCCGGTTGTTCAAGACCCGCTTCTACCTGGCGCGCAAACTCAGCGGCGATGACCTGGAAGACAAGCAGTTGCGTCTGGAACAGGCGATCCTCACGGCGCTGGACGACGTCCAGGTGCTCAACGAAGACCGCATCCTGCGTCGCTACCTGGACCTGATCAAGGCCACCCTGCGGACCAACTTCTACCAGACCGACGCCAACGGCCAGAACAAGTCCTACTTCAGCTTCAAGTTCAACCCGCACCTGATCCCGGAACTGCCGAAACCGGTGCCCAAGTTCGAGATCTTCGTCTACTCGCCACGGGTCGAAGGCGTGCACTTGCGCTTCGGCAACGTTGCTCGCGGCGGCCTGCGCTGGTCCGACCGTGAAGAAGACTACCGCACTGAAGTGCTCGGCCTGGTGAAGGCCCAGCAAGTGAAGAACTCGGTGATCGTGCCGGTGGGCGCCAAGGGCGGTTTCCTGCCACGTCGCCTGCCGCTGGGCGGCAGCCGGGACGAGATCGCGGCCGAGGGTATCGCCTGCTATCGCATCTTCATTTCGGGCCTGCTGGACATCACCGACAACCTCAAGGACGGCGCGCTGGTGCCGCCGGCCAACGTTGTGCGGCATGACGACGATGACCCGTACCTGGTAGTGGCGGCGGACAAAGGCACTGCGACCTTCTCCGACATCGCCAACGGCATCGCCATCGACTACGGCTTCTGGCTGGGCGATGCGTTCGCCTCCGGCGGTTCGGCCGGCTACGATCACAAGAAAATGGGCATCACCGCCAAGGGCGCGTGGGTGGGCGTTCAGCGTCACTTCCGCGAGCGCGGCATCAATGTCCAGGAAGACAGCATCACCGTGGTGGGTGTCGGCGACATGGCCGGCGACGTGTTCGGCAACGGCTTGTTGATGTCCGACAAGCTGCAACTGGTCGCGGCCTTCAACCACTTGCACATCTTCATCGACCCGAACCCGGAGCCCGCCAGCAGCTTTGCCGAGCGCAAGCGTCTGTTCGATTTGCCGCGTTCGGCCTGGACCGACTACGACGCCAGCATCATGTCCGAAGGCGGCGGGATCTTCTCGCGTAGCGCCAAGAGCATCGCCATCTCGCCGCAGATGAAAGAGCGCTTCGACATCAAGGCCGACAAACTGACCCCGACCGAACTGCTCAATGCCTTGCTCAAGGCACCGGTGGATCTGTTGTGGAACGGCGGTATCGGTACCTACGTCAAGGCCAGCAGCGAAAGCCACGCCGATGTCGGCGACAAGGCCAACGATGCACTGCGGGTGAATGGCAACGAACTGCGCTGCAAAGTGGTGGGCGAGGGCGGCAACCTGGGCATGACCCAGCTGGGTCGCGTCGAGTTCGGCCTCAATGGCGGCGGTTCCAACACCGACTTCATCGATAACGCTGGCGGCGTGGACTGCTCCGACCACGAAGTGAACATCAAGATCCTGCTCAACGAAGTGGTGCAGGCCGGTGACATGACCGACAAGCAACGCAACCAGTTGCTGGCGAGCATGACCGACGAAGTCGGTGGCCTGGTGTTGGGCAACAACTACAAGCAGACCCAGGCCCTGTCCCTGGCGGCCCGTCGCGCCTTCGTGCGGATCGCCGAATACAAGCGCCTGATGAACGACCTGGAAGCCCGGGGCAAGCTGGACCGCGCCATCGAGTTCCTGCCGACCGAAGAACAGCTGACTGAGCGTGTCGCGGCGGGCCATGGCCTGACCCGTGCCGAACTGTCGGTGCTGATCTCCTACAGCAAGATCGACCTCAAGGAAGCGCTGCTCAACTCCCTGGTACCGGACGACGATTACCTGACCCGTGACATGGAAACCGCGTTCCCGCCGACGCTGGTGAATCAATTCTCCGAGGCCATGCGTCGCCATCGCCTGAAACGCGAGATCGTCAGCACCCAGATCGCCAACGACCTGGTCAACCACATGGGCATTACCTTCGTTCAAAGGCTCAAGGAGTCTACGGGCATGAGCCCGGCGAACGTGGCCGGTGCCTATGTGATCGTGCGCGATATCTTCCATCTCCCGCACTGGTTCCGGCAGATCGAAGCGCTGGACCATCAGGTCTCGGCCGACGTGCAACTGGAGCTGATGGACGAGCTGATGCGCCTGGGCCGTCGCGCCACGCGCTGGTTCCTGCGCAGCCGTCGCAACGAGCAGAACGCTGCCCGTGACGTCGCGCACTTCGGTCCGCACCTGGCGGCGTTGGGCCTCAAGCTCGACGAACTGCTGGAAGGCCCGACCCGCGAAGGCTGGCAGACCCGCTACCAGGCCTATGTCGCGGCTGGCGTGCCAGAGTTGTTGGCGCGCATGGTCGCCGGCACCACGCACCTGTACACCTTGCTGCCGATCATCGAGGCGTCCGACGTGACTGGCCAGAACGCCGCCGATGTGGCCAAGGCTTACTTCGCCGTGGGCAGCGCCCTGGACATTACCTGGTACCTGCAACAGATCAGCGCTCTGCCGGTGGAAAACAACTGGCAGGCCCTGGCCCGCGAAGCGTTCCGCGATGACGTCGACTGGCAGCAACGGGCGATCACCATCTCGGTCCTGCAGGAGGGTGACGGTAGTCAGGAAGTGGAAACCCGCCTGGCACTATGGCTGGAGCAGCATCACAGCATGGTCGAGCGCTGGCGCGCGATGCTGGTGGACATCCGTGCCGCCAGCGGCACCGACTACGCCATGTACGCGGTCGCCAACCGCGAGCTGCTGGACCTGGCAATGAGTGGTCAGGCGGTCGTAACGGCCAACTGATCCGGCGTTGAATGAAAAAGCCCCGCATTGAGAGATGCGGGGCTTTTTTATTGATGCAGTTGCTCCTTAGGTAAAGATACTCCCACAGAGGCGCAGCGGTGTGGCTGGTCAGTTTTTCAGCGGAATCAACACCGCCTCATCCTTGCCCATCACCATGAACACCAGCAACTTCGCCGGTTCGGTCGCGCTGGCGTTTTTCGAAACCAGGTGCTCGGACCCTGCGGCTTCGTACCAGAATTCCCCCGCCTTGTAGGTGATCGCCGGCTCGCCCTTGACCTGTGAGGTGATGGCGCCTTCCAGTACATAGGCCATGGCCGTGCCCTCATGTTTGTGGGCGATGGACGACTGGCCGGGGGCGTAGTCGACGGTCAGCATCATGGCCTTTTTCCCGGGAGCGTTTTTCAACATCTGCTCCTGCAACACGTTGACCTTCTCCGAGGGCGCGGCTTCGTGGGCGTAGATGTGGGTGATGGGCAGCAGGCTGAGGGCGGCGATCAGATAGAGGGCTTTCATGGCAGGTTACCTTCGTGGGTTTTTTGAGTGAGTTCGCGTTGCCGCGATGATGAAGTCACCCTAAGCCCCACGTTGAGGCAAACAAACGTCCAATCTTTCGGAAGGCGGGTAGACCAATGCCGCGATCCACCAAACTCGAAAGGTAACCCCCTGTAGGAGCTGCCGAAGGCTGCGATCTTTTGATCTTTTGATCTTTCGCTTGAGATTCAATTGGATTGGACAAGATCGCAGCCTCGTTGCACTCGGCAGCTCCTACGGGCCCGGGGTGTCAGCTGTTGAAGTCGACACTGCGGGCCAGGCGGTTGTCGATCAGGCCGATAAAGCCCTGCACCTCGGGGCAGTTGAAGTGGGCTTGCATCGCCGCTTCCGATTGCCAGCGGGCGCTGACGTTCCAGCGGTCGCCATCCTCCGGGCAACGGTCGACCATGTAGGCATCGCACCCCGGCTGTGCACGCAGGGTCTCGACGATTTGCTGCAACTGCCGGCCCAGTTCTTCCGAGCGCCCGGCGGCGGCCTGCACCTGGACGGTATTGATCACTTGGCGAGACATTGTTCAGGCTCCTGAATCAAGTCGAATGGGGGTTGCTCAACATTCAACGACACCCGTGCAGGATAGGCCTGTCGGGGCGAGGCTCAAACAGCCAATGGGCGGATAAATGCCCAGTCCAATCGCTCAGGCGACCTGCTGCAAAATGTCCCGCAAGCGGTCGAGGGCGATGTCGATGTCGAGGATTTCGATGGCACCGAAACCGAAGAACAGACCCGGTCGCACCGGGGTATCGTTGAAAAAACCAGCGAGGCTGTAGAGCCCGACTTCGGCTTTTTTCGCCAGCTCGATCACCAGGGCCAGGTCGATTGGCACCTTGCACAGCACTGCCATGTGAAACCCCGCCGTGGTGGGCACGGCCTCGAACCAGGGCGACAAGTCCCCGGCCATGCGTGCCAGGATCCGCTCACGCCGACCGGCATACAGGGTATGGCAGCGGCGGATGTGCTTGAGCAGGCAGCCCTCGGCGATGAACTTGGCCAGCGCCCATTGGGGCAGGGTGGAGGTGTGCTGGTCGGTGAGGCGCTTGGCCAGGATCACCGCTTCGAGAATCGCCGGTGGCAGGATCGCGTAGCCGAGGCGCAGCTCTGGCAGCAGGGTCTTGGAAAAGGTCCCGACGTACGCCACGATCCCGCGCTCGTCCATGCTCTGCAGCGAGTCGGCGGGCCGACCTTCGTAGCGGAATTCACTGTCGTAATCGTCTTCGATGATGATCGCCCCCAACTCGTAGGCCCGCGCCAGCAAAGCCTCGCGGCGGGCCTGGCTCATGGGCATGCCCAGGGGGAACTGGTGGGAGGGCGTCACATAAATCAGCCGCGTGCCATCGGGGATCAGCTCCACGCGCATGCCTTGCTCATCCACCGGCACCCCGGCCACCGTGGCGCCGTGGGAGCCAAACAGCAGTCGCGCCGGCGGATAACCCGGATCTTCCATGGCGACCAGACTGCCGGGCCGGGTCAACACCCGCGAGATCAGGTCCAGGGCCTGTTGCGCGCCGTTGCACACCACCACGTCAGCGTCCTGGCAATTGACCCCGCGGGAAAACGCGATGTGCCGGGCGATGGCATTGCGCAACGCCGGCAAGCCTTCGGGCTGGCTGTAGAAGCCCTTGGCGCTGGCGATCTGGCGCAGGGCATGGGCGGTGCAGCGGCGCCAGTCATCCAGGGGAAACTGGCCCTTGCCGATGGCGCCACCGATGAAGTCGTAACGTAGCGCACCTTCAAGGGTGGGATGACGCATCAGGTCCGGCATGTTGCGCCAGGCTTCGACGACATCGGCTCCGGCCAGCTCGTGGTGGCTTTGTTTTCGCACGTTCCTGGCAGGTCGTGCATTGACGTAGGTGCCTTTGCCGATGATGCCGGTGAGGAAGTTTTCGTAGGTCAGTTGCGCATAGGTGTCGGAAACGGTCTTGCGCGAGATGCCCAGTTGTTCGGCGAGCAAGCGGCTGGGCGGCAGTTGCGTGCCGGCGGCCAGGCGACCGCTTTCGATGGCGCTGCGTAATTGTTGATACAACTGGCCCGCCAGGTCCTTGCGGCCGTTGATGACAACATGAAGTTCCATACCCGCAGGCTCCTGTTTGGCGGCAAGCGTCAAAGGCGCAAGATTACCTGCATTGTGCGACTGCATAGAAGTTGCGTGGAGGAAATCCCGTCCATTGGTCTTGTGCACGTTGGCCCCGGTTTTTTCGACGAATTGGACCTGTCGCTCACCGACCCCAAGGCCTACCGTGAAGGTCCCAATCGCCACGGAACCCAGCCATGAGCCCGCGTCTGGATTACTACAGTGCGTCCCCCGGGGCGATGAAGGCCATGATCGGTCTGGAAGCTCTGACGAGTCGCTTGAGTATCGAAGCGGCGCTGCTGCACCTGATCAAGATCCGCGCCTCGCAACTCAATGGCTGCGCCTTCTGCACTGACATGCATTCGGTGGATGCGCGCCGCCTGGGCGAGACCGAACGGCGTCTTTACGCCGTGGCGGTATGGCGCGACAGCGGCTTTTTTACGCCTCGCGAACGCGCCGCCCTGGCCTGGACCGAGGCGGTGACGCTGTTGGCCGAAAGCCAGGTGCCGGATGAGATCTATGCCCAGGCCCGTGCCGAGTTCAGCGAAGAGGAACTGGTGGACCTGACCCTGGCGATCAGCACCATCAACAGTTGGAACCGGCTGGCGGTGAGTTTTCGCCAGAGTCCTGGTGGCTGATGTTCATTCATCCAGCCTGAATGCGTTCCTGTGGCGAGGGAGCAAGCTCCCTCGCCACAGAGGCAGAACCGTCATTTGGGCAGCGGTGAGTTGTTAGTCGGCACCGGCGGCCTTTGCGGCTTGACCGACGTCCCAAAGGTATTGCCCATGCGCACGCTGGTGGCCGCCGGGGTCGCCAGGCCGATGCTGTTTGGTGCGCGTTCGTTGACGGGGACATTCAAGGCGTCCTGTGCCCGTTGCGCGGCCGCCGCCGCTTGTGGGTCGTTGCCCATCTGCCGGCTCAGGCAGTTGTAGTCCGGGGTCTTGTAGCCGCCAACCGTCACCTCGATACACGCCGGCGCCTCTTCACCCTGGGCCCAGGGCAGGGCCAGGAGCAGTCCGAGGCCTGCCGTCATTCTCATCCACTGTTTCATCACCGACCTCCTGGCCCGTCACAGCGGACGGTTCGTTGTCAGAGCATCAGTCTAGTGCGGCCCGGGGGATTTGTATCAGTTGTCATACGACATTCATAAACTCCCCTCAGGATGACGGTTTTCAACGGATACGTCAGTCGTGCAGCAGGGCAAAGCCGGGGGCGGACGCAGACGTGGATTGACCAGGGCGCCCTTGGGGTGGCTGACGGTGTTGTTGTGTCTGTTGGCCGGACCGATCCAGGCGGGTGATCTGGTGGATCTGGACATCGCGCCCCAGGAACTGACCACGGCACTGGAGTTGTTCAGTCGTGCGACGGGCATGGCGGTGCTGGTCGATCACCGGTTGTCGAGCCAGCGCCACACGTTGGGTGTCCAGGGGCTATTCACACCCTCCCAAGGGTTGAATGTGTTGCTCAGCGGCACTGGGCTTGTGGCGCATTACGCCCGGGCGGATGCGTTCACGTTGCAGCCGGTGCGGGTCCGTGAGGTGCCGCTGCCTCCCGGCGTCACCCCAAGCTTGAGTGACAGTAATTACGCGGCAGCGATCCAGACGGTTATCCAACGCAACTTATGTCGTTCACCGCTGACCCGCCCGGGAAGTTTTCGGGCGGTGCTGCAAGTGTGGATCGGCCGCGACGGCGTGGTCCAGCACAGCCGCCTGGTCAGTTCCACCGGCGATCTGATGCGTGACAGGGCCTTGGTCAATAGCTTGCAAAACCTCAGGATCGACCGCCCGGCGCCCAGTTCGTTGCGCCAGCCGGTGACCCTGCTTTTGTTACCCGATTCATCAGGAAAAAGCATGGAATGCACAGCAGGGGAAGGGGTGTCCGGGCGATGAAAGACACTGGTCGCAGCCCGATGGTCAAGTTGTTCCTCACCTCTTACGAGGATTTCAAGGTGCGTCTGCGCCGGCGCCTGGGCTCCGAGGAACTGGCCAACGATGTGCTGCATGAAACCTACCTGCGGGTCGACCGGATGGGCGATACGCCGGACATTGCCCAGCCCAACGCCTATTTGTATCGCATGGCCCTGAACATTGCCGCCGACCGTCGGCAAGCCGATGCGCGCCTGCTCACTGGCGATGAAATCGAGGAGTTGCTGCAGATCTCCGATGAAGCGCTGGATCCGGCCCGGGTGGTGGGTGGGCAAAAGGAGCTGCAGGTCCTGCTCAAGGCTTTGTATGAGCTGCCGGCACGGCGCCGCAGGATTTTCATCGCGGCGCGCCTGGAGGAAGCGCCACACCTGGAAATCTCCCAGCGCTTTGGCATTTCCACGCGCATGGTAGAGAAGGAAATCAAGGCTGCATTGGGACATTGCGCCCAGCGCCTGGAAAGAAAAGTCATTCAGCGGTTCGGTCCCGGCGCGGGAAAACCGTCTTGAGAGTAGAGACCAGACCATTTTGTGAGTGTGTGTGCGCTTGAACATCTTCAGCATCACTTCCCCTGACGCCACGCCCCAGGCCCGACTGGATGGCGAGGCCCGCGACTGGCTGATCCTGCTGACCTCGGGACGCGCCACCGTGGCCGATGCCCGGGCCTTGCGCCAGTGGTGTGGGCAAAGCCCCGAGCATGCGCGGGCATTCGAACAGGCCAAGGCGCTGTGGCATGGGCTGCAACCTGCGGCCCAGGCGTTGCAGGCGCCGCGCCATTTCGGGCGGCGGGCGTTGCTGGGCGGCGCGATTGCAGCGTCGGTCGGTTTCCTGCTGATCCGGGCCACGGTGCCTGGTGGTGTTTCAGGGTTGGGAGCCGATTACATCACTGAAGTCGGCGAACAGCGCCGGGTTGAACTGGTGGATGGCATCAGCCTGGAACTCAACACCCAGACCCGCCTCAGCCGCCTTCCGTTGAACGATGGTGGGCAAGGATTGGAATTGCTCAGCGGTGAGATCGAAGTACAGGGGCGCAGCCCACAGACGGTCAGCGTCCAGGCCGGCGCCGGCTGGATCAGTGCCGCCCGGGCACGTTTTAACGTTCGTTATACCGACCAGAGTGTCTGCGCGACCTGCCTGGAAGGCGTCGTGCAAGTACAAGTGCAAGGCCAGAGTTTTCGCCTGGAACCGGGCATGCAATTGACCTACGACACTGGCCGGGTTGGCACCCCACAGCATGCCGATGTGTCGGCAGCCGTTGCCTGGCGCGATCAAGTGCTGGTGTTCAACGACGCGACCCTGGCCAGGGTCATCGACGAAATCAACCGCTACCGTCCCGGCATGTTGCTGTTGCTCAATCGCGAACTGGGCCTGCGCAAGGTCCAGGCGCGGTTTCGCCTCGATCAACTGGCGGGCGTGGCGCTGCTGATCCGCGATGCCTACGGCGCCAAATGCACCGAGTTGCCGGGTGGGGTGGTGGTGTTGAGCTGAGACTCACGTTGCCTGGGCGGGCCTCATCGCGAGAAGGCTCGCTCCCACACGGGTTATGCATTGACCGTGACAGAAGGGTTCGGCTTACTCCAGTGGCCCTAGCACCTGCCGATACTTTTCAACGCCTTGGGGTGTCCGCCGACTCAGGCTGATTTCGATGCCTGCCGGGTTTTCCTGGCGGTTGCCGCTGAGTTTGCGCCAGCCTTTTTCCTGATCCCAGAAGCGCAGCCCTGCATCGCTGACTTCACTGAGCACGGCCACTCCCGCGCCGGGTGCCGGCAAGGGGTAGCGGCTGCGGGCCTGGCCTTGGGCGCGGTAGAGGGTGTCGCCCTTGAGCCACCAGCGAACCCGTTGCAGCTCGCCTTCCTGAGTGGCGGCCACGCGGATCACGTCCAGGCGGAACCCTTGACCCTCGGTGCTGCGCACGGTGAGGGCGGGTGGGGCGGTTGAAGGGGCGTCGTCGATCCCGGGTTTTACCGGTTCGCTCAACTCGACGCTGGCGCGCAGGGCGACGTCGCGCTCCAGTTGGTTCAACACCCGCAGCAAGGCTTCGGTCTGTTCGGTACTGGCCTGCAGATGGGTGTCGGCCCGGGTCACGCTGTCCAACCCGCGCCAGGCGATCAGGCTGACCACCGCCATCAGCAGGATCGCCACCATGACTTCAAGCAAGGTGAAACCCGACTGCCGGCCGTTCATTGGATTTGCATCCGGCCGGCGGCACTGCGTTGCACGTTGAGGCTGTTCTGGCCGTCCGACAGGCGGATCTGCAAGGGCTCACCGATCCATTCGGCATTCAGCACGACCCGCTGCCTGGGCTCGACACGAATCTCCATCGATGGGCTCTGCCAGCGACGCGGATGTAGCTGCGGGTCGTCCTTGAACCGATCCAGCCCAGCCCCATGATCGTTGCGACGGGTGAAGGCAAATCCCTTGGCATCCCAGCGCCAGGTAATCGGCCGGCCATCGGTGCGGGCTTCAGTCTGGGCCAGCTGTAGGAGTTGCACCAATTGCCCGGCGTCCTGGCGCAGCAACTTCAATGGGTCCGGCTTGATGCTCAGGCTCACGGCGGCGCTGGCGATGCCGATGATCACCAGCACCACCATCAATTCGATCAAGGTGAAACCGCGTTGCTTGCCGACGTTCATGCGCGCTCCTTTGCGTCGGACCATCCTGCACGGTGAAGATGATAAGCATGTGAAATAAAACGGAGAGAATTGACGCGTACGCTGGTGGCTGGAATAAAAAAGGAGATTCAGGCCATGGCATTCATCGAGCGTGTGTCCCCGGCGCAAATCGTGCAGGTACTCGGCTTGTTGGCGGCGTTGGCCGGGGTGGCGACCTGGTCTTCGCTGTTGCTGACATCCGCCGAGTCCCGCACCCCGGACGTCGCCCCGCAACGTCTGGCCGAGCGTTCCGATAACCCGGCGCTGCAGTGGTTTTCCAACCAGCCGGCGCCGGTGCGGATCAAGGTCAGCGGTGTCATGGCCGGCGCCCGTGGGGCTGTGGCGATCCTCAGCCTCAACGACGGGCCACCGCGCAGTTTCCTGGTGGGTGAACGGGTGGCCCAAGGGGTGCGGCTGGTGTCGATCGAGGCGCAGGCGGTGGTAATCGAGCGCGGTACCGAGCAGACCCGGCTGGCGCTCGCACGGTTGCCGGATTCGGTGGCTTTGCCCTCATTGACCCGCTGAAAACTGTGGCGAGGGGATTTAGCGAAACGTTGCACCGCCTCACTGTGGGAGCAAGGCTTGCCCGCGATGCAGGCGCCTCGTTTCCTCGCAGACCGCGTCGTCTTCACCGCGGGCAAGCCTTGCTCCCACAAATAAATCCTCTCGCCACAGGGGTTGTGTTCAGCCGCTATTTTCCCCGGCTGACCAACGTCTCCAATCGCGCTAACGGCGGTGCGTCGTGGCTGCGATCCGACACGGTCAGTTCAACCCGCAACATCCGGCCATTTTCCGCCGGGCGCAGGTTCTGTTCGCAACGCAGCAGCAACCGCCCCTGATCGCAGTCGAACACTTTCGAACCCTGGGCAAAACGTCCTTCCAGGCGTAACTGCGCCAGTTGACTACGGGCCGCCAGCAGGGCGATGGATTTGTCTCGCAACAAGCCGTTGCTCTGGGTCATCACCGCGGCCACGCGCACCGCTGCCGACATGGCCACGGCGATGATCGCCAGTGCCACCAGCACTTCAATCAGGGTGAAGCCGGCTTGCGGAGCAGGGCGTGGCATGGCGCGGGCTCGATGGGCGGGGGCAGCCCCCAAGGCTAGTCCACGTTCGTGACCGATTGACGACGTAAGCTCCTGAGCAATTTCAATATCACTGACATATTTTCTTGCAACACTGCGCCTCGAATCGAATCCAGCGAAGGACCGTCGAGATGCAGATCGCCCGTTACAACGCCCGTTCCCAAGGCCCACGCGGGCAGCGGGGTTTCACCCTGATCGAAATCATGGTCGTGGTGGTCATCCTCGGTATCCTGGCGGCGATGGTGGTGCCCAAGGTCCTCGACCGTCCCGACCAGGCGCGGGCAACGGCGGCGAAACAGGACATTGGCGGCCTGATGCAAGCCTTGAAGCTTTACCGCCTGGATCACGGCAGCTACCCGAGCATGAACCAGGGCCTCAAGGTGCTGGTGGAGAAACCTGCCGACGCCAAAAACAGCACCTGGCGCTCCTACCTGGAACGCCTGCCCAACGACCCATGGGGCCGTCCCTACAACTACCTCAACCCCGGTGCCAATGGCGAAGTCGATATCTTTTCCCTCGGTGCCGACGGCCAGCCTGACGGCGACGGCGTGAATGCCGACATTGGCTCCTGGCAGCTATAAGGGCCGTGATGCGAACGAATTCGCCCACCGTGGCGAAACAGCGCGGCATGGCGGTCATCAGTGCCTTGTTGATCGCCGCCGTGGTGGCGGTCATTGCCGGCGGCATGCTCACCCGCCAGACCCTGTTCACCCGCAGCCTGGAAGCCGAGCAGCTGCGCATCCAGGGCACGGCGCGGTTGCAGGGTGGCCTGCAATTGAGTCGCCAGTTGCTATCGGATGCCCGCCAGCGCGACCCCCTGACACGCTTCGGCCAGCCGTGGGCCAACCCCATCGTGATGCCAGGCTCGAACCTGGTCGACACGCCGTTCGAAGGGCAGTTGGAAGACGAGCAAGGCAAATTCAACCTGCGCAACCTGGTCGCCAATGAACGGGTGGACCAGGAGCAGGTACGCGCCTTCGAACGATTGTGCGATCAGCTTGGCGTCGCCGCGACAGTACGTGCGCGCATCGTCGAGCGGGTGATTGCTGCGTACCCGCGGGTGTTGAATCCGGAACTGGCGGACAAGGCGCCAGTGAGCAATTCGTTCGACAGCGGCCGCGACACCTCGCCGGACGCCTCCAATGCACCACTGGCACCGACACGGCCCATGCTTCGCACATTGCAAGACCTGCGCGGCGTCAAGGGGGTCACCGAGGCGTTGCTGGAAACCCTGGCGCCCTATGTGACGATTCTGCCGACCAATACCTGGCTCAACGGCAACACCGCCAGTGCCTCGGTGCTGGCGGCCTACGTGCCGGGGCTGTCGCTGCAACGGGCCCAGGCGCTGGTCCGCGAGCGAGACGGTGGCCACTGGTTTATCAATCGTGGGGATTTCGTCAATCGCCTGCGCATGCCCGAGCTGGAAATGACCTCCGTCAAGGTCGGTATCACCAGCGACTGGTTCCGCCTGCGGGGCCAGGCGCGCAGCGGGCAACGGCGGGTGGAGATCGATGCTTTGCTGCAACGCAGCCAGGACCGCTTGCCCCAGGTGATCTGGTCACGGGTGGGCGTATGACTCTTTTGCGCATAGCACTGACGCCGCTGGCCAGTCTGAACCTTGACAGCCCGGTGGCGTTTGCCTGGCTGGATCGCCAGGGCCAGGTTCGTGAAGAAGGGCACAGCAGCCTGCGGGCCCTCGGTCAGGGGAGGAAGAACCTGCGGGTCGAATGTTTCCTCCATCCCCGTGACAGTTTGCTGACCACCCTGGAACTGCCGCTGTTGCCGGCGGCGAAAATCACCGCGGCGGTGAATTGCGCGGCCCAAGCGCTGATGCTTGGTGCCAGTGAGCGCATGCAGGTCGCCCACAGCCCGCGCGGTGCCGACGGGCAGGTGCAGATCGCCTGGCTGGACCGGGAGTCACTCGATGCCCTGGGCCGGATGCTGCGTCAGGCCGGGATGAATCTGCGCGGCCTATACCCGGCGTCCTATGCCTTGCCGGTGCTGTCCGGGCCGGTGGCCTGCATCGAAGACGGACACTTGCTGGTGCGCCACAGCGTGCAGCACGCCGTGGTGCAACCGTTATTGGACGGCGCACTGGATGAATGGCTGCTGCAGACAGGCGCCGGGCTGCGTTGGGTCGGCGAGTCGCCGCCGCCGGCCTCGGTTGAGACCTTGCCCGGCACCCAGCGCTGGACCGGTGTCGCCCCCGGCTGGGGCTTGCACACCGGCCTGACGCACGGCGTCGCTGAGCGCGGCGGGTGGGGCCGGGCGGTGACCCTCTGCACGGTGGCGTTGGCGGTGTGGGTCGTTGGCCTGAATCTCTACGCCGCCCGTGAAGCGGCCCAGGGCCAGCGGCTCAAGGCGCAGATGAGCCAGCGGGTGAAGCAGGCGTTTCCGGAGTTGCCGGTGATTCTCAACCCCTTGCAGCAGGCCCGCCAGCAAATCAGCGCACGCCAGAACGGTACGGCGGCCGACCCGGCCCAGCGCTTCGCCAGTCTGGTGCAACAGGCGGGCAGCGCCATGCCGTTCATGGGCGGCAACCTGCAGACGCTGGTGTTCGAGAGCGGTGAGTTGCGTCTGGAGGTCGTGGCCGAGGCACAAAAAAACGCTGCTGAAGATGACTGGAAAATCCCCCTGGGCCAGGCCGGTATCGACGTCGCGGCCAATGACCAGGGTTGGACCCTGCGGGTGGCGCCGGCCGGGCAGGGTGCGCAGGACAACCCTGACGAAACCCCGGAAGCCGATGATGAATAAGCAATCCCTGGCCTTGTTGTGGGCGCGCTGGCAAACCCTTCGCACGCGTTGCCGGACGTCCTGGCAGGGCCTGGCCGTGCGCGAACAACGTGCCGTGGCCCTGGCGGCGTTGGTACTGGGCGGTTGCCTGGTCTGGCTGGCGCTGATCGAGCCGCCGCTCAAGACCATCGCTTATTGGCAGACCGAAACCCCGAAGCTGCGCTCGCAGACCGAAGCCCTGGAAGTGCTGCTGCGCGACATCGGCGGCCCGGCGCAGGGCCAACCTCTTGAAGCAGCCCTGCGCCAGGCCCTCGACGCCAGTGGCCTGAATGCGCATTACCAATTGCAGGCGCCAGGCGCCGAGACCCCCAACGCCTGGCAGCTGACCTTCACCGACGCCCCGGCCGACGGGGTGATCGGCTGGCTGTTGAGCAGCCCGGCACAATTTTCCCTGGAAGTGATCGAGGCCCGTTTGCAACGGTCGGCCACGGCCACCTCTGGCAACGCCGAAAACACTGACATTACCGCCGGCACACTGTCCGGAACCGTTCGCATGAATCAGGCGCCAGGCGCTAAGGAAGCTTCATGAAGGGTGCCAGCTACCCACGTCATTGGCGCAAGGCCGCGCCGTTGCTGTTGCTTGCATTGAGCGCGTGCAACAGCACGCCGCCAGCGTCGCAGCCACCGTTGTTGGTGGACAGTGAGCTGGGCATCCCGTTGGGCAGTACCCAGCGCAGCGGCGACGCGCTATTGGATCGTCAACGGGCCCAGGACTTGCGTGAACAGAAACCTGCGGTGCGGCATCAGGTCGATCTCACCGCCCGGGCCCGCGCGCCTCGCGCCAGTCCTTCGGCGAGCAATCCGCTGGGTGATCAACCGGTGACCCTGAATTTTGTCGAGGCCGACATTCAGGCTGTGGTGCGGGCCTTGTCCCGCTCCACCGGCCAACAGTTTCTGGTGGACCCTCGGGTCAAGGGCAACCTGACGCTGGTGTCCGAAGGCCAGGTGCCGGCTCATCAGGCCTACGACATGCTGCTGGCCGCGCTGCGCATGCAAGGCTTCAGCGTGGTGGACGTTGGCGGCGTGGCCCAGGTGGTGCCGGAGGCCGATGCCAAGCTGCTGGGCGGGCCGATCTACAGCGCCGATAAACCGGCCGGCAACGGCATGCTGACCCGCACTTTCCGCTTGCAATACGAAAACGCGGTGAACCTGATCCCGGTGCTGCGCCCGATCGTGTCGCCGAACAACCCGATCAACGCCTACCCGGGCAACAACACCATTGTCGTCACCGACTATGCCGAGAACCTGTCACGGGTGGCGCAGCTCATCGAAGGCATCGATACCCCCAGCGCCATCGACACCGATGTGGTGCCGATCCACAACGGCATCGCCGTGGACATCGCGCAGATGGTTTCCGACTTGCTGGAAACCCAGGGCGGCGACCAGACCCAGAAAATCAACGTGATCGGTGACCCGCGTTCCAATTCCATCATCATCCGCGCCGGCAGTCCCGAGCGCACCGAGCTGGCGCGCAACCTGATCTACAAGCTCGACAACGCCCAGAACAATCCGAGCAACCTGCACGTGGTGTACTTGCGCAATGCCCAGGCCGGCAAACTGGCCCAGTCCCTGCGCGGTTTGCTCACTGGGGAAAGCGAAGGCGAGGGCAGCGACAACGCCCGTTCGGTGCTCAGCGGCATGGGCGCCAGCACCAGCGGCCAGAGTGGGCAGGGCAGCGGCGGCGATGGCAGCAGTAGCACCACCAGCGGCAGTGCTTCGACCACCGGCAACGGCTACGCCCAGGGCAGCGGCGGGCAGACTTCCGCCTCGACGCAGAACGAGCAGAACACCGCCTTCAGCGCTGGCGGCGTGACCATCCAGGCCGACGCCACCACCAACACCTTGCTGATCTCCGCGCCGGACCCGCTGTACCGCAACCTGCGCGAAGTCATCGACCTGCTGGACCAGCGCCGCGCCCAAGTGGTGATCGAGAGCTTGATCGTCGAGGTCGGCGAGGACGACGCCAGCGAGTTCGGCGTGCAATGGCAGAGCGGCAACCTGGGCGGCAGCGGCGTGATCGGTGGGGTCAATCTCGGCGGCACGGGGCTCAACCTCAATGGCAAGACCAGCATCGACGTGCTGCCCCAGGGCCTGAACCTCGGCGTGGTCAATGGCACGGTGGACATTCCCGGCATCGGCAAGATCCTCGACCTCAAGGTCCTGGCCCGGGCGTTGAAGAGCAAGGGCGGCACCAATGTGTTGTCGACGCCGAACCTACTGACCCTGGACAACGAAGCGGCGAGCATTTTTGTCGGCCAGACCATTCCGTTTGTCAGCGGCAGCTATGTCACCGGTGGCGGTGGCACCAGCAACAACCCGTTCCAGACCGTGACCCGCGAAGAGGTCGGCTTGAAGCTCAATGTCCGGCCGCAAATTTCCGAGGGCGGCACGGTCAAGCTCGATATCTATCAAGAGGTCAGCAGCGTCGACAACCGCGCTTCGAGCACCACCGGGATTGTCACCAACAAGCGCGCCATCGACACCAGCATCCTGTTGGACGACGGGCAGATCATGGTCCTCGGTGGGTTGCTGCAGGATGGCTACAGCCAGAGCAATGACGCGGTGCCGTGGCTGTCGACCATCCCCGGTGTCGGTGCGCTGTTTCGCAACGAGCGGCGGCAGATCACCAAGACCAACCTGATGGTGTTCCTGCGGCCGTACATCATCCGCGACACGGCGGCGGGACGCGGCATCACCCTCAACCGCTACGACTTCATGCGCCGCGCCCAAGGCCTGCTGCAACCGGATCGCAGTTGGGCCATGCCGGACATGCAGGCGCCGCAACTGCCGGCCTCGGCCCGGGCGATTCCGGGGGCGGCGCCGGTTGGCTTGCAAACGCCGAGGGCGGTGATCAAGGCAGTGCCGATCGAAGGAGGCGCTCGCTGATGAACACTCATCCTGTGGGAGCGAGCTTGCTCGCGATGACGGCAGCCCAGTCAACATTCATGCAAACTGACACGCCGCTATTGCGAGCAAGCTCGCTCCCACAGGGGACATGTGTGTTTCTTGGGTCTGAGGTGTCAGCATGAACACCCTCCCATACGCCTGGGCCAAGGCCCAGCGCCTGGTACTGCGTCAGTCCGACGACGGCGCGGTGTTGATGGTGTGTCCGTCCACGCCGGGCTGGTCCATCAGTGAAGTACGTCGCCAGTTCGGCGAGGTACGCCTGGAGCGGGTGCGTGACGAGGAACTCGATGGGTTGCTCAATACGGCCTACGCCGACACCGGCAGCGCCGCCGCCGTGGTGGGCGCGGCGGAGAACGAGGTGGACCTCGACCGGCTGATGCAGGACATACCCGAGATCACCGACCTACTGGATACCCAGGACGGCGCGCCGGTAATCCGCATGATCAACGCCTTGCTGACCCAGGCCGCACGGGACGAGGCCAGCGACATTCACATCGAGCCCTACGAAAGCCATTCGGTGGTGCGCTACCGGGTCGACGGCACCCTGCGCGACGTGGTTTCGCCACGCAAGGCCCTGCACGGCGCGCTGGTGTCGCGGATCAAGATCATGGCCCAGCTCGACATCGCCGAAAAACGCCTGCCCCAGGACGGGCGCATCGCCTTGCGCGTGGCCGGGCGACCGATCGACATCCGTGTCTCGACGGTGCCCACCGGCCATGGCGAACGGGTGGTGATGCGGTTGCTGGACAAGCAAGCTGGACGCCTGCAACTGGAAACGTTGGGGATGGACCCGGACGTGCTGGGCAAGCTCGATCACCTGATCCGTCAGCCCCACGGCATCGTGCTGGTCACCGGCCCCACCGGCAGTGGCAAGACCACCAGCCTCTACGCCGCCCTGGCTCGTCTGGACGCCAGTGTCCACAACATCCTCACCGTGGAAGATCCAGTGGAATACGACCTGCCGGGCATCAGCCAGATCCAGGTCAACGCCAAGATCGACATGACCTTCGCCCTGGCCTTGCGGGCGATCCTGCGCCAGGACCCGGACATCATCATGATCGGTGAAATCCGCGATCTGGAGACCGCACAAATCGCCGTGCAGGCCTCCCTCACCGGTCACCTGGTGCTGGCCACGTTGCACACCAATGACGCGGTGTCGGCCGTCAATCGTCTGATCGACATGGGCGTCGAGCCGTTCCTGCTGGCCTCGTCGATGCTTGGCGTGCTCGCCCAGCGTCTGGTGCGCAGGCTGTGCCCGCAGTGCAAACAAGCCGATCCGGCAGCGCCCGGCACCTGGCGCCCGGTGGGTTGCCCGACCTGTAACCAGACCGGCTACAGCGGCCGCACCGGTATTCATGAGTTGTTCTGCATCGACGATGACATCCGCACGCTCATCCACCAAGGGGCAGGGGAGCAGGCGCTGCGTGCGGCCGCCCGCCAGGCTGGCATGTTCAGCATGCGCGAGGATGGTGAACGTTGGGTTCGCAGCGGCGCCACCGCCCCTGAAGAAATCTTGCGCGTGACACGGGACGCCTGATGAATCGCTACCGTTTCGAGGCCGCTGACGCCACCGGAAAAATCGAGGTCGGGCACCTGGAAGCCGACAGCCAGGGGGCGGCCTTCAACCTGCTGCGCAGCCGCGGCCTGACGGCGTTGCAGGTGCAGGTCGAACGCAATACCACGCAGGCCAATGGCGGTGGCTTGTTCAGCGCCAAACTCTCGGACAACGACTTGGCCTGGGCCACCCGACAACTGGCGAGCCTGTTGGGGGCGAGCCTGCCATTGGAGGCAGCATTAAGCGCCACGGTGGAGCAGGCCGAACGCAAGCACATCGCCCAGACCCTCAGCGCAGTGCGCGCCGACGTGCGCGGCGGCATGCGCCTGGCCGAAGCCCTGGCCGCGCGGCCACGGGACTTCCCGGAAATCTACCGGGCGCTGATTGCCGCCGGCGAGGAGTCCGGCGACCTGGCCCAGGTGATGGAGCGGCTGGCGGATTACATCGAAGAGCGCAACAACCTGCGGGGCAAGATCCTTACCGCGTTTATCTATCCGGGTGTAGTGGGGCTGGTGTCGATCGCTATTGTGATTTTCCTCCTCAGCTATGTGGTGCCACAGGTGGTCAGCGCGTTCTCCCAGGCCCGGCAGGACTTGCCCGGGCTGACCGTGGCGATGCTCACCGCCAGTGACTTCATCCGTGCCTGGGGCTGGTTGTGTTTTGGCGTGCTGGCCGGTGGGTTCTGGAGTTGGCGCATGTACTTGCGCAACCCGGCAGCGCGGTTGAACTGGCATGCGCGGGTGCTGCGCCTGCCGCTGATCGGACGCTTCGTGCTGGGCCTCAACACCGCGCGCTTTGCCTCGACCCTGGCGATTCTCGGCGGCGCCGGGGTGCCGTTGCTGCGGGCCCTGGAGGCGGCGCGCCAGACCCTGTCCAACGACCGGCTGAGCCTGAGTGTCAGCGATGCCACGGCCAAGGTCCGCGAAGGGGTCAACCTGGCCGCAGCGTTGCGGGTGGAAAAAGTCTTCCCGCCGGTGCTGATCCACCTGATCGCCAGTGGCGAGAAAACTGGCTGCCTGCCACCGATGCTCGAACGCGCCGCGCAAACCCTGTCCCGCGACATCGAACGCCGGGCCATGGGCATGACCGCACTGCTGGAACCGCTGATGATCGTGATCATGGGCGGCGTGGTGCTGGTGATCGTCATGGCGGTGTTGTTGCCGATTATCGAGATCAACCAGTTGGTCCAGTAAACCGAGCACTTTCTGGTGAACACCACCCTTGTGGCGAGGGAGCAAGCTCCCTCGTCACAAAAACAATCAGTTATTTTTGCGCTGCCGCGACACCTCCCGACCCTTGCCAGCACCAAACTCGGGTTCCTCGTTCTGTCATCTTTCTTCGCCCGACAACCACCTGCCGCCATCCCCACGCCCACCCTGCGCAACAGCGCCGCCAGACCCAGTCGAAACCCCGCTCCAGAGCCCTCGAACACCCGAGGAAAAAAGCCAAAAAACAGCCCTCAGCTCCCGAGGTTTTTTCCTTTATCTGTCACCGGAAACTGCGAATTTCTAACCCATGGCCTCACCCCACCGCCATCGGCACAGGACCGAGCGCCATGACGGCAAGCACGCGTCACCCAACCTACGTACGAACACGATGAAAGGAGATTCTTCATGTTTAAGCGCAACGTTCTCGCGGTATCCCTGACCCTCGCCGGCCTCTGCGCCGCTCAGGCCGCCATGGCTGATGTCAATGGCGGTGGTGCCACCTTGCCTCAGCCGCTGTACCAGACTTCCGGCGTACTGACTGCCGGTTTCGCCCCTTACATCGGTGTGGGCAGCGGTGCTGGCAAGGCTGCTTTCCTGAACAACGACTACACCAAGTTCGTGGCTGGCAACACCAGCAAAAACGTGCACTGGGCGGGTAGTGATTCGAAGCTCAGCCAGGCTGAGCTGGATGGCTACGTTGCCAACCACGGTGCCGCTTGGGGTCCATTGATCCAGGTGCCTTCGGTCGCCACTTCGGTTGCCATTCCCTTCAACAAGACCGGCACTGCTAACGTCAACTTGAGCGTTGACCAGTTGTGTGGCGTGTTCTCCGGCCGTCTGAACGACTGGAGCCAGATCACCGGCTCGGGCCGTACCGGCGCAATTACCGTGGTTTATCGTGCTGAGAGCAGCGGTACCACTGAGCTGTTCACTCGTTTCCTGAACGCCAAGTGCGCTGAACCTAACAGCGCCAAGTTCGCAATCACCACCAACTTCGCCTCCAGCTTCAGCGGCGGTCTGCCATCCGGTGCCGTTTCCGCCACTGGCAGCCAGGCTGTGATGACTGCTGTGAACGCTGCCCAGGGTCGTATCACCTACATGAGCCCGGACTACGCCGCCACCACCTTGGCCGGTCTGGATGACGCCACCAAGGTTGCTCGCGTTGCCGGTGTTTCCCCTGCCCCAGCCAACGTATCGACTGCCATCGCTGCTGTTTCAGTACCAGCCGCCGCCAACCGCGCCAATCCGAACGCCTGGGTGCCGGTGTTCGCCGCAACCACTAACCCTAACGATCCAAGCGTCGTGGCTTACCCAACCACCGGTTATCCGATCCTGGGCTTCACCAACCTGATCTTCAGCCAGTGCTATGCCAACGCTGCGCAAACCACGCAGGTGCGAGACTTCTTCACCCGCCACTACAACGCCACGGCAGCGAACAACAACGACGCAGCAATCACCGCCAACCGCTTCGTACCGCTCCCAGCGGCCTGGAAGACCGCCATCCGTGGCAGCTTCGTGACCGCAACCAACACCCTTAGCATCGGCAACACCAACGTCTGCAACGGCATCGGTCGTCCGCTGTAACACCGCGTTCGAGCGACACGCAACACTGATCAGCAACGGCGCAAGCCGTTGCTGATTTCTTTGTAGTTAACGGTGGTCGTTTCACACCCTTCAGCTGCGCTTACAGCTCGGTTTACTCGGGCCTGGGGCAGCATTCCAAGACAGGAGTCTTGTCATGTTCAACCAATTTCCCAAGACCGTTGCATTGTTGTGCGGCGCTATATGTGCGCCGTTTGCACTGGCAGATGTCAATGGCGGTGGCGCTACTTTGCCTCAGCCGCTTTACCAAACGTCCGGCGTATTGACCACCGGTTTTGCTCCTTACATCGGTGTGGGCAGTGGAGCAGGCAAGGTAGCGTTCCTGAACAACGATTACTCTCGGTTCGTACCGGGCGATACCAGTAAAAATGTGCATTGGGCTGCCAGCGACTCGAAGCTCACCGCTACCGAACTGAGTACCTACGTCAGCGTTCACGGTGCGACCTGGGGGCCATTGATTCAGATACCGTCGGCGGCCACGTCGGTTGCCATTCCTTTCAATAAAGCAGGGACCGCTAACGTCGATTTGAGCGTGAATCAACTGTGCGGCATCTTCTCTGGACGGCTTACTGACTGGAGCCAGATCATCGGGGCCGGCCGTACCGGTGCCATTACCGTCGTTTACCCCCAAGGTTCCAGTGGTACTACGGAGCTGTTTACCCGTTTCCTGAATGCCAAGTGCGCTGAAACCGGCACCTTTGCCGTCACCACCAACTTTGCCTCCACCTATAGTGGCGGCCTTCCGGTCGGTGCAATATCAGCAAACGGTAGTTCAGGTGTCATGAGTGCGGTGAATGCGGCTCAAGGTCGTATCACCTACATGAGCCCCGCCTATGCAGCGTCCGCGCTGGCCGGTCTGGACGACGCCACAAAAGTGGCGCGGGTTGCTGGTGTTTCTCCAGCACCAGCGAATATTTCGGCTGCGATCGCGAACATTGACGTACCTGCCGCCTACAATCGCGCCAACCCTAATGCCTGGGTTCCGGTGTTCGCCGCAACCACCAACCCTAACGACCCAAGCGTCGTGGCGTACCCAACCACCGGTTATCCGATTTTGGGCTTTACAAATCTGATCCTGAGCCAGTGCTACACCGACCCTTCGCAGAGCGCACAAGTGCGAGGTTTCCTCACTCGTCACTATGGTGCATTGGCCGTAAACAACAATGACTCCGCTATCATCGCCAATCGCCTCTTGCCACTGTCAGCCCGTTTGAAAACCTTTATTCGTTCCAGCTTCCTGACCGCTAGCAATGGTCTAAGTGTCGGCAACCCTAACGTCTGCAATGGCATCGGTCGCCCTCTGTAAACCCATGTCGGGTGCACCCACTACACCATCAGCAACGGCGCAAGCCGTTGCTGATTTTTTGCTCTGGCGCCGCGACCAACACAGCCACATGAAATTTTCATGACAACCGTTCGGTCCCGTCCCCCTGTAACCGCCTATCCCCTATAACCAACGCTGGCAGCCTGACAGCACTGCGTTGTGTCCCCTTAGAGCAAACCGAAAGGATGAGTAGGATGCTGCGCTGCAAACCCCAGACGAACCTGAACGCTCCACGTCGCGACAGCGAGTTGTCGATGCTGCGGCTCAAGCCGTTGGCCCAGGCCATTGCGCTGCTGATGGTGGCCGGCAATGCCCACGCAGCGACGGCGTTCAGTTCGGCCTGGTTTGCCGCCAAGGGGGCGACCCAGGCCGGTGGCGCGACGCGGCCTACGACCGCGCAGCCAGGCATGCCGCCGCCCTTGGCGCAGCAGCAACGGGCTAACGCGCAGTTGCAGCGTTCGTTGACCAATCTCAACAACACCGTGGCTGCTATCGCGGCCCAGCAAGCCGCCCAGGCAGCGGGGCGGCAAGCCGCGTTCGGGCAGGTGCAGACTGTGCCCGACGGGCTGGGCGAGGGTGGGCTCAAGGTCGATAACAGCCTGACCCAGGGCTGGCTCAACGCCAAGGGCCCGAAGCAGACTCAGTCCGGCGGCAAGACCACGGTGACGATCGAGCAGACCGCCGACAAGGCGATTCTCAACTGGGAAACCTTCAACGTCGGGCGCAATACCACGGTGGATTTCCAGCAGCAGTCGAACTGGGCCGTGCTCAACCGAGTCAACGACCCTCAAGCGCGACCAAGCCAGATCCAGGGCCAGATCAAGGGCAACGGCACGGTGATGCTGATCAACCGCAACGGCATCATTTTCAGCGGCAGCAGCCAGGTCAACGTGCGCAACCTGGCGGCGGTGGCGGCCAACATCAGCGATGAGCAATTCAGCAAGCGCGGCTTGTACGTCGATGCCATCGGCAGCCAACCGACCTTCACCGACGCAGCGGGCAAGGTCGAAGTGCAGCAGGGCGCGCTGATCGAAACCCATCGAGCTGCCACCTCCACGGCCGGTGGTGGTTATGCCTTGCTGCTAGGTTCCGAAGTGGAGAACGCCGGTTCCATCATCACCGCCAAGGGCCAGACCACCCTGGCGGCGGGCGACAACTTCTACATCCGGCGCGGCCAGGGCACCAGCGGCAACCTGCGCTCCACCACCCGTGGCAACGAGGTCGCGACATCCCTCAAACCGGGCAGCAGCGCCGGCACGGTGATCAACAGCGGCCTGATCCAGGCCAGCACCGGCGACATCACCCTCACTGGGCACAATGTGCAGCAGAACGGCGTGGCGGTGGCGAGCAGTTCGGTGGACACCCGCGGCACGGTGCACCTGCTCAACGCTTTCAGCGACAGCACCGGCAGCGTGACCCTGGGGCAGGGCAGCGCCACCGCAGTGCTTCTCGACGCTGCGGGCGGCAGCGCCCTGGACAGCCAGCGCAATGCCGGACCGGCTGGCCTGGACGGCACGCCGAACAACCTGATCACCGGTCAGTTCAACAACCTCAGCAGCGTGGTCGACCGCAGCGACCAGTCCCGGGTCGAGATCGTCAGTGGCGGCAGCGTCGACTTCCAGAACGGCTCCATTACCCTGGCCACCGGCGGCCAGGTCGCGGTCAGCGCCGCCGGTCGCAGCCTGGTGCGCGATGGTGCGGTGATCGATGTGTCCGGCGCCATCGGCGTCAAGGTGGCGATGGAATCCAACTCCATCAAGGTCAACGTGCAGGGCAACGAACAGCGTGATGCTCCGGTCAACCGCGAGGGCGGCAAGCTGACCAACAACGATGTCTGGGTGGACGTGCGTGACTTGATCTACGTCCCGGCGGGCACCAACGGCTACGCCACTGACCGTTGGTACACGGCGGGTGGGCTGTTGGAAGTCGGCGGTTATTTGGGGACCCGAGGCCACAGCGCCGGTGAATGGGCTGCTCAAGGCGGCACCCTGACGTTCACCGGCAACGACGTGGTGACCCAACAGGCGGCGCAGTTGAACCTGTCCGGCGGCACCCTGGATGTGCAGAGCGGCTACCTGCGTCAGTCCTGGCTCAAGGGCCCCAATGGGCGCTTGTATGAATTGTCCAAGGCGCCGGGGGACATCCTCTACACCGGCATCTACAAGGGCTACGAAGACCACAGCCAACGCTGGGGCCAGACCGATTACTACTACAACCCGCTGATTGCCCCGCGCGAGCGTTTCGAAGCGGGTTACACAGTCGGTCGCGATGCCGGCAAGCTGGTGGTGTCGACCCGCAACGCGGTGCTGGAAGGCCAGATCGTCGGCGAGGTCTACCAGGGCGAACGCCAGACCCAGGCGCCGAACCTCAACCTCGACGGTTACCAGCAATCGCAAAACGCTGTGGCCCGACGGGCGCAGTTGTGGGTGGGCAGTTACACGCCGATCTATGACAAGACCAGTGGTGTGATCAATAGCGGCCTGAACCCCACGCTCGATCAGGTCACCGTCGGTAAGGTGGCCGACAAGATTGCCGCGGGCCTGGACCTGACCTCGGTGGTCGGCACTGATCGGCAAGGCAAACTGGTTCTGGATAACGATCTGCTCAACGGCTTCCAACTCGGCGCGGTCAAGGTCGCGGCGCTTGAGGGCATCAAGGTCGAGGGGGCACTCAAGGTCACCGATGGCGGCGACATCACGCTTTATGCACCGCAGGTCGAGGTGAATGCCGACCTGACGGCCCGCAGCGGTCGCATTGCCTTGGGTAACGTGCTTAAACAGGTCAGAATCGACAATTTCCAGATGGGAGACGTCGTGCTTTCGCCCGCCACAGGTCAGCGTGCGGTGGTCACGTTGGGCGAGGGCGTGACGTTGAACACCGCTGGCCGGTGGAGCAACCTGCTGCTTGAAGGCAACGATCACCAGAACCTGCCGTTTATCAACGGCGGTGCCGTGTCCGTGCGCAGCGACAACATAGATGTGCGCCAGGGCAGCCTGATTGACGTCAGCTCCGGCGCCGCGGTCATGGCCGATGGCAAGACCCGCGGTGGTAAGGGCGGGGACCTGACTCTGACGGCGATTACCAGTACGTCGTCAGACAGCGGCGACTTGAGCCTGGGTGGTGAGCTGCGCGGGACCGGAGTGAGCGGTGGCGGGACCTTGAAGCTGGCGGCCAATAAAGTGCTGATTGGCAACAGCGACTCGCCGCTTGAACCGGGCACCCTGCAACTGGGCGGTGACTTCTTCGACAAGGGCTTCTCGGCCTATGACATCACCGGCAACGAAGGCCTGACGGTGGCCGAAGGCACCCGAGTCGATGTGACGATGCCGGTGTACCGTTTTGGCGAGCAGGCGTTGAGCACCGGCAGCGATGCAGAGCCGGCCGAGGCTTTGCAGCGCTGGACGCCGGAGCTGTACCAGGAAGATGCGATCAAAGGCGTCCTCACCCAGCGTCGCGGCGCGAGCCTGAGCCTCACTGCCGGTACCGCGAACTCCAGCGCCGCCGACATGGCGAGCACGGTGTTGAACCTGGGCAAGGGTAGCGTGATCAGCGTCGATCCGGGGCAGGGCATCGATGTGCGCAGCATTGGTCAACTGACTGCCAACGGCACCCTTAATGCGTGGGGTGGGCGGGTCAGTCTCACCGAGTTGAGCGTCACGGGTGCGGACGGCGAAGGGGTCAATGCCCAGGGCCACGGTCGTTCCATTTGGCTCGGCGAACAGGCGCTGATCGACGTCTCCAGTCGCGCCGTGACTGCCCAGGATATGCGCGGCCAGACCTACGGCCTGGTGCGCGACGGCGGCCAGATTGTCATCGGCGGCCAGATCGATGCCGCGAAAGGTTCTGCTTCCGCATCCGAACTGTTTGTGGTGGTGCGCGACGGTGCGCGTCTGCAAGCGGATGGCAGCCAGGCCGTACTGGACATTCCCGGCCAGGGACGTACGTCGGTGGCGAGTAATGGAGGCAGTATTTCCCTGGCATCGGCCAATGGTTTGTACCTGGACGGCGACTTCAGCGCTCGTTCGGGTGGCACAGGGGCGGCAGGCGGCAGTTTGTCAGTAGCCCTGGAAACGCCCTATTACCGCAACGATGCGGTCAGTGATCGGGTCTTGCAAGTGCGTGAGCTGGTGCTGGGGCAAAACGCCCAGGCGACCCTACTGGGCGACTCAGCCGAAACCTCAGCGGATTCACTTGTCTACGGTCACGGTCGGTTGGGCGTGGACCAGGTCCAGTCGGGCGGCTTCGACAGCCTTGCCTTGTTGAGCAATGGCCTGTTGAGCGCCGATGGCGACGTGTCACTGTCTCTCGGCCAAAGCCTGAGTCTGTATGCCCGCAGCTTTGGGCCGAGTGCAAATGCGCCAGCCAATACCCGGGTCCAACTCAATGCCTCCCATGTGCTGCTGTCCGGGCCTGCGGCCGCGCGACCGAATATGGACGGGTATACTCGGCCCGCAGTCGAGGGCGGCGGTGTGTCGCTGTTGGCAAACAAGGCAGTGTTTTCCGTTAACGCAGACCTGCTGGATGTACAGGGTAGTGTGATATTTAGCGGCAAAGGCACGCTGAGGCAGGCCGACGGTACTACCGTCGAGCTGGAGCGCGCCGGTTTCGACCGGGTCCAGCTAAGCAGTCGGGGTGATTTACGATTCCTGGCCGGGTTCTCTGGCGGCGGTATGCCTGAAGGCTTCACTACCCAATTGCTGACCCCTTCGGACATGATCTTGCAAGCGGCGCAGTTGTATCCCGCGACCGGGGTCGGCGCACGGATATTGGCAGGATATGGCTGGGGCACTGAACCCGGTAGCGGCATGATTCTCTATGATCCGGCGCGTAGCCTGGTCATCGGACGCACCACACAGGTAGCACCTCAAGTGCCTTATTCGGTGTTCGGTCGCTTGCAACTGGGTAGCGCCAAGATCGAACAAGGTGGTGTTGTCCGTGCACCTTTGGGGTTGCTTGAAATCGGTACAAACAACAGCTTGGCGGGTGTATCGGCTCGAGTAGACTTGTTGCCGGGCAGCCTGACCTCGGTCAGCGGCCTGGGGTTGGTGCTGCCTTATGGTGGCACTGTCGATGGGCAGAGCTATCAGTACGCTGGAAAGAAGGTTGTGTTGCTAGGGCAAGGAGCGACTGCCGGCAATGGTGACCTGAATATCGGCGTGATTCTCGGCGGCAAGTCGGTGGCGGCCCAGGAAGGCTCGGTGCTCGATCTTTCGGGTGGTGGTGAATTGCTCGGCGCCGGTTTTATCTCTGGCCGAGGCGGTTCCACCGATGCTCGCTTCAACCCGCTGGTACAAATCGGCGCGAACGGCGGTTTCACCTTGCCGGGATTGTCCAGCAACCCGGTCTACGCCATCGTGCCGGGCAACCAGAGCCAGTATGCGCCGGTCGCCTCCGAGGGCGGTGCGGTGGACCCTAGGGTCGGTCAGCAAATCACCATAGGTGCCGGTGTGCCTGGGCTGGCTGCCGGTACCTATACCCTGATGCCGTCCACCTATGCTTTGCTGCCGGGGGCGTTTCGAGTCGAGGTCAATGGCTTGGCGGGGCAAGGCGTTACAACCGGCGCGCAACAGATGCGCAACGGTTCGTGGACCGCCGCCGGGGTGCTGTCGGTGGCCAATACCGGGCAGCGCAACAGCATTGCCAGCCAGCTCATTCTGACGTCTGGCGATGTGCTGCGTCGTTACTCGCAGTACAACGAAACCAGCTATGCCCAGTTTGCCGTGGCCGATGCCGCACGGCTGGGTGTCCCCAGGGCTTTGTTGCCAGTGGACGCCAAGACGTTGAAGTTGAACCTGGCCAAGGGCGCGGGGGATCAGGCGTTCTCCTTCAAGGGCATCGGCAAGTTCGCGCCTCAGACCGGGGGATACGGCGGCACCGTCGCGGTGGTCGCCAGCAATGGTACCGCGCTGGAGGTGGTCGCCGAAGGGCGCGGGGCCACGGACGGCTTCGAGGGCGTGACCCTCAACGCCGAAAGCCTCAATGCATTGAATGCCTCACGGCAAGTGATCGGCGGCCAGTTTTCGGTGCTCTATGGCCAAGGTGGCAACTACATCACGCCGCAAAACGTGTCCCGTAGTGTCGCACTGCGTGAAGGTGCGACCCTGTCGGCGCCTGAGGTATTCCTCCTGGCCGACGGCGGCGAACTGTTGGTGGAACAAGGCGCCGCCATCAACACCATCGGACGGGGCAAGGCCGCTTACGATGCCCGTGATGGTTTTATCTATAACCTCAATGTGAAGTTCCAAAACTATAGCTTGCTGGCCGCCTCCAATGGCTTGCTCAATGTATTGGCCCCTCTGTCAGGCACCACCGGCACGGTCAACATCGGCGGGTGCAGCCTGACGCCGTGCAGCGGCGTGACCCGAATTCACTCCGAAGGCAGCATCGTTGCTGCGTCCGGCAGCAGCCTGGAGTTGGACGACCAGGTGCGTTACGGCACCCGTCACCTGACTCTGGCCCTGAGCAACATCAACGTCGGCACCGCCCAGGCCCTGAGCAACGCGGCGACGCGCCAGGTACTGCCTGCCGGTCTGACCCTGAGCCAGACCGTGCTCGATCGCCTGTTGCGCGGGGACACCGAGTACGGTGCCCCAGCCCTGGAAACCCTCGAACTGTCGGCCAGTCAGGCGCTGAATTTCTACGGCACCGTCAGTCTCGACACCTTTGACCCGACCACAGGCAAGTCGCGCCTGAATAACCTGATGCTCAGCACCCCGGCCATTTATGGCGCCGGCAGCGCCAATGACGTGGCGACCATTCGCACCGCCAACCTGATCTGGAACGGTGCCGTTGGCGCACCGGGTTCGGTGATTGCCGGCGGTGCCGGTACCGGCACCGGTCGCCTGGACATCCAGGCCCAGCGCATCGAATTCGGCTACGGTGACTTCGCCCAACCTAGCTCGGTCACCACCCTGGACCGTCTCGCACTGGGATTCGCCAACGTCAACCTCAGTGCCAGCGAGCGCCTGACGGCCAACCACAAAGGCAGCCTGGCGGTGTATCAAAGCCAGGGTGCCTATGACGCGAAAACGGGCTACGCCTACAGCGGCGGCAACCTGAATATCCTCACCCCGTTGCTGACCGGTGAAGCCGGTTCGGTCAACCGCATCACCGCGGGCGGGGCGGTCAACGTAGCGGGCACAAGCGCTAAGCCGGGCAGCGTCTCCGGGCTTGGGGGCGAGTTGTCCATCAAAGGCGCGAGCCTCAACCTTGCCAGCGCGGTGATGCTGCCCAGCGGCAAGCTGACCCTGAGCGCGACGGATGACCTGACCCTGGCCGATGAGGCGCTGATCGACGTGGCGGGCCGCACCGTCACCTTCAACGATGTGACACGCTACAGCGCCGGTGGCGAGGTGATCCTGCAAAGCCAGAGCGGCAACATCCGCCAGGCGGATGGTTCAAGCATCGACGTCTCGGCCCGACACAACCAGGCCGGTCGGCTCAGTGCGGTGGCTCTGGACGAGGCGGCCGGGATCGTTGATTTGCAGGGGCGGATTCTCGGCAGCAGCACGGGCGAATATGACGCCGGAGGCACCGCCATGCCGTACCTGGCCGGCGGCGTGGAAATCCAGGCCCAGCGCCTGGGCGGTAGCGGTAGCCTCAGCGAGCAGTTTGCGGCGTTGAACCAACGGTTGAACGACGGGCAGGTGTTCGGGTCCCGCAGCTTCCAGCTCAAACAGGGCGACTTGGTGATCGGTAACGAACTCAAAGCCTCGTCCATCAGCGTTTCCTTGGACAATGGCAGCCTGCTGGTCAACGGCAAAGTGGACGCCAGCGGCGAGCGGGTCGGCAGCATCCGGCTCGCGGCCGGGCGCTCCCTGACCCTGGGCAGCAACGCGGTGCTCGATGCCCACGGCAGCCGTCTGCGGGTGGACAGCTACGGCAAGATCATCGATTCACCGAACCGGGCCATCGTTGATCTGACTTCCCGCGGCGGTGTGCTGACCTTGGCCGACGGTGCACGTATCGATCTGCGACATGGCACCGCGGCGCCTGCCGGGCAGCACGACGGTCGTGCCCGTGGCACGCTGGAACTCAATGCGCGGCGTGCCGGCTCGAATCCGACCCAGGGCGACATTGCCATCGACGCCAGCGGTGGCCTGGATATCCAGGGCGCTCGTTCGATTGCCGTCAACGGTACGTGGCAGTACAACGACGCAGCCTACGGCAGCGATCCGGCGGCCAGCGGTCGCCCTTATCAGGTCATCGACCAGGCGTACCTGGATGGCAAGCATCAGGACAGTATCGCTTTCATCAACGCGGCGCTGGCCAACGGCGATTTGATGCAACGCAAACTCGCCGGTCTGAACAACGCTCGATATGCCGATGCGTTCCACTTGCGGCCGGGTGTGGAGATCGTCAGCGCGACGGCTGACGGTGACTTGGTGGTGCGGGGTGACCTGGACCTGTCCGGCTATCGCTATGCCAGTGTGAATCCGCATACCCGTAAAACCGCCGTGTACGGCTCCGGTGAGTCGGGGGCGCTGACGCTGCGGGCCGGAGGTGACCTGAATATCTACGGCAGCATCAACGATGGATTTGCCCAGCCGCCGGCCACCAACGACGACAAGGGCTGGGTGCTGTTGCCGGGCATTGATTTCGCGGCGGGCGATATCGTCGTGCCCGGTACCGGCGTGACCCTGGCCGACGACACGGCGTTTCCGGCGGGCTCGGTGCTCAACTTTGACGTGCCGCTCAAGGGCGCTACCTTGGCGGCGGGAACGCGCCTGCCGGTCGCTGCGACGCTTGATCAACCACTGGTGCTACCGGCCGGTACGGTGCTGGCCGCGGCGGTGCATGACGCCTCGGGTAACCTGTTGTTCGCGGCCGGCACCTTGTTGGCTTCGACTCAGACCCTTGAGGCGGGAACAGTGCTGGGGGCGGGCAGCCTGCTGGGCAGCAGCGCAACCATCGGCAGCCTGATCTGGCCTAAAGGCGTTGCGTTGCCGGGCATTGCGGACGCGAGCAACGGCTTGACCAACGTCCTGCGTCTCAGCGGTCCCCTGGCACTGAGTGTGGGTTCGAAAATCCCTTCAGGTACCGACATCAAGCTGCCGGCCGGTGTCGAGTCGGTGCAGTTGCGTCCGGAAGTGGCGGGGAGCAACTGGGCCATCGCACCGATGTTGGCCGAGGGCTCGCAGTCCTGGTCGTTGCGCCTTGTGGCGGGCGCCGATACACAGGCGGCGGACAGCCGGGTCGTGCAGCCTGCCTCGGCACGTGGCGATCTTCATCTGGCTGACAGTCATTACGGTGTATTTGGCGTGCCGAATATGGTCTGGACCGAAGCCGGATCGCTGGAGTTTTTTGGTGACTCCAGCATGGTAGGGCAACCCGTGGACTTCGTTGGGTTCGGCGATCCGAATCTGTGCATCGACGACCCGTCTCGCTGTGAAGAGGATGGTCCCCCCGGATATAAGCCGGGCAGCCAACGCTGGAGTGTCATTCGCACTGGCACGGCAGACCTTGAGTTGCTATCGGCAGGTGATCTGAAAATGGATTCCCTTTATGGGGTCTACACCGCCGGCAGTTCGGCCAACGCAACCTACGCCGGCGATCCATACAACCAGCCCAAGGCACTGGGTGCAGAAGGTAAAGTGCTCAATGACGATACAGGCGAAAACGAGCAATTCGTGGACGGCGGCGTCAACAGTGTTTATCGCGCTTGGTACCCTGACTCAGGCGGCAACCTGACCCTGAAGGTCGGCGGTGACTTGATCGGCAACGCCATGGATGTTTCCAGCAGCAATTATGGGCGGCCCAACCTATACGACACCGGTTACGACACGGTCAACGTTGGTAACTGGCTGTGGCGCCAAGGCAACGGCTCAGTTGCCACGGGTACCGGGGCACAACCGTCCGCCTGGTGGATCAACTTTGGTAGTTACACCGCTGCGCAGGATCCTATCAATGCTGACCTGATGGTTGGTTTTACCGGTTTCGGTACGCTGGGCGGGGGGAATCTGAACGTCCAAGTGGCCGGCGATGCCGGAATACTCGATCAACTGGCGGGCAGTCTTCTTGAGCCGCGCAGCAACCGCCGCAGTCAAGGACTGGTTCTTGCCGTGGGCAGCACCGGGCGGGTAGGTGCCGATGGGAGTTTGCAACTGACCGGCGGTGGTGATCTCAATCTGCGTGTGGGTGGTGCTTTGAATCCCGAGGGCCTGTTCGTGAGCGGACATCTCAACGGCGCGGTCATCAACCTGCGGGGCCACGCGCAGATCGACAGCGGCGCCATCGGTCGAATCGACCTTCAATACGGCAATGCTGTCGCAGTACAGTCCCCTGGAGAAACGCGGGCCTACGACTCCTTCAAATCCACACGAGGGTTTGCGACCGGCGGCCTGACCCTCATGCCGGGCGATGCTACCTTCGATCTGACGACTTCAGGCGACCTTGTGGTGACGGACGTCGCCGACCCGGGTCGGGCGTCGATGATGAGCGCCTCACGCTTCAAGGACGGTAACACTAACGGATCGGGCGTGAGCTGGTTCACGCTGTGGACGGCCAATACTGCGGTCGACTTGTGGTCGTCGGGAGGTAACCTGACGCCTTTTACCTTCAGTACCGCAACGGATCTGGCGGTCGTCTATCCGTCCATCCTGAGAGCTGTGGCAGCCAGTGGCAGTCTTTATTACGGGAAGTCCTCGCAACTGTATGACACAGGCTACAACGGCAACAATCGTCCGGCACTGCTGCTCGCTCCCGGCATCAACAGTGAGCTGCAATTCATGGCCGGCGATTCCATCTACGGCGGCGATATGTCGGTCAGTCGCTCCGGTGCATCGTCCGCAGCCCTGGCCACACCGTTTCGGCCGGCCTTTGCCGGTATCGTCGATGGTTTCATCATAAAGGCCAGCAATCTCTCAACCGATGGCAACCCCGCTCGCCCTAGTGCGAACATATTGCCTCTGTTTGCCTTCGACACCAGCAGCGCTTCCAGCGAATGGGCCCTCAATGTCGATTCTGCTCGCTTCTATGCGCTTGAAGGTGACTTGCTGGCAGTCGCCACTGGACGGTCGATGACCTCAGTCTCTACAGGCAGATGGCCGGGGCGAATCGCGTACGAAGGCGCCGGACCTGTACGGATGATGGCTGGGCGAGACATCGTCAGCAGCGGCATACCGCTGGGCGGGTCTCTGAATGATAATTTCGACGCGGGGAACTACACCAGCACCGGCAACCTCTTTATCCACAACAACCCAACCGACATCTCCATCGTCTCGGCCGGGCGCGACATCCTCTACAGCACCTTCAACGTCGCCGGCCCCGGCCTGCTGGAAATCACCGCCGGGCGCAATATCCTGATGGACGACAAGGTCAGCATCACCAGCCTCGGCGCGGTGGTGCCAGGGGATGCGCGCCCCGGCGCGAGCCTGGTGCTGCAAGCCGGCGCGGGGCTCAACGGGGCGGATTACGAGCGCTTCGTCAAGGCGTACCTGGACCCGGCGAACCAGGCCCTGGCCGGTGTGCCCCTGGCGAACCAGGACGGTAAGGTCGCCAAGACCTACGAGGTGGAACTGGTGAAATGGCTGGAGAAACGCTTCGGCTTCAGCGGCGATACCGAGCAAGCCCGCAGTTACTTCGCGGCACTGCCGGCCGAGCAGCAACGGGTGTTTGCCCGCGATGTGTACTTCGCCGAACTCAAGGCCGCTGGCCGTGAGTACAACGAAGTGGGCGGTGTGCGCCAGGGCAGTTACCTGCGGGGCCGGGAGGCGATTGCGCTGTTGTTCCCGGACAAGGATGTGGCGGGCAATGCGATCACCTACAAGGGCGATATCACGATGTTCGGCGGGGCGGGGGTGCACACCGATTTCGGTGGCACTATCCAGATGCTCACCCCAGGTGGCGGGCAGACATTTGGCATCGAGGGTAATGCGCCGCCGTCCACCGCCGGGGTCATTACCCAGGGCGAGGGCGATATCCAGTTGTACGCGCAGAACAGCATTCTGCTGGGGCAGAGCCGGATCATGACCACCTTTGGTGGCTCGATCCTCGGCTGGTCGGCCCAGGGCGACATCAACGCCGGTCGTGGCTCGAAGACCACCGTGGTCTACACGCCGCCCAAGCGCTTGTATGACACCTGGGGCAACGTGACGCTGTCGCCGTCAGTGCCGAGCACCGGGGCCGGTATCGCCACGCTCAACCCGATTGCCGAAGTGGCGCCTGGCGACATCGACCTGATCGCGCCGCTGGGCACCATCGATGCGGGCGAGGCGGGGATCCGGGTGTCGGGCAACGTCAACATCGCGGCATTGACCGTGGTGAACGCAGCCAACATCCAGACCCAGGGCAAATCCTCCGGTGTACCGCTGGCGGCTTCGGTGAACACTGGGGCCATCACCTCGGCCAGTTCGGCGGCGTCCTCGGCCACCCAAGCGGCGGAAGACGTGGCGCGCCAGCAGCAAAATGCGGCGCGGCAGAACCAGGCGTCGGTGTTCACCGTGCAGGTGGTGAGCTTCGGCTCGGAACAACTGGCCCCGTCCCGCGACGGCGCCAGCCGCGAAGCGCCACGGGCCTACGACCCGGCCAGCCCGGTCCAGGTATTGGGTGCCGGCCCGCTCGATGAACAGACCCGGCAGCGGTTGACCGAGGACGAGCGGGGGCGATTGAGTTTGTAGACCGGTCGTAGACCGAGTCGCCCCCATTCGCGAGCAAGCCCGCTCCCACACGGGTTCTCAGGTGTTCAGAGAATCTGTGTACACCCAAAAACTGTGGGAGCCGAGCTTGCTCGCGATAGCGGTGGATCAGCTTGCAATGATGTTGGCCATGCCGCTGCCATCGCGAGCAGGCTCGGCTCCCACAGTTTTTTTATCGCTAGTGCGATGTCCCCTCGGCAAATTCGATCTTGTTGCCGACGTTGTACTTGCCCGAAGGTTTGTTCATGGGCAGGCGCTTGATCTCCTGGAGGGTGTTGCTGTCGTAGACGATCAGCGCGCCGTCGGTGGCCCAGATGCTCAGCAGCAGGTATCGGCCGTCGCGGGTGAATTCGACGTGGGCGGCGGTTTTGCCGGGCATCGGGCGCAGGGTGTGGGCGATTTCCAGGGTCTGTTTGTCGATCAGGTGGATGGCATCGTTGTCCGGGCCGAAGAACACGTCGGTCCAGGCATAGCGCGAGTTGACGTGGCTGCGCAGGAAGAAACCCGGCCCCAGGGTGGGGATCTGCTTGATGACTTTCCAGGTGTTGAAGTCGATCACCGAAATCAGCCCCTTGCTGATATTGGGCGTGGCGAACACCCAGTGCCCATCGCGCTTCCAATAAGTGCCCGAGCCCAGGTGCGGCATGCCCGGCAACGCGATGTCGGTGACGACACGACCAGAGTCGAGGTCGATCACCTGGCCGCCTTGGGCCTTGCGCGAGGTGGCGAGCAATTGGCGGTAGTCGGGCGAGAAGGAGAAGTCGTCCAGATCATCCTCGGTCTCGATACGCCTGGGCACGAAGTCCGGGCTCGGTCCGGTGGACAGTTCCCAAACTTCTTTGACGTCCTTCAACGCGACAATGAAGCTGTTGCGCGGTGGGGCTGTGTAGACCGCGCTGACCCGCGAAGCTTGCCCGTCGCGGCCCACCGTTGGGAGGGTCTTGACCAGTGACAGGTCGCGGGCATCGAGCACCGTCAGGTTGCCGGGCAGGTAGTTGCCCACCAACACCCAGCGGCCGTCTTTGCTCACCGCCAGGTTACGGGTATTGAGCCCGGCCCGTACCTCGGCGATCAGCTTGAGGTTGTGCAGGTCGTACAGGCTGATCCAGCCGTCCCGGGAGGCCAGGTAGACGAAGCGCCCATCCGGCGAAAACTTCGGCCCGCCATGCACGGCGAAGTGCGAGGCGAAACGTGCGAGGACCTCGAAGCGATCGCCGTCGACCACGTCGATGTGATGATCGCCGGCCTCCACCACCACGAACAGGTTCAGCGGATCGGCCTTGTGCTGAGGGGTGTCGGGCAGTCTGGCGACGTCGGCCAGCAGCCGATGGCTCTGGCGAATGTCGTCCTCATTCCAGGTCGGCTCGACGGCGAGGGGGCGCTGCAAGTACAGCGCCAGGGCGTCGATCCGCGCCGGCTCCAGCACCGTGCCGAACGCCGCCATCTGGCTGGCCGGCCGGCCGTTTTCAATTACCTGGCGGACTTCGGCGGGCTTGATCCGGCTCAGGCTCTGGGGCAACAGCGCCGGCCCGGTGCCGCCGATACGATTGACGCCGTGGCATTGTTGGCAATGCTGCTGGTAGTCACGCTCGGCCAGTTGCAGATCCACGTCGCGGGTGACCGCGCCATGGGCCGCGCCGATCCACAGCAGTGGCAGCCACCAGCGCTTCATAGCGCCACCTTCAGGGCCTGTGTGATGGGGTGAAGACGCGCCGGATGCTCCAGCATTTGATGGGCGAACAGGCCGACGACCTTGCCGATCACCGTCAACGTCGGCAGGCCTTCGCAGCATTGCAGCGCCATGCCCGGCAATTGCCGCAGGGTGCCACGCAGCACCTGTTGGTCGGGGCGGGTGCCGTTGCTGATCAACGCCGCCGGGGTGTCGGCCGCCAGGCCTGCCTCCATCAGCCGCGCAGCAATGGTGCCCAGGTTCGACAGCCCCATGTAAAACACCAGGGTCTGGCTGTCATCCGCCAGGCTTTGCCATGGCAGGCTCAAATCGCCTTCGCGTTGCAGATGACCGGTGATGAACCGGCAGGAATTGACCAGGTCGCGATGGGTCAGCGGAATGCCGGCGTAGGCGCTGCAACCGGCCGCAGCGGTGATGCCGGGCACCACTTGGCAATCGATGCCACGGGCCAGCAAGTACTCCAGTTCTTCGGCACCGCGACCGAAAATGAATGGGTCGCCGCCCTTGAGTCGGACCACCCGTTGTCCCTGGTCCGCCAGCTCGGCCAGCAGCTCGTTGATCTGCGCCTGGGGCAGGCTGTGGCAACCGGCGGCCTTGCCGACGTAATGTCGGGCGCAGGTCAACGGGATCAGGCTCAGCAGTTGCGGGCTGATCAAGCGGTCGTAGACAACCGCGTCGGCCTGCATCAACAGGCTCCAGGCGCGCAACGTCAGCAGGCCCGGGTCACCGGGACCGGCGCCGACCAGGGCGACTTCCCCCGGTCTGAGGAACGATTGCAGGGCAGCGGGCAAAACGAGGGGGGCTGGCATGGGACTTCCTTGGTTCGGCATCAGGTTCGCCATTGGGTTATCGGGCGCAGGGCAACGCAGTGCTGGGAATCCCAACGCTGGGAATCGCGTGCACACCAATTTCTTCATCGCTGAGGTGGCAGCCCGGGTCCTGGCCCCACAGGTCGCCGTCGGCCCAGGCACGGGTGCGGGTATTGCCGTTGCAGATCGCCAGCCAGCGGCATTGTCCGCAGCGACCGCTCACGGCCCGTGGGTGCTCACGCAGTTTCAGCAGCAGGGCATCGGGACGCTCGAGCCAGAGGGTCTTGAACGGGGTCTGGCGGACATTGCCCACCGAGTGCTGCCACCAATAAGTGTCGGGATGGACCTCGCCGGTGTTGTCGATATTGGCGATGCCGCTGCCCGAAGCATTGCCGCCCCAGGCCCGCAGCATCTGCTCCAGTGCGGTGTAGTGCTGGGGCAGGCGCCGGGCGACCCATTGCAGCAGCACGATTGCATCGGCGTCGTTGTTGCCGCTGACGAAATCACTCTCACGACCCTGCTCGACATCGCGCCAGGCCCGCTCGAAAATCAGCGTCATTGCTTCGCGGCTCATCTGCTGCAGGGCGTCGAGCTTGCGGCTGCGCTTGCCCCGGCCGCTGTAGTTGAGGTGCGACAGGTAGAATTTCTGCACGTCGTATTCAGTCATCAAGTCCAGCAGCCGTGGCAGCTGGGTATGGTTTTGCTGGGTGAGGGTGGTGCGCAACCCGACGCGGATCCCGCGTTCACGGCAGAGCCGGATGGCCGCCATGGAACTGGCGAAACTGCCCTTGAGTTGCCGGAACTCATCGTGGGTGGCTTCCAGGCCATCAATGCTGATGCCCACGTAATCGAAGTTCGCCGCGGCAATCTGTTCGATGTTGGACGCGTTGATCAGCGTGCCGTTGGTAGACAGGGCGAGGAAAAAGCCTTTGTCGCGGGCATAGGCGCTGAGCTGGAACAGGTCCTCGCGCAGCAACGGTTCGCCACCGGAAAGGATCAACACACGTACGCCGGCGTCATGCAGGTCGTCGATGACCTGCAGCGCCGCCGTCGTGTCCAGCTCATCGCGAAACACGCTGTCGGCGGACGTGGCGTAGCAGTGCTTGCAGGTCAGGTTGCAGCGCCTGAGCAGGTTCCAGATCACCACGGGCGGCCGGCTGCTGCCCGGTGATGCTACGCGTGGGGCAGCGCATTGGCCGGCCAGGGCCCGCAGGTAGTGGCTGATCCTCAACATAACGTGCTCCTTCGGCCGACGTGCCGGTTCAGCCCAAGGTGGGCGACAGGCGCAGGCCGGTTTTTTTCAGGATGCGGCTGCTCACCAGCATGTCGTCGGCGGCACAGGCGTCACCCAGCAAGTAGCGCAGGTGCTCGCGGTAGCTGTCGATTTCTTCGCGGCTGCGGCCATGGACCATGGCGAACAGGTTGTAACGCCAGTGGGGCCGGCGCGGACGGCGGTAGCAATGGCTGACGAAAGGCTGCGCGCCCAGCAGGGCACCGAGGCGCGCGATGTCGGTATCGCACACGTCCCAGACGGTCATGCCGTTGTGGCGATAACCCAGGCGATAGTGATTGGGGACGGCGGCGATGCGACGGATCGCGCCTTCGGCCTGCAGGCGCTTGAGCAAATCGAGCGTGGATTCCACACTCAGCCCCAGTTGCTCCGCGAGCCAGGCCCAGGGGTCTTCGAGCAAGGGCAGGCCGGCCTGGGTCAGTTCCACCAGCCGCAGCGCCAGAGGTGTTTCATCCAACCGAGGCAGGGGCCGCAGCAATGACTCAGACCGGGAAATACAGGCCGACATGGTAGGTCTCCTCTTTGGGCAGGTTCAGCGGCACCAGGCCGGTCAGATGCTCGATGCGCGTCAGGGTGTCGCTGATGGCTTGTTCGCTGGGGCAGGCGAGCACGAACCACATGTTCCAGGTGTGTTCGCGGCGGTAGTTGTGGGCCACCTCGGGCATGGCCCCAAGCAGCTCGGCGACGGTGTCGAAACGCGGCTCGGGCACCGCCAGCGCCGCCAGGGTGAAGGCGCCGCCCAGGCGATCGATGTCGAACATCGGACCGAAGCGGGTGAGGACGCCGTCGTTGAGCAATTCGTGCAGGCGGTCGAGCAATTCGCTGCTACTGCTGTCCAGTTCGCGGGCCAGGGCCTGCCAGGGATGCCGCACCAGTGGCAGGCCCAGTTGCAGGCGGTTGATCAGGCGACGGTCGAGGTCATCCATTGAGGCAGGCTCCGGCCGGTGGGGCGAAGCGCCCGCCGCATTGCTTGAACAGGTGCGTGCTGAACAACAACTGGTGGGGCAGGTCGTCGAGCAAATGCTCTTGCAGCAACGCCTGGACCTGGGCTTCCACGCGGTCACGCTGGCGCCCGTGGATCATGCAGAACAGGTTGTATTGCCACTGGGGCAAGCGCCGCGGCCGTTGATAGCAAAGGCTGATGCCCGGCGCCTGGCCCAGGCGACGACCGACTTCATCGACCAGTGCGTCCGGCACATCCAGCACCAGCATGGCGTTGGCGGCGAAACCCAAAGCGCGATGGTTGACCACCAGGCCGACGCGCCGGAACAGGCCTTGTTCATGCCAAGCCTGCATCTGTTCGAGGACGTGTTGCTCGCTGGCATCGATCTGCTCGGCCAGGACCTGGAAGGGCCGTGCGGCCAGGGGCAGGCCGGCTTCCAGCAGGCGGCGTAGCGTCAGTAACTGTTGCTCGTTCAAGGGGATGTTCATGGGGTGGCCTCCAGGGCAAAGCCCAGGTCGATGCGGTAGGCGGTCAGCATGGGCAGGTCCAGTGGTGTGAGGCCGGTGTCGCTTTCCAGCTCCTGGAGAATGTTGTCCAGGTGTGCGCGGTCAGGGCCGGTCAGCACGAACCAGAGGTTGTAGCGATGTTCCCGGGCGTAGTTGTGATTCACTTCCGGGTATTGGCTGACGCGCGCCGCGACTTGATGCAAGCGGTCCTCGGGCACCGCCAGGGCGGCGAGGGTGCTGGCGCCGGCCCGGGTGTGTTCGAACACCGGGCCGACTCGCGACAAGGTGCCGGCCACTTGCAGGTGTTGCAGGCATTCGAGCACTTGCGCCTCGCTGCAGCCCAGGGCATCGGCCATGGCCCGATAGGGTTCGGCGCACAGCGGCATGCCGTGCTGGAATTGATCGATCAGGCGCCGGGCCAGTGAACTCGATGTCATGGTCAGTACCCCGGTTTGTGTGCGCGGCTGCTGAAGAAAATGCCGCTGGGGCTAAGGGCCGGCAGGCTGCCCAGGCGTTCGAGGCGATAAGGGTCCCAGACTTGCACCTCAGCGCCATCTCGTGCGGACAGCCACAGCTGGTCACCCCTTGCGGTAAATTCCATGTGCAGCACCGCCGGCCCCGGTCGCAGGTCGGCGACGATGGCGTGGGTCTGGGTGTCGATGACCTGCACGCGATCGTTGTCCGGGTAGGCGAAGTTGACCCACAGTTGCCGGCCGTCCGGGCGTGCCGTGACAAACACTGGCTGGCCGGCCACGGCGATGGCATCGCGCTGCTGCCAGTTGCTCGCGTCCATCACCAACACCTGGTGATGGCCGACGGCGGGCACGAAGGCTTGTTGGTCGGCCAGGGCCCAGCCTTCCAGATGGGGCATCTTGTACACCGGGAGGCGGGCCTCGCCGCGTCCGTATTGCCCCAGCACCCGTTTCACGCCGTGTTCCGGGTGCCAGAGATCGAGTTGCGCCATACCGTCCTCACCGAACAGCCCGGCCATGTAATAACGCCCGTCTGGGGTGATCAACGCGTCGTAGGGTTGCTGGCCGATGGCGGTGAAACGTTCGATGCGCGGCGTGTGGCCCTGGCTGAAGTCGGCGGTCCAGATTTCGCCGGTGTCGAACAGGCTGAACACGAAGCGCTGCCCCGGGGCGTCCACCAGACCGACCACTCGTGAACGTTTCTTGCCGTCAGGCAAAGGCGTGGCCGGAATGTCAGCGACCTGTGCCAAGGTCTGGGCATCGAACACCTTGACGCCGCCGGGCTCGTAGTTGGACACCGCGATCAGTTTGCCGTCCTGACTGATCGCGCCACCGATGCTGTTGCCGCCCTGGATAATGCGCCGGTCGATGTGTGCGGTGAGCAGGTCAACCTTGCTCAAGCCGCCATCGCGGCCGAACACATAGGCATAACGCTGGTCACGGGAGAACACCACCGAGGCGTGAGACAGATCCCCCAGTCCCTCAACGCGGGCGAGGGCGGTGCGGGTGTCGCTTTCGATGATTTGCAGGCTGCCGGTGGCGCGCTCCACCACCACGCCGAGATCGCCGGTGCCGCGCAGCGGTGTCTGGGCGCAAGCCGAGAGCAGCAGGGCGGTGGCTGTAAGGGACAATAGAGAACGGATCATGAGGCGGGTTTTCCTTGAAGGAGCCGGTCCACCAGCCAGCGGATATCGTCGGGGCCGAGCAGCGGCGCCCAAGCGGGCATGGCACTGCCGGGCCGCCCCAGGGTGACGGTGGCGATGAGGTTGTCTCGGGATTTTCCGGCCAGGGCATCACGGGTCAGGGCTGGGCCGAGGCCGCCGGTCATGTACAGGCCGTGGCAGGCGCCACAATCCTGTTCCAACAGGTGTTGCAGTTGCACCTGGCGCTGGTGGTCGGGATCGGCCAGCACACAGGAGGAGAAAACAAAGAGGAGGGTGGTCATCAAGGTTGCAGAGCGGTGTCGTTCCATGACGTCCTCCTGATCAAGAAATAAAGTCGAGCGCAGCTTTTGTGGCGAGGGGGTTATGTGGGAGCAAGCTTTGCTCCCACATAAATCCCTCGCCACAGGGAGATGCTCTCAGTCAAAGTTATTTAAGGCTCAACACCCACGCAGCCAGGATCTTGGCTTCTTCATCGGTCACTGGGTTGGCCGGCATCGGCATCGGTCCCCAGTTGCCTTGCGTACCCTCCTTGATGTGCTTGGCGAGCAGGTCCTGCGCGCCAGCGACGCCGGCGTTTTTCGCCGCCACTTCCTTGAGCGCCGGGCCAACCACCTTGGTATCGATGGAATGGCAGGCTGCGCAGGGTTTGCTCTTGAACAGCGTCGGGCCGTCTTGTGCCAGCGCCGGTAGGCTGTAGGCGGCCGTCAGGGCCAAGGCAATCAGAATAGGCTTCATGGTTTTTCCTCTTATTGATGGGGCTCAATAGATGTCGTGTTGGGTGTTGTAGACGTTGAATTTCCCGGTCGGGGTGATCAGGCGCTTGTCCTTGATCACGTTCTTGACCTTGAGGGTCTTGTCGTCGATCACCACCAGCGCCGACTCGTCTTCCTGGCCACTCCAGACCGAGAACCAGACCTCATCGCCGGCCTTGTTGTATTCCGGCTGGACCACGCGCAACGCGCCTTTCTTGATACCGGCGTACTCGGCAATCGGCAGCACGGTGTAGCCGGCGTCGAGCTTGTCGATGTTGAATACCGCTACCGACTGGCTGAGCTTGGCGTCGGGGCTGAGGGTGGTGTCGACATACAGGTGACGGGATTCGGGGTGGGTCTTGATGAACAGCGAACCGCCACCTTGGCCCTGCAGCGAGCCGACCTGCTTCCAGGCGTATTGCGGGTGTTTGACCGGGTCGGTGCCGATCAGCGAAACCCCGGCGTCGCCCAAGTGGCTGGTGGCCCAGACCGGTCCGTAGAGCGGGTGGTTGAAGTTGGCGCCGCGTCCCGGATGCGGGGTCTTGCCTACGTCCACCAGGGCGGTGAGCTTGCGTTCCTTGGAGTCGATCACCGCGACTTTGTTGGAGTTGTTGGCCGCCGTCATGAAGTAGCGATGGCTGCTGTCCCAACCGCCGTCGTGCAGGAACGGCGCGGCGTCGATGCTGGTGATGGTGAGGTTCTTGATGTCCTGGTAGTTGACCAGCATCACCTTGCCGGTTTCCTTGACGTTGACGATGAACTCCGGCCACTCGTGGGAGGCGATGATGGCCGCGACCCGAGGTTCCGGGTGGTATTGCTGGGTGTCGACGGTCATGCCACGGGTCGAGACGATCTGCTTGGGCTCCAGGGTCTCGCCGTCCATGATGGTGAACTGCGGCGGCCAGTAGGAACCGGCGATGGTGTATTTGTCTTCGTAGCCCTTGAACTTGGAGGTTTCCACCGAGCGGGCCTCGATGCCCACCTTGATTTCCGCAACCTTGGTCGGTTCTTTCGGCCACAGGTCGATCATGTCGATCTTGGCGTCCCGACCGATCACCAGCAGGTAGCGACCCGAGGCCGAGATGCGCGAAATGTGCACGGCGTAACCGGTGTCGATCAGCTTGACGATTTTCTTGCTGTCGCCGTCGATCAAGGCAATCTTGCCGTCGTCGCGCAGGGTCACTGAAAACAGGTTTTGCAGGTTGAGTGAGTTGAGTTGCCGGGTCGGCCGGTCCTCAGGCTTGACCAGCACTTTCCAGGTCTTGAGGGTTTCGGCCATGCCCCATTCCGGCGGCGTCGGCGGGGTGTGCTGAATGAACTTGGCCATCACCGTGATCTGGTCTTTGCTCAGGGCATTGGAGGTGCCCCAGTTCGGCATGCCGGCGGCCGAGCCATAGGTGATCAGCGCCTCCAGGTATGGCTGGCCGCGTGCCTGGGTGATGTCGGGTGTCAGCGGCTTGCCGGTGGCGCCCTTGCGTAGTACGCCGTGGCAGCCGGCGCAGCGTTGGAAATAGATTTCCTTGGCCGAGTCGAAGTCGGCCTGGCTCAGGTCCGGCGCGCCTTCGCTCTTGACCACGCGGGGTTGCTCCGGCGCAGCGGTTTGGTCGGCGAAGGCGTGGGGGGCGACCAGCGCTGTACACAGCGCCGTGACCCTCAGGGCCCACGATTTTTTGTGGCTGATCAGCATTCCATTTCTCCTCAGGCGTGACCCGCGCTGCCCTGCAATTGACGTTCGGCGCGCAGATTCTTGGTGCGCTGCAAGGCTATGCCCAGGCCGGTGGTTAGCCGCTTGACGGCGATCAAGTTTGCCCGCCGCAGCCCTTGCCAGGTTGTCGCAGGGCCCCGTAGCGTGGCCGGCAATCGCGCTCTCTGATCAGGCTCTGTCATGAACACTCTCCATACCTTGCAGCACCCGGACGAACCCTTTTATCAACCTCAGGACAACGAACAGGCGCTGTTCGAACAGGCCTGGCATCACGGCATGCCGGTGCTGATCAAAGGCCCCACCGGGTGTGGCAAGACCCGTTTTGTCCAGCACATGGCCCACCGTCTGAAACTGCCGCTGTACACCGTGGCCTGCCACGATGACTTGAGCGCGGCCGACCTGATCGGCCGTCACCTGATCGGCGCCCAGGGCACCTGGTGGCAGGACGGGCCATTGACCCGGGCGGTGCGCGAGGGAGGCATCTGTTACCTGGACGAGGTGGTCGAAGCGCGGCAGGACACGGCGGTGGTGCTGCACCCACTGGCCGATGATCGGCGGCAGTTGTATCTGGAGCGCACGGGCGAAGTGCTCCAGGCGCCGCGGTCCTTCATGCTGGTGGTGTCTTACAACCCCGGTTACCAGAACCTGCTCAAAGGCATGAAGCCCAGCACCCGCCAGCGTTTCGTGGCGATGCGCTTTGGTTATCCGGCTGTTGCCGATGAAGAACGTATCGTTGCCCGTGAGGCCGGCGTTGATATGGCCCTGGCAGCCCAGGTGGTGCGACTGGGGCAGGCACTGCGCCGGCTCGATCAGCATGATCTGGAGGAGGTCGCTTCCACGCGCTTGCTGATTTTTGCGGCGCGCATGATCGGTTCCGGTATGGGCCCGCGACAGGCCTGTCTGGCGTGCCTGGCCGAGCCCTTGAGTGATGACCCGCAGACGGTTGCCGCGTTGATGGATGTGGTCGATGTCCACTTCGGCTGAAACCGCTATCACACCCCGGCGTTTGCCGGGGGACTTGGCGATGTGGTTTTTCATCCTCGCCGAGTTGTCAGTGTTTGCACTGTTGATCCTGGCGTTCGCCGTCGCCCAGATGTTGCACCCGCAGATGTTCAGTGAAGGCAGGCAGTTGCTGGACCGTTCCACGGGGCTGGCGATGACCCTCAGCCTGCTGACCGCCGGGCTGTTCGCCGCCCTGGCCCAGGAGCAGGTCAGGCAGGACCGGCCGGGTCGAGGTGCGCTGTTTTTGTCTGTGGCGTTGTTGCTTGCCTGTGGCTATGTGGGGATCAAGCTCACTGAGTACGCCCATCTGTTGGCGAGCGGCCTGGGCATGGAGCACAACACCTTCTTCACCTTGTACTGGATCCTCACGGCGTTTCATTTCCTGCACGTGCTGCTGGGCATGGTGATTCTCGGTTGGCTGGCCGAGGGTTGTCGGCGCCGTCGTTATGATTCACAGCGCTACAGCGGGCTGGAATCCGGCGTGCTGTATTGGCACATGGTGGATCTGGTCTGGGTGCTGTTGTTTCCGTTGGTCTACATCCTTGATTGAGATGAAATACCCATGTCGGCTTCTCGTGTTCTGATCGTTTGTTGGATGGCGCTGGCGGTGTTGAGCAGCGCCACCGTGGCCCTGGGCCAGGCAGCCGCCACCGGACTGGTTTCCATCGCCATATTGACGGTGGCGGTGGCCAAGGCCTGGTTGATCGCCGACGGCTTCATGGAACTGCACCATGCGCCGCGCCTGTGGCGGCGGTTGGTACTGAGCTGGGCGGTGGTGCTGGCGAGCGTGATAGGGATCGTCATCACATCCGCGGTCTGAATCTGTGAACACGGTCCCTGTGGCGAGGGAGCTTGCTCCCTCGCCACAGCAAGCTCCCCAGTCACAGGGGGGCGAACAACCGACTAAAACCATCGGAGATTCTTGATCGCCATCAAGCGGTTTCAGACCCCTCGCTTCCTAGAATGAACACGCCAAGCAATGAGGAAGTGACCATGTCAGATACCTTCACCAAAGGCATGGCCAGGAATATTTATTTCGGGGGAAGCGTGTTCTTTTTCCTGATATTCCTGGCCCTGACCTACCACACGGAACAGACCTTTCCAGAGCGCAGCAACCAGGCGCAATTGAGCGAATCGGTGATACGCGGCAAGGGCGTCTGGGAGCGCAACAACTGCATCGGCTGCCATACCCTGCTGGGCGAGGGTGCGTACTTTGCGCCGGAGCTGGGCAATGTGGTCAACCGTCGCGGTGGCGAGGAAGCCTTCAAGCCGTTCCTGCAGGCCTGGATGAAAATGCAGCCGCTGAACGTCCCGGGCCGTCGGGCCATGCCGCAGTTCAACCTGAGCGAGCAGGAAGTCGACGACATCGCCGAGTTCCTCAAGTGGAGTTCGAAAATCAATACCAATGGCTGGCCGCCAAACAAGGAGGGCTGAGAGATGAGCATGGCTAATCCGCATCTGAAATTCGCCTCGCAGGCCGTCGCCAAACCTTACTTCGTGTTTGCCCTGATGCTGTTCCTGGGGCAAGTGCTGTTCGGTTTGATCATGGGCTTGCAATACGTGGTCGGCGACTTTCTGTTCCCGCTGATTCCCTTCAACGTGGCCCGCATGGTCCACACCAATCTGCTGATCGTCTGGCTGCTGTTTGGCTTCATGGGCGCGGCGTATTACCTGATTCCGGAGGAGGCTGATCGAGAGCTGCACAGCCCGAAACTGGCGCTCGTGCTGTTTTGGGTGTTCGCCGCCGCGGGTGTGGCGACGATCCTGGGTTACCTCTCGGTGCCTTATGCGACGCTGGCGAAATTCACCGGCAACGACTTGCTGCCGACCATGGGCCGTGAGTTCCTGGAGCAACCGACCATCACCAAGATGGGCATCGTCGTGGTGTGCCTGGGGTTCCTCTACAACATCGGCATGACCCTGCTCAAGGGGCGCAAAACCACGGTCAGCATGGTGATGATGACCGGGTTGATCGGCCTGGCAGTGTTCTTCCTGTTCTCCTTCTACAACCCGGAAAACCTCGCCCGTGACAAGTTCTACTGGTGGTGGGTGGTGCATCTTTGGGTGGAAGGTGTCTGGGAACTGATCATGGGTTCGATGCTCGCTTTTGTCCTGATCAAAATCACCGGCGTGGACCGCGAAGTGGTCGAGAAATGGCTCTACGTGATCATCGCCATGGCGCTGATTACCGGGATCATTGGTACCGGTCACCACTTCTTCTGGATCGGCGCACCCGAGGTCTGGTTGTGGGTCGGCTCGATCTTCTCGGCGTTGGAACCGTTACCGTTCCTGGCGATGGTGGTGTTCGCCTTCAGCATGGTGAAAAACCGTCGTCGGCAACACCCGAATCGCGCCGCCACGTTGTGGGCCAAGGGCACCACGGTCACCGCGTTCTTCGGTGCGGGCGTCTGGGGGTTCCTGCACACCCTGGCCCCGGTCAACTACTACACCCACGGTTCGCAACTGACCGCGGCCCACGGTCACCTGGCTTTCTACGGTGCCTACGCGATGATCGTGATGACGTTGATCAGCTACGCCATGCCACGCTTGCGTGGGCTGGGTGAAGCGGCAGATGAGCGTTCCCAGCGGTTGGAAATCTGGGGCTTCTGGTTGATGACCCTGTCGATGGTAATGATCACCTTGTTCCTCACCGCCGCCGGTGTCGTCCAGGTGTGGTTGCAACGCTGGATGGCGGACGGTAGTGCCTTGCCGTTCATGGCCACGATGGATCATTTGAAGCCGCTGTTCTGGGCGCGGCTGGTCAGTGGCGTGGGGTTCCTGGCGGGGTTGCTCTGCTACCTGTTCAGCTTCCGCCAGCGTGGCCGTGCGGCCTTGCGCGCACCGGCGGCGGTGGTGCCGTCGTGAATCATCATCGCTGAACCTGTGGCAAGGGCGTTTGTTGTGGGGAGGGAGCAAGCTCCCTCGCCACAACAACGGTGCGAGTCAGTCCCTTCACTGCAACGGGTCGATAGGAGAGTAACCATGGCATTCACCCTGGAGCTGGAAGAATGGGTCGGCAGTGTCTGGCACCGTTTCATCACCCGCCGCGCCAGCGTCGATTTTCCCGAGGCACGGGTCGAGCTGATTCCTCGGCAACGCGCCCTGCAGGTATTGTTTCGCGCCACCGGCGGTGCGCTTCACCTGGGTGTGGAGGCCGTCAGCGACCGCGATCTGCTGCTGCGCCGCAACCTGTTGCAGCAGATCGCCGGCACCTGCAAGCAAGTGCCCCTGGCCTGGTGCGATGGCGACAACCTGCGTTTGCCAGCGAACCTGGCGGCGTTTCCCGATATCGGGCTGAACGAGGAGCTGTATCGCTGGCTTGCGTTGCTGGCCGCGCAATCGGGGCCGATGCGGCACTGGGGGCGGGACAATCAGCGCTGGACGCAAGCAGTATTGAAGCGCTACCCGGCGCTGCGCGCTCGTTACCGGCGGCTGGTGGAAGCGCATTTGTCCCTGCGCCCCGATCCCGCCACGCTCAACCCAGCCGAAGCCGCCCTGGAGCGCGCGCTGTGCCAAGCCTTGCGCGAACCAGGCAGTGTCGAGCATTTTCCACGCAGTGAACGGGCCGCCTGGCCATTGCCGCTGTGGCTGTATCCGCCGCAGCATCTGGCCAATCCCCAGGCAGCCGAGCTTGAAGAGTCCGACCAATACCTGGCGACGCCGCCGGGTGAGCAGCAGGGCGGGCGCAAGCGCGCTGAGCGCATCGACGAAACCAGTCGTGACGGTGGCTTGCTGATCGTGCGCCTGGAGAACCTGTTCAGCTGGACCGAACACGTGGACCTGGATCGCTGGGCGGACGACAGCGAAGACCCGGACGCCGCCCGGGTGGCCGAAGATTTGGACCAATTGACCCTGTCACGTACCCGCTTGCGCAAGGGCGGCGGCCTGAAGCTGCACCTGGACCTGCCGCCGGCCGATTTGGATGACATCCCCTTGGGCGAGGGCATCCTGTTGCCCGAATGGGACTACCGCAAGCAACGGCTGCAGGATGATTTCGTCAGCGTACAGACCTTCATTCCCCGGGACTGCGAGCCGCAGCCGCTGCCATCGCGCCTGCGCCCCTCGGCCCAGCGCTTGCGTCGCCAATTCGAACACCTGCGTAACGATCGACAATGGCTGCGCCAGCAAACCCAGGGCTCGGAACTGGACCTGCAAGCCTGGCTGGATTTTCACGTCGAGCGCCAGCACGGCCGATGCAGCGAGCGCGGCCTGTTCATGGAACAACGCCAGACCCGCCGCGACCTGGCCTGCCTGCTGTTGGCGGACCTGTCGATGTCCACCGATGCCCACCTCAACGACGAACACCGGGTGATCGATGTGATCCGCGACAGCCTGTTGCTGTTCGGTGAAACCCTGTCGGTGCTGGGCGACGATTTTGCTTTGTACGGGTTCTCCTCACTGCGGCGTCAACAGGTGCGGATGCATGAACTGAAGGCGTTCAACCAGCGCTACGACGACCACACCCGGGGCCGGATCCAGGGGCTCAAACCCGGTTATTACACACGCATGGGGGCGGCGATTCGCCAAGCCACGCAACGGTTGGAGGGCTGCAAGCGGCGGCGCAAATTGTTGCTGCTGCTCAGTGACGGCAAGCCCAATGACTTGGACCTCTACGAAGGGCGTTACGGCGTGGAAGACACTCGCCAAGCGGTGCTCGAGGCCCGGCGCCAAGGGCTGACGCCGTTCTGCATCACTATTGATCGCGAGGCGGGGGATTATCTGCCGTACATGTTCGGGGCCAACGGCTACACCTTGATTCGTCAGCCCGAACAACTGCCGCTGCGGCTGCCGCAGTTGTACCGGCAATTGACGCAGGATTGAGGGTTCAGACGATGCTGCGGGGCAGCCAGAAGAACATGACGATGCAGAAGATCGTCAGCCCGACACAGAACCAGCCGAAGCGCCGCAGCCGACGCTCGCCGGCCAACGCAGCTTCGGCCGGCAGGGGCATGCCGCACTGGCGACATTCGCTTTCATCGGTGGGATTAGCCTGTTGGCAATACAGGCAGACGGGCTGTGCGTTCATTCGAATTGCTCCAGGCGCAGGCGATCGAGAATGGCGATCTGGCGACCGTCCTGGGTGATGATCTTTTCATCGATCAGGCGCCGGATGATCCGCGAGAAGGTTTCCGGCTGGATCGACAAGTGCCCGGCGATCAATTGCTTGGCCATTGGCAGTTCGAACTGGCTGTTCACGGTTTGCAGGCGCACCAGTTGCGTCAGCAGGTAGCGCACCACGCGGTGAGTGGCGTTCTTCAGCGACAGGGTTTCAATCTCGTTGACCCGTTGGTGCAGGCGTACGCAAAGCTTGCCGAGCAGGGCAAAGGTCAACCGGCTGTTGCTGTGCAACAGGCGCATGTACGTGGCGTTGGACAGGCGATACAACTGGGTCGGGCCGACGGCTTCGGCGGATGCGACGTAGTTGGGGGTGTCCATCAGCATCATCGCCTCGGCGAAAGTCTGGCGCTCGCCGATCACCTCGAAGACTTTCTCCTGGCCGTCCGGGGTCAACCGGTAGATTTTCACCGCCCCGGAGATCACGAAGTAAAACGCCTGCGCCGGTTCGCCCTGGCGGAACAGCGGATCGCCCTTGTCGATATTCAGCAGTTGGCTGGTGCTCATCAGTTCGTCGAGTTGTTCTTCATTCAACGGCTCGAACAGGTGATGGCTGCGCAGAATCTGGTGATGGACACGGTGGAGCACCATGGCATGAATCCTTGTGGTGGCAAGAAAGTAAGCGGGTTCAGACGAGGCTCAGGGACAGGCTGCTGGCCAGTGCTACGACGCAGGAGAGCAGGACGAACCAGGTCAGTGGCAGCGCGACATTTTTCATGGATTACCCCGGGCAAAAGTCTATGCCCTGCCTGAGCAAGACGCGGGCCATGCTGGCGGGCGTTGATTCGCGGGGCGATGCAGGCGATGTGGGTACAAATGACCCTGGCCTGATAGGGTTAAAACAACCATAAAAAGGTCATAAATACCCTTTCAGCTACAGTCTTTGTGGGAGTGAGCCCTCGTGGGAGCCAAGCTTGCTCGCGATGAAGACACCGGGATCTACAGCGGAACCGCGTTATCGTTCATCGCGAGCAAGCTTGGTTCCCACAACGGCAAGCCCCTTGCAAGTGCCTGTTCGAGACGGGAGGTTGCCGATGCGCGGGCTTGATCTGAGACAAGGCCTGCCGGCGTCGATAACCGATCATTCGAACCCTGATTTGTCGTACCTCATTGGCGGGCCAGATCCCCGGTGAGGCAGAGGAGTGGTGTATGCAAGTGCTTGACCGTCGCAAGGCCATGGCCATCCTGCCGTTGTGGCGCCTGGCGTTCCGACCGTTCTTTCTCGCCGGGGGTGTGCTTGCGCTACTGGCGGTGCCGCTGTGGCTCGCGGCGTTCACCGGGCGATTGGCGGCCTGGCAGCCGGCTGGCGGCTGGTTGGCCTGGCATCGCCATGAGCTGTTGTTCGGCTTCGGCCTGGCGATCATTGCCGGGTTCCTGCTGACGGCGGTACAGACCTGGACGGGAACGCCGGGACTCAGCGGCAAGCGCTTGGCGGCGCTGGCGGTGGTGTGGCTTGGCGCACGATTGGCCTGGTTGGTGGATGCGCCCTGGCCAGTGCTGACGGTGCTGGAGCTGGGATTCGCCCTGGCGGTCGCGGTGTTGATGGGGCTGACGTTGTGGCGCGTGCGGCAGAAGCGCAATTACCCGATTGTCCTGGTATTGCTGCTGTTGGCCGCCGCCGATGCGTTATCCCTGTACGGCCTGGTGCAGCACAACGAGGGCTTGCAACGTCAGAGTGTGCTCACCGGCCTGTGGCTGGTGGCGGCGATGATGGGGCTGATCGGCGGGCGCGTGATTCCGTTCTTTACCCAGCGCGGCCTCGGTCGGGTCGAGGGCGTCGCGCCCTGGCCGTGGCTCGATCGTCTGTTGCTGGCGGGTTCGGCGCTGGTGGCGTTGCTGTATGCCTTCGGTCTGGCGCTGGCGGCCAGTGCCTGGGTCGGCCTGTTGTTCGTCGCGCTGGCGGTGGGGCACGGGATTCGACTGGTGCGTTGGCATGATCGGGATTTGTGGCGGGTGCCGCTGCTGTGGTCGTTGCACCTGGCTTACGCTTGGCTGGCGGTGGCGTGCCTGGGCATGGCGCTGTGGCACTTCGGTGTGCCGGTGAATCCGAGCCTGGCGGTGCACGGCCTGACCATCGGGGCCATGGCCGGGCTGATCCTGGCGATGATCGCCCGCGTCAGCCTGGGCCATACCGGGCGCCCCCTTGAGCCGCCAGCGGGCATGACCCTGGCTTTCATTCTGTTGAACCTGGCGTGTGTGAGCCGTGTTTTGCTGGTGCTGGTATTCCCGTTGGCCGGGCTGTGGTTGGCGGCGCTGTGCTGGACGTTGGCGTTCGGCCTCTACGCCTGGCGTTATGGCCCGATGCTGTTGCAGACCCGGGTGGATGGGCATCCGGGATGAGCCGAGGGGATCGATGATGTATGGGGTCTTGCTGGTCACGCACCTGTTGGCGGCTATCGCCTTTATCGGCACGTTGTTTTTCGAGGTTTTTATCTGGCATGCCGCCCGCAGGCCCTTGGCCCAAGGCGTCAAGGACGCCGCCGACTCGGCGATCGCCAAGCGTTCGCGGCAGGTGTTGCACGGTGTGGTGCTGGTGCTTTACAGCGCCGGCATAGCCCTGGCCTGGCAGCATCGCGGTGCATTGAGCCAACCGTTGAACAACAGCTTCGGCCTGTTGCTGAGCCTGAAGATCCTGCTGGCCCTGAGCATCATCGGCCATTATTTGTGGCTGGCGTACTGGCTCAAGCGCGGGCGGCTGACCCCGGGCCGCGCTAGTTGGCTGCGTCGCAGTATCCTGGGGCACATGTTGCTGATCGTGGTGTTGGCCAAGGCGATGTTCTATTGGCAGTTTTGAGCGGGAGAATACAACACCGAACCCCTGTGGGAGCGAGCAAGCCCGCTCCCACACTGAACCGAGGTGATTGCAAAAAGGGTGAATATCACAAATCCCTTGTGGAAGCAGGCTTGCCCCCACAAGGGGTTTTCAGTGTTTGATGTTCAGCGGGCAGGCTTCATCGCGTTGACGAACAACACATTGTTTTCCAGATGGATATGCTGCATCAGGTCATCACGAAACTCCACGAGCCCGCGATACAGGGCGCGCCAGGTGTTGCAGGCGTTGGCGGGCGGGGTGATCTGGTCGGTCAGGGTGAGCATGGTTTCCAGGGCTTCACCGTGCTGGTCGTGTTCGTAACGCAGGACCTGGATTGGCGCCGAGGCCCGTTCGCCGAGGCCCTGTTGCAGCATCGGGAACAGCACCTGTTCTTCCTTGAGCATGTGGCCTTCGAGCTCCTGATACATGTCCTGCAGGTGATCAGCCAGACCGTTCGGGCAGTTGGGCCGCGCACCATGGACCTGCTCGACACGCCGGGCCAGGCGGATAAGTTCCGGCAGTTGTTCGCGATGGCGGGCGTGGTAGCGTTCCAGGATGTGGCCGATCAACAGCGCCTGGGGCTCGTCGCGCCAGTCATGGCCCAGCTCCCCGGCGGCTTGCAGCGTGCGCAGGGCATCGGCGATCAGCAGTGGGTTGAGGCCTTTGCCCAGCGCCGCTTCGCGCAAGGACTTTTGCCCGCCGCAGCAGAAGTCGAGGTTGTAATGATGGAAGGTACGGGTGGCACCGGGAATGTCGCAGGCCAGTTGGCCGAGGCTTTGTTCCAGCAGATCGAGGCTCATCGTGTTTCCTTGGGTTGAATCCCGGGGAGGGACAGATGAGCGAACTTTGCAGTCAGCGTGCCAGATGTAACTGACTGAAAATAAAGCATTAATTTTTTACCAGGGTGATTGTCACCCTGGTTGCGAAGGGTCAAACGAACCCTGGAGGGTCATCACTACCATGCTGCGTGAAAGCCTGGCCGCCGACCTGATCGTCGAGCTGCCCAATGCCGTGCGATTGCAGCGCCTGGTGCAGACCCTGCGCGAATACTTCAACAGTGGCGCCGTGGGTTTGTTGCGCCTGGACGATGACAGCCTCAGGCCCGTGGCCACCGTGGGCCTGGTTCACGAGGCGTTGGGCCGTCGCTTCGTGATTGCCCAGCACCCGCGCCTGGCGGCGATCATGGCTTCGCGTGAACCCACCTGGTTCGAGCCCGACAGCCGCTTGCCGGATCCTTATGACGGCTTGCTCGACAACCACGTCGGCGAACCGCTGCCGGTGCACGACTGCATGGGCGTGAGCCTGTACGTGGAAGGCCGGCTGTGGGGGGCGATCACCCTCGATGCGTTGCACGCCGGTACCTTCGACAGCCGCGCTCGCGAGGAGCTCAAGCGTTGTACCTTGCAGATCGAGGCGGCGGTGCGGGTCACCCGACTCGAGCAGGAAAACCGCAGCCTGCGGGCCTCGCGCAGTGATCCGGCGGACCTGCGCCTGCCGGCCGAAGAGGGCGAAATCCTCGGGCGCAGCGAGGGGCTGCAGCAGTTGCTCAACGAGCTGGATGTACTGGCCGACTCGGAACTGCCGGTGCTGTTGCTGGGGGAAACCGGTGTCGGCAAGGAGTTGTTCGCCCGCCGCCTGCATCGCCTGTCCCGGCGTGGCCACAAGCCGTTGGTCCAGGTCAATTGCGCGGCGCTGCCGGAGTCCCTGGCCGAAAGCGAGTTGTTCGGTCACGTCAAAGGCGCGTTTTCCGGCGCGACCACCGACCGTGCCGGACGGTTCGACGCGGCCAATGGCGGCACGCTGTTTCTCGACGAGGTCGGCGAATTGCCGTTGAGCGTGCAGGCCAAGTTGCTGCGCACCCTGCAGAATGGCGAGATCCAGCGCCTGGGGGCGGACAAGCCGCTGCACGTCGATGTGCGGATCATCGCCGCCACCAACCGACATTTGCCCGACAGCATCCGTGACGGCCTGTTTCGCGCCGACCTGTATCATCGGCTCTCGGTCTACCCGGTGCCGATCCCGCCGTTGCGCGAACGCGGCCACGACGTGTTGATGCTGGCCGGCCACTTCCTCGAACTGAACCGCACACGCCTGGGCCTGCGCGGTTTGCGCCTGTCACCGGCGGCCGAACAGGCGCTGCTGGCGTACTCCTGGCCGGGCAACGTGCGGGAGCTGGAACACGTGATCAGTCGCGCGGCGTTGAAGCAACTGAGTCGCGGCGCCAGTCGCAGCCTGATCATGACCCTGGAACCGCAGGTGCTGGATCTGGACGTCAATGCCAGTGCAGCGTCGGCGCAGGCGATGCCGGACCAAGCCCTGGAGGCTCTGGATACGCCCGTGCAACCCTTGAGCGAAGCCGTCGATGGTTGTCAGCGCCAGGCGATCCTCAAGGCCCTGGAGCGTTGCGGGCAGAACTGGGCCGGGGCGGCGCGGCTGTTGGAGGTTGATCCGAGCAATCTGCATAAGCTGGCACGGCGGTTGGGGCTCAAGTAGCGTTTTGTCTGTCACGACCGAGCCGCCTTCATCGCGAGCAAGCTCGCTCCCACATTCGTCCTGTGGCGCTCACAAAACCCTGTGGGAGCGAGCTTGCTCGCGATGGCGTCGGTAAATTCAACACAGGAATCAGCATTGACAACGATCAAGGTCGGCTCAGGCGGCCAGGCGCAGACTGGGCCAAACCTATCGGGAGATCACCGTCATGCCCCTTTCCCTGGCCAAAATGCGCCGCCAGTACACCCTCGATGGTCTGGATGAAGCCCAGGCACCAGACGACCCGATGGTCTTGTTCGGGTTGTGGATGCAACAGGCCCGCGATACCGAGAGCCCGCCAGTGGAAGCCAACAGCATGGCCCTGGCGACGGTGGACGGGCAGGGCCGGCCTCACTGCCGGATCTTGTTGCTCAAGGGCTTCAGTAGCGAAGGCTTCTCGTTTTTCGGTAACTACGACAGTGCCAAGGGCCAGGACCTGGCCGCCAATCCCTGGGCGGCCATGACCTTTTTCTGGCCGGGACTGGAGCGGCAAGTGCGTATCGAAGGGGTCGTCGGCAAGCTCGCCCCGGCGCTGTCGGATGCCTATTTCGCCTCCCGCTCCGTGGCCAGCCGTCTTGGCGCCTGGGCCTCACCACAAAGCCGTCCATTGGACGATCGTGCCACCCTCGAGATCTTGCTGGCGCAAACCGGACAACATTTCGCCGATCAACCGGTGCCGCGTCCCGAGCATTGGGGCGGTTATTGCCTGCGGCCCGAACGGCTGGAGTTCTGGCAGGGCCGCGCCGACCGTCTGCATGATCGTCTCGACTACCGCCGGCAAGCGGGCGTATGGCAGCGCACGCGTCTGGCGCCCTGACGCCGAGGAGGTACCTCCATGGAGGAATAGGCCCGGCACCGAATGCGGTTCAGGCTGGGCCATCTTTTCTGACAGGACGGCTGACCATGGCCCATCTGACGCAACGCCTTTTTCAACCGCTGAACATTGCGGTACTCACCATCAGCGATACCCGCAGTTTCGACACCGATACCTCCGGCCAAACCCTCGCCGATCTATTGCAAACCGCCGGGCATGTGCTGATCGACCGCGGGCTGGTGAAGGACGATATCTACCAGATCCGCGCCCAGGTCTCGCAGTGGATCGCCGACCCGAACGTGCAAGTGGTGTTGATGACCGGTGGCACCGGTTTCACCCCGCGCGATAATACGCCCCAGGCGGTGGCACCGTTGCTGGACAAGCACGTCGACGGTTTTGGCGAGTTGTTCCGACAGGTGTCGTTGGCCGAGATCGGCATGTCCACCCTGCAATCTCGTGCCTTGGCGGGTATGAGCAACGGTGTGCTGGTGTGCTGCCTGCCAGGCTCGCCGGGGGCTTGCCGCACCGGTTGGGAACAGATCCTGGCCGGGCAATTGGACAGTCGCACTGGCCCGTGCAATTTCACGCCCCACCTCAAGCCGCAGCCAGGTATTGCCCTGGAACCCTGTGAGGCGCGTTCATGAGCAGCGGCGCGTGTGGCAGCGCCTGTGACAGCGGCGCGCTGATGCCGGTGGAGGAAGCCATTCGCTATTTGCTGGATCAGGCGCCGCTGCCGCCTCCGGTGCAGCGGGTGGCGCTGGCCCAGGCCTTGGGCCGAGTGCTGGCGACCGACATCCGTTGTCCGGTGAACTTGCCCCCATGGGACAACAGTGCCATGGACGGTTATGCCCTGCGGGCCGCTGACCTGCCAGCCGCCGGCGGTTCCCTGACCCTGGCCGGGCGCATTGCCGCCGGCCAGGCATCGAGTCAACCGCTGCGGTCCGGACAGGCCGTACGGATTTTCACCGGCGCGCCGCTGCCGCCGGGGGCAGACACGGTGGTTCCCCAGGAAAGCTGCCGGGTGGAAGGTGAGCGAGTCTGGTTGCCACCGGTCAATGGCGGGGAGCATGTGCGCAAGGAAGGCGAGGAAGTGCGCCGAGGGGACCGTTTGCTTCAGGCCGGAAAACGCTTGCGGGCCCAGGAACTGGGGTTGCTGGCCGGTGCCGGGATTGCCCGGGTAGAGGTCTATCGACCGTTGCAGGTGGGCCTGCTCAGCAGCGGTGATGAATTGCGCGAACCGGGCGAAACGCTGGCACCAGGGCAGATCTACAACAGCAATCGCCATAGCCTCGCGGCACTGCTGCGCGGCTGGGGTATCGAGGTCCACGACTACGGCGTCATGCCGGACAAACTGCTCGCCAGTCGCCAGGCCTTGAGCCTGGCGGCGGCCGAATGCGACGTGCTGCTGACCTCCGGCGGTGTGTCGGTGGGTGAGGAGGATCATCTCAAACAAGCCATCGAAGCCCTGGGCAGCGTTGACCTGTGGCGCCTGGCAATCCAGCCGGGCAAACCCCTGGCCTTTGGCGAGGTGGCGGGCAAACCCTGGATCGGGCTGCCGGGTAACCCGTCGGCGGCGCTGATTACCGCGTTGATTGTCGTGCGCCCGTTCCTGTTCCGGGCCCAGGGCATGGATGAGGTGTTGCCCGCAGCGTTGCAGGTGCCGGCCGGATTTGACTGGTTAAAACCCAACCGGCGACGGCAGTACTTGCGGGCGAAATTGACCCCGACCGCCGATGGCTCGTTGTGTGTCGAGCTGCATCCCCAGCAAAGTTCGGCCATGTTGGCGGCCGCGTGCTGGGCCGATGGCTTGGCCGTGGTGGAGTGCCAGGCGCAAGTGCACAAGCACGACAAAGTGATGTATCTGCCGTTCGCGAGCCTGATGCAGTGACGGCAATTGATTGCCGTCAAGGTGGCCAGCGGAGGGCTGGCTAGACTGGCGGCGCCCTTAGTTTTCTCACGAGGATGCCCCATGCAACTGGTTTGCCCGGCAGGGAATCTGCCTGCCCTCAAAGCGGCGGTGCGCCAAGGCGCCGATGCCGTCTATGTCGGCTTTCGCGATGACACCAATGCCCGGCATTTCGCCGGGCTGAACATGGACGACAAGCAATTCGACGCCGCTGTCGCGCACATCCGTCAACACCAACGCAAGCTGTATGTGGCGGTCAACACCTACCCGCAACCCAAGGGCTGGGAGCGCTGGCAGCGGGCGGTGGACCGTGCCGCCGATTTCGGCGTGGACGCGCTGATTGCCGCCGACCCCGGTGTGCTCAGCTACGCCCGCCAGCGCCATCCACAACTGGCGTTGCACCTGTCGGTACAGGGCTCGGCGACCCACGCGGCGGCCCTGGCTTTTTACGCCGAGCGCTATGACATCCGCCGCGCCGTGCTGCCACGGGTGCTGTCCCTGGCCCAGGTGCGTCAGGTGGCAGCGGCCAGCCCGGTGCCGATCGAGGTCTTCGGTTTCGGTAGCTTGTGCATCATGGCCGAGGGCCGTTGTCACTTGTCTTCCTACATCACCGGCGAATCACCGAACCTCTGTGGTGTCTGCTCGCCCGCCAAGGCGGTGCGCTGGAGCGAGGACGCCGACGGCCTGAGTGCCCGCTTGAGCGAGGTGCTGATCGACCGCTACACCCCTGAAGAACCCGCCGGTTACCCAACCCTGTGCAAGGGCCGCTTCCTGGTGGGCGGCAAGCGTTTCCATGCATTGGAAGAACCCACCAGCCTCGACACCCTGGACCTGCTGCCGGAACTGACGGCCATTGGCGTCGAAGCGGTGAAAATCGAAGGTCGCCAGCGCAGCCCGGCGTATGTCGAACAAGTGACCCGGGTCTGGCGCGCCGCGCTGGACGCACACCAGGCCGCGCCGCAACGGTTCCGGGTACAGGAAGAATGGCGCCAGGTGTTGGCCGGTTTGTCCGAGGGCAGCCAGACCACCCTGGGTGCCTACCATCGATCATGGCAATGAGGGAAACCCGATGAAACTCAGCCTGGGACCGGTCCTGTTTTACTGGGACAAAGCGCAACTGGGGAATTTCTACGCCGAGATGTCGGCCCTGCCGTTGGATGTGATTTACCTGGGGGAAACCGTGTGTTCCAAGCGCCGGGCATTTTCCCTGGATCAATGGCTGGGCTTGGCGCGTGAGCTGCAAGCGTGCAGTCAGGCGCAGATCGTATTGTCGAGCCTGACGCTGATCGAGGCGGCCTCGGAGCTGTCCTCGCTGCGACGCCTGTGTGACAACGGCCAGTTGTTGGTGGAGGCCAATGACATGGGCGCGGTGCAGTTCCTCGCCGAGCGCAAATTGCCCTTCGTCGGCGGGCCGGCGTTGAACTTGTACAACGGCCATGCCCTCGGGCAATTGCTCGACAGCGGCATGATCCGTTGGGTACCGCCTGTGGAGTGTTCGGCGGCACTGATCGGCGATGTACTGGAGCAGGTGCGCGAGATGGACCGTGAACTGCCCGAGGTGGAGATTTTTGCCTACGGCCATCTGCCTTTGGCTTACTCGGCGCGCTGCTTCACCGCCCGGGCCGAAAACCGCCCCAAGGACGACTGCCAGTTCTGTTGCATCAACTATCCCGACGGCCTGGCGTTGAGCAGTCAGGAGGGCCAGCAGTTGTTCACCCTCAACGGTATCCAGACGATGTCGGGGGAGGTGACGAATCTGCTGGCTGATTACAACGCACTCATGGCCAGTGGCGCCGACCTGCTGCGCCTGAGCCCGCGCGCCCAGGGCATGGCCGAGGTGGTCACGGCGTTCGACAAGGTGCGCCAGGGCGAGGCTCCACCGCTGTTCGTGGAGGGTTGCAACGGTTACTGGCACGGCCATGCCGGCATGTTGAAGGTAGAGGAGGCAGGCCTGTGTTGAGTCCGAAGAAGTGGCTGCTCAAAGGTGCCGACCGCGTGTTGCCGCTGGTGAGCAAGGTGCCGTTCGTGGTGCAGCGATTGGCGTTGCAGCAGGCGCTCAATCGTTGCCTGGCCGAGCCAGTGCGCGATGGCGGATTCGAAGTGCTGCGCGGGCGCTGGTTGTGCCTGCGGGTGCCGGACCTGAAGTTGTGCTGGTACTTGACCCTGGCACGGGATGGCTTGCGCATCGCCGAACGGGCTGAAGCCCAGGTCACCATCAGCGGCAACTGGCGTGAGTTCCTGTTGCTGGCCAGCCGTCAGGAGGATCCTGATACCTTGTTCTTCCGCAGGCGCCTGGTGATTGAGGGCGACACCGAACTCGGGCTGGCGCTGAAGAACCTGATCGACAGCCTTGACCCGGAGGTCCTGCCGCCATGGCTGTGGCGCAACCTGGAGCGGGCGGGCAAGGGGTTGGCAGCGGTGTGATGAAAGCCCCGAGCGCATTGCCCCTGGTGTATTCGTGTTCCGGTTGCTCCAACGTCGCGCAACTGGCCAACAGCGTTGCCCTGCGCCTGGACCGTGTCGGCCTGGCGGAGATGTCCTGCATTGTCGGGGTGGGCGGGCATGTGGCGGCGCTGGTCAACAAGGCGCGCTCGGGGCGGCGGATCATTGCGCTGGACGGGTGTCCGTTGCAGTGCGTCCAGGCATGTTTGCAGCAGCATGATCTGACGGCGGATGTGCATGTGATTTTGAGCCAGTTGGGGCTGCGCAAGCGTTTCGGGGTCGATTGTTCGCAAGAGGAGGGGGACGAGTTGTTCGAGCGGTTGATACCGATGATAGGCGTTGATCGATAACCCGTGGCGAGGGCGCTTGCTCCCGCTGGGTCCTGTAGGCGCTGGCGAAGCCTGCGATCTTTTGATCTTTCGCTTGAGAATCAAGTGTCTGGGGAAAGATCGCAGCCTCGTTGCACTCGACAGCTCCTACTGCTGGTAAGCCTCCAGCTCATCCTCGGCCAGGATGCGAATGTTGCGCCGTTCCATGGCAATCAGGCCGCCATCCACCAGGCGATGAAGAATGCGCGAGAAGGTCTCCGGCTGAATCCCCAGCTTGGAGGCCACCAGGCGTTTGGACACCTGCAGCACCAACTGGCCGTCACGGGGATCGCGCTCCTGAAGCAGAAAGTTGATGACGCGCCGGCTGGCGCTGGCCAGGGTCAGGTTGTCGATGTCCTTGAGGCGCTGGTGCAGATGGATGCTCATGCTCGCCAGGATTGCCAGGCAGACCTTTGGTTGGTCTTCCAGGGCGTTTCGGTAATGGTTGCCTTCGACACTCACCAGCACACTGTCCTTGATCGCCGACGCGCTGACCGGGTAGCACTTGGCCTGGCTGAACAGCAGGGCCTCGGCGAAGGTCTGGCCGGGCTGGATGATCTCCACCAGGTTTTCCTGGCCTTCGCCGGTGACCCGATACAACTTGATCTGCCCACTGACCAGCAGGAAAAACCGCTTGGCCGGGTCGCCCTGATGCATGAGCGTGCTGTTGCAGGGCAGGCGCTTGAGGACGGCGAGGTTGCACACTTCCTCGAAAATCCGCTCCGGCAACTGGCTGAACAAGTGGTGACGGCGCAACAGTAAAACGATGGAAGGGTGAGTCAGCATGGCGTACCTCCGCGTACCCTCATGGTAGGGCCCAAGGCGCCGCCGGCCTATGCCTCGGCAGGCCTACCTCGGAAGAGGGATGGGCCCCCGCTCAAGACACAAACCTTGTGGGAGCAAAGCTTGCTCGCGATAGCGGTGGGGCAGCTTGCCGGGGTGTTGAATGTGCCGCCGCCTTCGCGAGCAAGCTGTGCTCCCACAGGGGGGATGTGCTGGCTGGGCTAGCCCGCTCCGCGCAGATGCTCCATGGCCCATACGGCCGCTTCGACCCGTGAACGCAGGCCGAGCTTGTGCAGCAGGTTTTTCACATGGACCTTGACCGTGCCTTCGGTGATGCCCAGTTTGTGGCCGATGACTTTGTTGCTGTAGCCGCCAGCAATGGTCTTGAGCACCTGGCGTTCGCGCTCGGTCAGTTCCACATCGGTCTGGCGCGGCGGGGAGCGCAGGGCTTGGGCCATGACGCGGGTCAGGCCGGGGCTGATCACCAGCGCGCCGTTGAGGGCGTCGCGGATGTACTGGATCAGCAGTTCAGGCTCCATGTCCTTGAGCAGGTAGCCGTTGGCGTCCAGGCGCAGGGCATCGCGGATGTCGTCTTCGGCGTCGGACACGGTGAACAGCAACACCTTGCCGGTGTAGTGCATGGCGCGTAGCCGACGCAGGGTTTCGATGCCGTTCATCTGCGGCATGTTGTTGTCCAGCAGCACCAGATCGGGCTTGAGCGGTTCGATCAGCGTCAGGGCTTCTTCGCCGTGGCTGGCTTCGCCGACGATCTGCAAATCGTCTTCAAGCTCAAGCATCTGGCGGATCCCGCGACGCATCATCGGGTGATCGTCGACCAATAGCAAGGTGTGACGCAGAGGGGCGTTCATGTTGCGAGGCCTTCGGTGTGTTGGCCCAGGAATTCCGGTTGGAAATGCACCTGGATACGGGTGCCCTGGGGGGCTCGGGAGAGAATCTGCAATTGGCCGCGCAGGCTGCGGGCCCGTTCGTTCATGATGTTCAGCCCATGGTGTTCGCGCTGGTCGACCTCGCCGCTAAAGCCCCGGCCATCGTCTTCGATCGACAGCCGCACCGTCTCGCCTTCCTGGCGCAGTTCGAGCCAGGCGTTCTCGGCATGGGCATGGCGCAGGCAGTTGGACAGGGCCTCACGGGTGATCTGCAGGATGTGGATTTGCTCACTGGCTGACAGCTCGAAAGCCAGGGTGTCAACGAACAGGTGCACTTTGAAGTCGCCTCGGTTGGAGAACTCTTCAGCGGTGTCCTTGAGCTCCTCGACCAGGCCGTCGTCGTGGATCTGCAGGCGGAAGGTCGTCAGCAATTCGCGCAACTGGCGGTAGGCGTTGTTGAGGCCTTCGCGCAGTTCGCCGGTGACGGTCTCCAGGGTTTGCACCGGCTCGCCCCGACGCATCAGGGTCTGCATGCGGCTGACTTGCAGCTTCATGTACGACAAAGCCTGGGCCAGGGAATCATGCAGCTCGCGGGCAATGATTGTGCGCTCATCGAGCAGCAGCAGGCGATGGTCCTGTTCACGCTGGCGCTTGAGCGACAGTGATGTGCCAATCAGGTTCGCCAAGGCTTGGATCAGTGCGGTTTCCCAGGGTTGCGCCGTGTGGCCGTCGACAAAATGCGCCTTGAGTTCACCCAGTTCATTGCCCTGGTTACTGATGCTGAACGTCTGCGGACGAGCGGTGTGATGTTTCTGGCAGGTGGCGCAATCGCTGCTGGCGCACACCTCGCGGCTGTTGGCGCCATGCAGGGCCAGCAGTTGCCGGGCCGGTGCCTGCAATTGCCCTTGCAGGCACAGCGATAGACGCAGGCCAGGGAGTCGCTGTTGGAAGCGCCGGATCAATTCATCGAGCCCTTCGGCGTTGGCCTGGCGGGTGGCGAGGTTGCGGCTGCTCTGATACAGCAACTCCAGGGCGGCATTGGCCTGTTGCAGGTTCAGGGTCTTTTGCTGGACCTGGTTTTCCAAGGTGCGGTGGGATTGCTCAATGGTCTCGGCCATGGTGTTGAAGCTCGTCGCCAACTGGCCCAACTCATCCGCGGATTGATGATTGACCCGTACCTGGAACTCGCCACGGCGAAAGCGCTGGGTGGCTTCCACCAATTCCTGCAAGGGTGTGACCACGCCGTACTGCAACTCATACAGGCCGATCAGCAGGATGATCATGGTGCTGAACAGCGCCATGCCCTGGATCGTCTGTTGCCAGCCCTGTTTGTGTTCGCTCTGGCGTTGCAGCAGGGTGACAAATTGGTCCAGTTGCTCAACGAAAGAGCTGGCGCTGGCCTGGAAAAACGCCGCATCGCCGCGCTCGATGGCCGGTCGCAAGGTCTGGTTCCAGCGTTGCACAAGGTTCTGGTAGCTCTGGTGCAGGGAGGTTGTCGGCCCATCTTCCAGCACGGCGCGCAAGGCGGGGCTGTCGAGGCGCTGTTGCAGGCTGTCGATGATTGCCGGGACCTCACCGGTGGCCCCGGCCGCCAGTTTCCAGCTCAGGTGGTAGGTCTCCATGCGTACGGAGCCGGCAGTGTTGATGGCCGCGGCGTCGCCCTGGCTGAACCAGGCGATCAACCCGGCGCTCAACGAACTGGCCAGGGCGAGGATGGCGATGAGGATCACCGCCACGCCGGCGCGAGCGGGCAGGGAGCTGCGCAGCCAGCCCATCATTGAGGCTGACTCTGCAAGAAAATCTGAAACCCGAACATGGGCGACGCCTGGACCTGGGGTGTAGTCGCCGATCCTTGGCGTACTACCTCTAAAGAGTTGCCCGCCGCTCCGTTTCGATAAAAGCTTCGGCAGACGTGATCAAGATGTTGATAAATAAAGGGTTTTATCGATATCAGGGTCTACCTCCTTAGAGGTAGGCGGGCCAAGCATAGGCCAGTACCGCCTTGGGGCACGTTGACCCAGGTCAAGTTTTTGCGGGGTTCGCATCACTAGGCTGCGCTCATCGAACTGACGGAGTGCATCGTGATGCGAGCGCAAATGCAACAAGGGCTGGTACTAGGGATGAGTACCCTGGCCTTCACCGTGTGCTTCATGGTCTGGATGATGTTTGCCGTGCTCGGCGTCCCGATCAAGGAAATGCTGGCCCTCAACGAAACCCAATTCGGCCTGTTGGCCGCCACCCCGGTGCTGACCGGTTCGCTGGTGCGTTTGCCCCTGGGCCTTCTGACCGACCGCTTTGGCGGACGGATCGTGTTCTTCCTGCTGATGCTCTCCTGCGTGTTGCCGCTGTACCTGATCACCCTGGCGACCGCTTTCTGGCAGTTCCTGGTGCTGGGCCTGTTCGTCGGCCTGGCCGGTGGTTCGTTCTCGGTGGGCATCGCCTACGTCGCCAAATGGTTCGACAAGCAGAACCAGGGTTTCGCCATGGGCGTCTTCGGTGCGGGCAACGCGGGGGCTGCGGTGACCAAGTTCCTCGCTCCGGCGTTGATCGCCTTCGGCTCCTGGCACCTGGTGCCGAAAGTGTTCAGCGCCATCCTGTTCATCACTGCGCTGCTGTTCTGGTTTCTCACCAGCGAGAAAAAGGAACACAGCGGCACTGGCGGCGCCACGTTGCGCGAGCAATTGAAAACCTTGAAAGAACCGGCGGTGTGGCGCTACTGCCAGTACTACTCGATCGTGTTCGGCGGCTACGTGGCCCTGGCCCTGTGGATGACCAAGTACTACGTGCAGGAATACGGTTTCAGCCTGCAAAGCGCAGCGCTGCTGGCGGCGTGTTTCTCCCTGCCCGGCGGCGTGCTGCGGGCCGTCGGCGGCTGGATGTCCGACCGCTGGGGTGCCCAGAGCGTGACCTGGTGGGTGTTGTGGGTCAGCTGGATCTGCCTGTTCCTGCTGTCCTACCCCCAGACCCAACTGCAAGTGCAGACCGTCAACGGCCTCGTCGACTTCCACATCGGCCTCAGCGCCACGCTGTTCACCGTGCTGCTGTTCGTGATGGGCATCGCCTTCGCGTTCGGCAAGGCCTCGGTCTTCAAATACATCGCCAACGACTACCCGAAAAACATGGGTGCGGTGTCCGGCATCGTCGGCCTGGCCGGCGGCTTGGGTGGGTTCGTGCTGCCGATCATGTTTGGCGCCCTGGTGGACCTCACCGGCGTGCGCTCGTCCTGCTTCATGTTGATGTACGGCGTGGTCTGGGTCTCCCTGATCTGGATGTACCTGAGCGAAGTGCGCAAGCGCCCGCTGCTGGGTAAACAAGCGCCGGCCAGTCAGTCCCCGTTTTCCAGCATTGCCCAAGGAGAAGAACATGTCCGTTCTGCAAACGCCTGAAAAAGGCCCGGTCATTCATGACTGGCGCCCGGAAGACCCTGCATTCTGGGGGCGCAGCGGCAAACAGACCGCACGCCGTAATCTGTGGATTTCCATCCCGGCGCTGTTGTTGGCCTTCGCGGTGTGGATGGTCTGGAGCACGGTGATCGTGCGCCTGAACGCCATCGGCTTCAGCTTCACCACTGACCAGCTGTTCTGGCTGGCGGCCCTGCCGGGGCTGTCCGGCGCGACCTTGCGCATCTTCTATTCGTTCATGGTGCCGATCTTCGGTGGCCGGCGCTGGACCGCCCTGAGCACCGCGTCGCTGCTGGTGCCTGCGCTGTGGATGGGCTTCGCCGTGCAGGATCCGGCCACGCCTTATAGCGTGTTCGTACTGATCGCGCTGCTCTGCGGTTTTGGGGGCGGCAACTTCGCCTCGAGCATGTCCAACATCAGCTTCTTCTACCCCAAGTCCCAGCAGGGCACCGCCCTGGGCCTGAACGCCGGGCTGGGTAACCTGGGTGTGTCGGTGATGCAGTTCAGCGTGCCGCTGGTGATCTCCTTCGGTGTGTTCGGCTTCATGGGCGGCCAGCCACAGGTGTTGGCCGACGGCAGCTCGTTGTGGCTGCAAAACGCCGGTTTCATCTGGGTGCCGTTCATCCTCGCCGTGACCCTGATTGCCTGGTTCGGCATGAACGACCTGTCCAGCGCCCGCGCTTCGTTCAGCGAGCAGGCAGTGATTTTCAAGCGCAAGCACAACTGGCTGATGTGCTGGTTGTACCTGGCAACCTTCGGCTCGTTCATCGGTTTCTCTGCCGCCTTTCCACTGCTGATCAAGACCTCGTTCCCGGAAGTCATCGCGCTGAAATTCGCCTTCCTCGGCCCGCTGGTCGGTGCCTTGGTGCGGCCACTGGGCGGCTGGCTGGCGGACAAGCTCGGTGGGGCGAAGGTCACCCTGTGGAACTTCGTCCTGATGATCGCGATGGTCTTCGGCGTCCTGCACTTTTTGCCGCAGAACGGCCAGGGTGGCAGCTTCTACGGCTTCCTGGGGATGTTCATGTTGCTGTTCATCACCACCGGCGTGGGCAACGGTTCCACCTTCCGGATGATCCCGGTGATCTTCCGCACCCTGCATGAAAAAGCCGCCCTGGGCAAAAAGCCCGAGGTACGCGAGCAAGCGCTCAAGAACGCCGGCAAGGAATCGGCCGCGGTGCTGGGTTTCAGCTCGGCCATGGGCGCCTTTGGGGCGTTCTTCATTCCCAAATCATTTGGCACTTCGATGGCCCTGACCGGCGGCCCGGAGATGGCCTTCTACATGTTCGTCGGCTTTTACCTGAGCTGCATCGTGGTGACTTGGTGGTGGTACGCCCGCAAGGGCGCCGCGACACCTTGCTAAGCCGAACCTAAACCTGCGTGGGCGGGGCGCAGACCCCGCGGAGCAAGCCTGAGAGGAACACACTGTGAGTCATTTATTGGATCAACTGCGGTTTTTCAACCGCAAGCAAGGCGAGTTTTCCGACGGTCATGGCGAGACCCGCAAGGAGTCCCGCGACTGGGAGAACGTCTACCGCTCCCGCTGGCAGTACGACAAGATCGTGCGTTCCACCCATGGGGTGAACTGCACCGGTTCGTGTTCGTGGAAAATCTACGTCAAGAACGGCCTGATCACCTGGGAAACCCAGCAGACTGACTACCCGCGTACCCGCAACGACCTGCCCAATCACGAGCCGCGCGGCTGCCCTCGTGGCGCCAGCTACAGCTGGTACATCTACAGTGCCAATCGGCTCAAGTACCCGAAGATCCGCAAGCCATTGCTCAAGCTGTGGCGCGAAGCCCGGCAGACCCTGCCGCCAGTGGAGGCCTGGGCCAGCATTGTCGAGGACAAGGCCAAGGCTGACGCCTATAAAAGCAAGCGTGGCATGGGCGGTTTCATCCGTTCCAATTGGGAGGAAGTCAACGAGATCATTGCCGCGGCCAACGTCTACACCGTCAAGGAACACGGCCCGGACCGGGTGGTCGGCTTCTCGCCGATCCCGGCGATGTCGATGGTCAGCTATGCCGCCGGTTCGCGTTACCTTTCGCTGATCGGTGGCGTGTGCCTGAGTTTCTATGACTGGTACTGCGACTTGCCACCGGCCTCGCCGATGGTCTGGGGTGAGCAGACCGACGTGCCGGAATCGGCCGACTGGTACAACTCCAACTACATCATCGCCTGGGGCTCCAACGTTCCGCAGACCCGTACCCCCGACGCGCACTTCTTCACCGAGGTGCGCTACAAGGGCACCAAGACCGTGGCGATCACCCCGGATTACTCGGAAGTCGCCAAGCTCACCGACCTGTGGCTCAACCCCAAGCAGGGCACCGACGCCGCGCTGGCCCAGGCCTTCAACCATGTGATCTTCAAAGAATTCCACCTGGACAAGCCTAGCGCCTATTTCACCGAATACGCCAAGCGCTACACCGACTTGCCGGTGCTGGTGATGCTCAAGCCGATGCTCGGCGCAGCGCCGGGTGCCGGTTATCAGCCGGACCGTTTCCTGCGCGCCAGCGACCTGACCGACAACCTCGGCCAGGACAACAACCCGGAATGGAAAACCATTGCCCTGGATGCCGACGGCGAACTGGTTTCGCCCCAAGGCTCCATCGGCTATCGCTGGGGCGAGAAGGGCAAGTGGAACATCCTGCCCCGTGAAGGCGGCGCAGGGCGTGAGATCGACCTCAAGCTGAGCCTGATCGGTGGCGACGTCGCCGAGGTGGCGTTCCCGTATTTTGCCGGTGAAGCCCAGGAGTACTTCCAGCACGTGGCCGGTGATGCGGTGCAGTTCCGTCGGGTGCCGGTGCACAGCGTGGTGCTTGCCGATGGCAGCGTGGCGAAAGTCGCCACTGTATTCGACCTGTCGGCGGCCAACCTGGCCATTGACCGTGGCCTGGGTGGCGCCAACGTTGCCAAGGACTACGACGATGCCTCGGTGCCTGGCACCCCGGCCTGGCAAGAGCAGATCACTGGCGTGAGCCGCGAGAAAGCGATCCAGATCGCTCGCGAGTTCGCCGACAACGCCGACAAGACCCGTGGACGCTCGATGATCATCGTCGGTGCGGCGATGAACCACTGGTACCACATGGACATGAACTACCGTGGGCTGATCAACATGCTCATGCTCTGCGGTTGCGTCGGCCAGACCGGCGGTGGCTGGGCCCACTACGTCGGCCAGGAAAAACTCCGTCCGCAATGCGGCTGGCTGCCCCTGGCCTTCGGCCTGGACTGGAACCGTCCGCCACGGCAGATGAATGGCACGAGCTTCTTCTACGGCCACAGTTCGCAATGGCGCCACGAGAAGATGAGCATGCACGATGTGCTCTCGCCCCTGGCCGACAAATCGCAATTCCCCGAGCACGCCCTGGACTACAACATCCGCGCCGAACGGGCCGGCTGGTTGCCGAGCGCGCCGCAGCTCAACACCAACCCGCTGCACATCTGCCGCGATGCCGCCGCCGCTGGCCTGGACCCCAAGGACTACGTGGTCAAGTCACTGCAGGACGGTTCCCTGCGCTTTGCCTGCGAGCAGCCCGACAGCCCGGTGAATTTCCCGCGCAACATGTTCATCTGGCGTTCCAACCTGCTGGGCTCCTCTGGCAAGGGCCACGAGTACATGCTCAAGTACCTGCTGGGCACCAAGAACGGCGTGATGAACGAAGACATCGGCCATAGCACCGAGTGCAAGCCCACCGAGGCCGAATGGGTCGACGAGGGCGCCATTGGCAAGCTCGACCTGGTGACTACCCTGGACTTCCGCATGTCCTCGACTTGCGTGTATTCCGACATCGTCTTGCCGACCGCCACCTGGTACGAAAAAGACGACATGAACACCTCGGACATGCACCCGTTCATTCACCCGCTGTCGGCCGCTATCGATCCGGCCTGGGAGTCGCGTTCGGACTGGGAAATCTACAAAGGCATCGCCAAGGCGTTTTCCGCCATGTCGGTCGGCCACCTGGGCGTCGAGAAAGACCTGGTCACCGTGCCGTTGATGCATGACAGCGTCGGCGAGCTGGCCCAACCCTTTGGCGGCACCGACTGGAAAAGTGCCGGTGTGGCGCCCATCCCGGGCAAGAACGCACCGAACCTGCAGGTGGTGGAGCGCGACTACCCGAACATCTACAAGCAGTTCACCTCCCTGGGCCCGATGCTCGAGAAGCTCGGCAACGGTGGCAAGGGCATCAACTGGAACACCGACACTGAAGTTAAATTCCTCGGCGAACTGAACCACAAGGAAGTCGAGGCGGGTATCAGTCAAGGGCGGCCGAAGATCGACAGCGCCATCGACGCCGCCGAAGTGATCCTGTCCCTGGCCCCGGAAACCAACGGCCATGTCGCGGTGAAAGCCTGGGCTGCACTGTCGGAGTTCACCGGCATCGACCACAGCCACCTGGCCATCTCCAAGGAGCACGAGGCGATTCGTTTCCGCGACATCCAGGCCCAGCCGCGCAAGATCATTTCCAGCCCGACCTGGTCTGGCCTGGAAGACGATCACGTGAGCTACAACGCCGGCTACACCAACGTCCACGAGTCGATCCCATGGCGCACCATCACCGGCCGCCAGCAGTTCTACCAGGATCACCCGTGGATGCAGGCGTTCGGCGAGCAGTTGATGAGCTACCGGCCACCGGTCAACACCCGCACCATCGAAGGCGTGAAGGGCAAGCGCAGCAATGGCCAGACCGAGATCGTCCTGAACTGGATCACCCCGCACCAGAAGTGGGGCATCCACAGCACTTACAGCGACAACCTGCTGATGCTCACCTTGAGCCGTGGCGGACCGATTGTCTGGCTCTCGGAAATCGACGCCAAGCGCGCCGGTATCGAGGACAACGACTGGATCGAATGCTTCAACGTCAACGGCGCGCTGACCGCCCGGGCGGTGGTCAGCCAGCGGGTCAAGGAAGGCATGGTGATGATGTATCACGCTCAGGAACGGATCGTGAACGTGCCCGGCTCGGAAACCACCAAGACCCGTGGCGGCCACCACAACTCGGTGACCCGCGTGGTGCTCAAGCCCACCCACATGATCGGTGGCTATGCGCAACAGGCCTATGGCTTCAACTATTACGGCACGGTCGGTTGCAACCGCGACGAGTTCGTCGTGGTGCGCAAGATGTCCAAAGTCGATTGGCTCGATGGTTCCAGTGGCGATGATCTGCCGCGTCCACTGCCGACTGATATCGAGGAGAACTGAGATGAAAATTCGCTCACAAATCGGCATGGTCCTGAACCTGGACAAATGCATCGGCTGCCACACTTGCTCGATTACCTGCAAAAACGTCTGGACCAGCCGTGAAGGCATGGAATACGCCTGGTTCAACAACGTCGAATCCAAGCCGGGCATTGGCTATCCCAAGGAATGGGAAAACCAGGACAAGTGGAAGGGCGGCTGGATCCGCAACGCCGACGGTTCGATCAACCCGCGCATTGGCGGCAAGTTCCGCGTGCTGGCGAACATCTTCGCCAACCCGGACCTGCCGAGCCTGGACGACTACTACGAACCGTTCGACTTCGACTACCAGCACCTGCACACCGCGCCGCTGGGCGAGCATCAGCCCACCGCGCGGCCGCGTTCACTGGTGTCTGGCAAGCGCATGCAGAAAATCGAATGGGGCCCGAACTGGGAGGAAATCCTCGGCACCGAATTCGCCAAACGGCGCAAGGACAAGAATTTCGACAAGATCCAGGCGGACATCTACGGCGAGTACGAAAACACCTTCATGATGTACCTGCCGCGCCTGTGCGAGCACTGCCTGAACCCAGCGTGCGCGGCGTCCTGCCCGAGCGGCGCGATCTACAAGCGCGAAGAGGACGGCATTGTCCTGATCGACCAGGAGAAGTGCCGCGGCTGGCGCATGTGCATCAGCGGCTGCCCGTACAAGAAGATCTATTTCAACTGGAAGAGCGGCAAGTCGGAAAAATGCATTTTCTGCTACCCGCGCATCGAAGCCGGGATGCCGACAGTCTGTGCTGAAACCTGCGTCGGACGGATTCGTTACCTCGGTGTGCTGCTGTATGACGCCGACCGCATCAGCGAAGTGGCCAGCACCGCCAATGAGCAGGACCTGTACGAAAAACAACTGGAGATTTTCCTCGACCCGAACGACCCGGCGGTGATTCGCCAGGCCCTGGCCGATGGCGTGCCGCAGTCGGTGATCGACTCGGCGCAACGCTCGCCGGTCTACAAAATGGCCGTGGACTGGAAGCTCGCGCTGCCGCTGCACCCGGAGTACCGCACCTTGCCGATGGTCTGGTACGTGCCGCCACTCTCGCCGATCCAAAACGCGGCCGCCGCTGGCACCGTGGGCATGAACGGGGTGATCCCGGATGTCGACAGCCTGCGCATCCCGCTGCGTTACCTGGCGAACATGCTCACCGCTGGCGATGAAAAACCGGTCAAGCGCGCCCTCAAGCGCCTGCTGGCGATGCGTGCCTACAAGCGTTCCGAACAAGTGGACGGCGTGCAGGATCTGCAAGTGCTGGCCGACGTCGGCTTGAGCGTGAACCAGGTGGAAGAGATGTACCGCTACCTGGCCATTGCCAACTACGAAGATCGGTTTGTCGTGCCAAGCGCCCACCGCGAAGACGCCATGAGCGATGCGTTCGCCGAACGCTCCGGTTGTGGCTTCAGCTTTGGTAGCGGTTGCAGCGGCAGTTCCGACACCAACATGTTCGGCGGCAAGAAAGCCAACCGCCGCGACGTAATCAAAACCGTGCAGTTGTGGGAGGAGTGAGCATGCGCATTCTCAAAGTGATTTCGTTGCTGCTCGATTATCCGACCGAGACCCTGGTGGCCGCTCGGGATGAGCTGGAACAAGCGATTCTCCAAGCGAGGGAAATCAGTCCGAACCAGCGCGCCGGGTTGTTCGAGTTGCTCGAGGTGATCTGCGGCAAGGACCTGATGGACGGCCAGGAGCATTACGGCGCGCTGTTCGGCCGGGGCCGTTCGCTGTCGCTGCTGTTGTTCGAACACGTCCACGGCGAGTCCCGCGACCGCGGCCAGGCCATGGTGGACATGATGGCCCAGTACGAAGAGGCCGGCTTTGCCATCGGCGTCAAGGAGCTGCCCGATTACATCCCGCTGTACCTGGAGTTCTTGTCCACTCGCGAAGACATCGAGGCCCGCGAGGGCCTGGCCGATGTGGCGCACCTGCTGGCCTTGCTTGCGGCGCGCCTGGATGAGCGTGAAAGCGCCTACGCCAGTTGCTTCCGGGCCTTGTTGCAAATCGCTGGGGCCGAGCCTCAGGTGGCGGTGGCCGAGTTGCGTGAGCAAGTGAAGGCCGAGCCACGGGACGACTCACTCGAAGCCCTGGACAGGATCTGGGAAGAGGAGGCGGTGGATTTCATGAAAGCCGAACAGCAGGACCGTTGCAGTTCACTGCCGAGCGCGCCGGGCAAGGCGCGGGACGAAAGCGCGGTGCCGTTGCACTGGGTGGATTTTCAGCATGAAGGGCGGGCCGCTGCGCCTGCCGGGGAGGTGGGCAATGTCTAAATGGGATCTGTTGTTGTTCGGGGTCTACCCCTATATCGCCTTGGCGATTTGCCTGCTCGGCAGCTGGGCGCGGTTCGACCTGTCCCAGTACACCTGGAAGGCCGGTTCCAGCCAGATGCTGAGCAATCGTGGCATGCGCGTGGCGAGCAACCTGTTCCACGTCGGCGTGCTGTTCGTGCTGGCCGGGCACTTCGTCGGGCTGCTGACGCCATCGGCGATTTACCACCATGTGCTGAGCACCGAGAACAAGCAGTTGTTGGCGATGGTCTCCGGCGGCTTCTTCGGTGTCCTGGGCCTGATCGGCCTGGTGATGCTGATCAATCGGCGCCTGACCGACCCACGGGTCCGCGCCACGTCCAGTACCTCGGACATTCTGGTGCTGGTGGTGCTGCTGGTGCAACTGGTGTTGGGGCTGCTGACCATCGTCGCGTCCACCGCCCACATGGACGGATCGGTAATGGTGATGCTGGCCGACTGGGCCCAGAACACCGTGCTGTTGCGTCCGGTGGAAGCGGCTACGGCCATCGCACCAGTGGGCTTGGTCTACAAGCTCCATGTGCTGCTGGGCCTGACGCTGTTCGTGTTGTTCCCGTTCACTCGTCTGGTCCACATCGTCAGTGCGCCGGTCTGGTACCTGGGACGTCGTTATCAAATCGTTCGGCAGAAGTTTTGAGGAGAAGATCATGACGAGTGGATGCGGATGTGGCGGTAGTGGTGGCGGCAGCGGCGGCTGCGGTTCTTCGGCAAAAGCGGCACCGGTGAGCGCGCCGGTTGCCGATGTCGAATCGACAGGAGCGGTGCAGTTCGAACCGGCCCAGGCCGAGCCGGCGGCGGGTGATGAAGCCCCGGCGCAATTGATCGCCAGCAGTGAGCAGGAGTGGCCGATCATCAGCGTCAACGGGGTGTCGATCACCCCGCAGGCGATGGCTCAGGAGCTGCAATATCACCCGGCCGAGAGCCGCGAGGATGCGGTCTACCAGGCCGCCCGGGCCCTGGTGATACGCGAACTGCTTCAGCAGCGCATCGCCGAGTTGGGTCTGGCACTGCAGGTCGGCGCCGGTGAAAACGAAGAGGAAGCGGCCACGCGGCTGCTCCTTGAGCGTGAGGTGCAGGTGCCGAACTGTGACGAGGCCACTTGCCTGCGTTACTACGAGAGCAATCGGGCGCGCTTTCACAGCGCACCGTTGCTGGCGGTGCGGCACATTCTGCTCGAATGTGCGCCGGATGATACCGAGGCCCGCGATCAGGCCCATGTCCAGGCCGAGTTGCTGCTGGAACGGCTTGACCAGTTCCCGGGCAGCTTCGCCGAACTGGCGCTGATGCATTCGGCTTGCCCGTCCAAGGAGCAGGGCGGCTCGCTGGGACAGATCAGCAAGGGGCAGACCGTGCCCGAGCTGGAACGCCAGTTGTTCACCCTGCCGGCGGGCCTGGCCAGCAAACCGCTGGAAAGTCGTTACGGCTGGCACGTGATCAGCATCGACCAGCGCATCGAAGGCCAGCCGTTGCCTTACGAGGTGGTGGCGACGGCGATTCGCACCCAGTTGCAGCAGGGCGTGTGGCAAAAAGCGCTGGTGCAGTACCTGCAAACCCTGATCGGTGCGGCGGACATCCGTGGCATTCATCTTCAGGGCGCCGACTCGCCGCTGGTGCAGTGAGCACTGGTTCAATCAGGGGACATACATGAACGCGGTGTTGCAGGACGGGTTTGGGCGCCAGATCGATTATTTGCGGATGTCGGTGACCGATCGTTGTGATTTTCGCTGTGTGTATTGCATGGCGAAGAACATGACGTTCCTGCCGCGCCAGCAGGTGTTGACCCTGGAAGAGTTGCAACGTCTGGCGCGGTTGTTCGTCGGCCTGGGGGTGAAGAAAATTCGCCTGACCGGTGGCGAGCCGTTGATCCGTCCGGGCATCGTCGGGCTGTGCCGCGAGATCGCGGCATTGCCCGGCCTGCGGGAACTGGTGATGACCAGCAACGGCTCGCAGTTGGGACGACTGGCACGGCCGCTGGTCGACGCTGGCGTCAAGCGCATGAACATCAGCCTCGACAGCCTGGACGGCGAGCGCTTCCGGGCGATCACCCGCAACGGCAACCTGGATCAGGTGCTGGCTGGCATTGAAGCGGCGAAGGTGGCCGGGTTCGAACGGATCAAACTCAACTGCGTGGTGATGAAAGGGCGCAACTTCGATGAAGTCCCGGCGTTGGTGCAGTACGCCATCGAGCAGCGGATCGACATCAGCTTTATCGAGGAAATGCCCTTGGGGGAGGTCGGGCGTTCCCGGGGTGAATCGTTCTGTTCCAGTGATGAAGTCAGGGCTGAGATCGCCAGCCATCACCGGCTGCTCGACAGCACTGAAAACAGCGGTGGCCCGGCGCGCTATGTACGCCTGGAGCGGCATCCGCAGACCCGGATCGGTTTCATTTCGCCCAACACCCATAACTTCTGCGCCAGTTGCAACCGCGTGCGCATGACCGTTGAAGGACGGTTGCTGCTGTGCCTTGGGCAAGAGGATTCCCTCGACCTGCGTGGCTTGCTGCGCCGCTATCCGTTGGACGACCAGCCGCTGATCCAGGCGGTGCAGCAGGCGTTGCGCGGCAAACCCTTGCGCCACGACTTCAACCCTGGCGGGGAGGTGCAGATTGTGCGGTTCATGAACATGAGTGGGGGGTGAGCTTCACTACATATGTTGAATGTACCGCCGCCATCGCGAGCAAGGTCAACCTCAATGCTGCTGACCCACCCTCGATTCTTGATATCGATCAATTGCAACCCGTGCCTTTGTCCGTACCATCCACTGCATGTTGTGTTTTAAAGATCATGAAAATCTATATGTAGTGTCTGGAGCCAAAATGCAGAGCACGTTGATCTCAGTAGGCTGTAACCGTTTGCACAAGCGCGATGGCAGTGTGGTCGCCTTTGATGCGGACAAGATCCGCCAGGCGCTGATCGCTGCCGGCAAGGCCACCGGCGAGTACGCCGAAGTCGAGGCCGAAGGGTTGCTGGAGGCGGTGTTGGCGCGGTTGGAAGGGCAAACGCGGTTGAACGTCGAGCAGATCCAGGACCGCGTCGAACGGGTGCTGATGGATGCGGGTTTCTTCCTCTCCATGCGTGCCTATATCGTCTACCGCGAGCAACATGGTCGCTTGCGCCGGGACCGCCGCACCCTGGTGGAAGTCGCCACCTCGATGAACGAATACCTGGACCGTGAAGACTGGCGCGTGCAAGCCAACGCCAACCAGGGCTATTCCCTTGGCGGGCTGATCCTCAACGTATCGGGCAAGGTCACCGCCAACTACTGGCTCGACGAGGTCTACAGCCAGGCCATCGGCCAGGCCCACCGCGAGGCCGATCTGCATATCCACGACCTGGACATGCTCGCCGGTTACTGTGCCGGTTGGTCCTTGCGCACGTTGTTGCATGAAGGCCTCAACGGCGTGCCAGGTCGGGTCGAGGCCGGGCCACCCAAGCACCTGAGCAGCGCCTTGGGACAGATGGTGAATTTCCTCGGCACCCTGCAAAACGAATGGGCCGGGGCCCAGGCATTCAGCTCGTTCGACACTTACCTGGCGCCCTACGTGCGCAAGGACCAACTCAGCTACGACGAGGTTCGCCAGTCGTTGCAGGAGTTCATCTACAACCTCAACGTGCCGTCACGCTGGGGCACGCAAACGCCGTTTACCAACCTCACGTTCGACTGGGTCTGCCCGCAGGATCTGCGCGAACAGATCCCGGTGATCGGCGGCGAAGAGATGCCATTCGCCTATGGCGACCTGCAAGTGGAAATGGAGCTGATCAACCGTGCCTACATCGAAGTGATGCAGGCTGGCGATGCGAAAGGGCGGGTGTTCACGTTCCCGATCCCGACCTACAACATTACCCATGACTTCCCGTGGGACAGTGAGAACGCCGATCGGCTGTTCGAAATGACCGCTCGCTACGGCTTGCCGTATTTCCAGAACTTCCTCAACTCGGACATGCAACCCAACCAGGTGCGCTCAATGTGCTGCCGCCTGCAACTGGACGTGCGTGAGTTGCTCAAGCGCGGTGGTGGCCTGTTCGGCTCAGCGGAACAGACCGGCTCCCTGGGGGTGGTGACGATCAACTGCGCACGCCTGGGCTATCTGTACAAAGGGAATACCAGCGCATTGCTGCAACGCATCGATGCGCTGATGGAGCTGGCGAAGGAGAGCCTGGAGGTCAAGCGCAAGGTCATCCAGCACCACATGGATGCCGGTTTGTACCCCTACACCAAGCGCTACCTGGGCACCTTGCGCAATCACTTCTCCACCATCGGCGTGAACGGCTTGCATGAAATGCTGCGCAACTTCACCGACGACCAGCAAGGCCTGCACACCGAGCAGGGTCGGGCGTTCGCGCTGAAACTGCTGGATCACGTGCGGGCCACGCTGCTGCGTTTCCAGGAAGAAACCGGCCACCTCTACAACCTGGAAGCCACGCCCGCCGAAGGCACCACCTACCGCTTCGCCAAGGAAGACCTCAAGCGCTACCCCGACATCTTGCAGGCCGGCAGCCCGGTCGCCCCGTACTACACCAACTCGTCGCAACTGCCGGTGGGCTTCACCGACGATCCGTTCGAAGCCCTGGAGCTGCAAGACGAACTGCAATGCAAGTACACCGGCGGCACCGTGCTGCATCTGTACATGGCCGAGCAGATTTCCTCCACTCAGGCCTGCAAGCAACTGGTGCGCAAGGCCCTGGGACGTTTCCGCCTGCCGTACCTGACCATCACGCCGACCTTTTCCATCTGCCCGGTGCACGGTTACCTGGCCGGCGAACACGAGTTCTGCCCCAAATGCGACGAAGCCTTGCTGCTGCAACAGCAGTTGGCAGGCAGCGTTCACTGATCCGATCCATCGACCGCAAGGAGCTTCTCCCATGAACGCATCACAATCTCTTCCGCAGGCACAGCGTCAACGTTGCGAAGTCTGGACCCGCGTGATGGGTTACCACCGCCCGGTGGCGGCCTTCAACCCGGGCAAGCAGTCCGAGCATCGCGAACGGCTGCACTTCACTGAAAGCGCGGCCGGGCGTCCATGAGTCGAGTGCTACGGGTCGGGGGCATGGTGCCCCTGACCACCCTCGATTATCCGGGCCAACTGGCTTGCGTACTGTTTTGCCAGGGTTGCGCCTGGCGTTGTCGTTACTGCCATAACCCGCAATTGATCCCGCCGCGCGGCAGCGAGGAGGTGGATTGGTGTCGGGTCTTGGCGTTCCTGCAACGCCGCCAGGACCTGCTCGATGCCGTGGTGTTCAGCGGCGGCGAGCCGACCTTGCAGGACGGCCTGGCCTCGGCCATGGAGGAGGTCCGGCAGATGGGGTTTCGCGTCGGCCTGCACAGCGCCGGAATCAAGCCGGCGGCCTTCGCCAAAGTGGTCGGTCTGGCCGACTGGGTGGGCTTCGACATCAAGGCGTTGCCCGAAGATGCCCTGGACGTGACCCGGGTCGAAGGCAGTGGTGCCGCCAACTGGCGCAGCCTCGACCATCTGCTGGCCAGCGGCGTGGAGTATGAATGCCGTACCACCGTGCATTGGCACCTGTTCGACCCCGAACGGTTGTTGACCCTGGCCCGCCGTTTGAGCGAGCGCGGCGTCAGCCGGTTCGCCGTGCAATTGGTGCGCACTGCGCGGATGCTCGACCCCCATCTTTCCAGCGTCTCGGCACAAGCCTTGCAACCTGAGTTGTGGGCCGCCCTGCGCGAGTTGTTCCCCTCGTTCGTCTTACGCAGTTGACCGAACGCAGGGATGAACGACCGACAGCGGCCCGGGATGACCGGGCCACACTTTTTTAAGGTTTTCAAATGCGCTGCCAGTCGGCAGGTAATTGAACAGGGAGCATTTGATATGACCAGACTCACCACTGCCCAACGTATCGTGATCGGCTTTGCCATCGCCCCACTGGCCTTGATCGCCTTGGCGCTGTACGCCTTGAGCGACCTGGCGATGCTGCGCGACCAGGCCGAGCAGATCGTCAGGCAGGATTGGCCGAAGATCGATCCGATCATGGTGATCGCCACGGGCGTGCGCGATAACGCCAGGAACACCCGGGACCTGTTGATCGACAAGAACAATGCGCAAGTCCAGCAATCGATCGACACCACCCGGCAACGCATTACCCAGGCCTTTGCCACGCTGGAGCCGTTGTTCGATCAACCCGAAGGCAAGGCCGCCTATGCCGAGCTGAAGAAGCGCCGCGAGGCTTATGTGGCAGCGTTCGTCCAGGTGCAGGCGTTGATCCGCCAAGGCGCTACGGACGAGGCGATGACGCAGCTCAAGCAAGGCGTGATGCCGGCAGAGCTTGAGGTGTACAAAAGCCTGGATGCGCTGATGGCGATGCAGGGCAAGGTCTTTGTCGAACGTGAACAGTTGGCCCAGGCGCGTTACAGCGATGCGCGGCGCAACATGCTCGCGCTGGTGCTGGCTTGCCTGGCCCTGGTGAGCCTTGTCGCGATACTGGTGACCCGCAGCGTGACCCGTCCACTGGGGGGGGAGCCCAATGACGCGGCGCGGGTGCTGAACCTTATCGCCCAGGGCGACCTGACGATCCGGGTACCGGTGGGTGTCGGCGCCAACGACAGTGTGATGAGCAACATGCATGACATGCAGCAGAGCCTCAACAGCATGGTCCGGCACATTGCGGCCTCGGTGGATCGGGTGGCCAGTTCCTCCGAAGAATTGAGCGCGGTGAGCAGCCAGACCAACAGCACCTTGCAGTTGCAAGGACAGGAAATCGAACAGGCTGCGGCGGCGGTGAACCAGATGACCGCCGCCGTGGATGAAGTGGCGCGCAATGCCGTGAGCACCAGCGAAGCCTCGCGGGTGTCCGAGCAAACCGCCCAGCGTGGCCGTGAGCAGGTTCAGGAGACGGTCGCTTCCATTACTGCGCTGGCGGACGGTGTGACGGACAGCTCCGGGCGAATCCAGCAATTGGCCGGACGGGTGCAGGACATCAGTTCGGTGTTGGATGTGATTCGCAGCATCGCTGAACAAACCAACCTGCTGGCCCTGAACGCCGCCATCGAAGCGGCTCGCGCGGGTGATGCCGGGCGTGGTTTTGCGGTGGTCGCCGATGAAGTCCGCGCACTGGCCCATCGGACCCAGGTTTCGACCCGGGAGATCGAGGACATGATCGGCAATATCCGCCTGGACAGCGGCCACGCGGTGACCTCCATGCAAAACAACAGTGAACTGGTGCAGGCCACCCTGCTAGTGGCCCAGCGCTCCGGCGATGCCCTGGATGAAATCGCCCATTCGATCTCGCAGATCAACGAGCGCAACCTGATGATCGCCAGCGCCACGGAACAGCAGGCCCTGGTGGCCCGAGAGGTGGACCGCAACCTGGTGGGTATTCGCAACCTGTCCGAACAGGTGCTGCTGGGCGCCCGCCACACCGACACCGCCGGCCAGGACCTGGCGCAGATGGCCGGTTCGCTGCATGAGACGGTGGCGCGGTTCAAGGTATAGGCGAGGCACTGCCAGGCTTCACAGCAATCGACCTCACCATAAATCCCCTGTGGGAGCGAGGCGGTGGGTCAGTTTGCGGTGATGTTGGATGTGCCGACGTCATCGCGAGCAAGCTCGCTCCCACAGGGGGAGTTCAGGTGTTGGAGCGGTGATCACCAACCCCGGAACTGCAACCACCAGCCATAGCCCACCAAGCTGCTGGCCAGGACCAGGCAGGCCATGGCTGCCAGTCGTTGAATCGGTGATGCAGTCATCTGCTCCAGGCGTTTCCAGCCCAGCCACAGGCTCCATGCGATCGCCAGCACCAGCAACCCAGCCCGTGCCGGCTGTACCCATTCCAGCAGCAGCCCTTCATAACGCAGCAGTTTGACCGTGGTGGCTGACAAGCCGAGGAACAACCCTGCACCGCCAAGGGGCGTGAGGGTGATGGCTAAGGGCCAATATTGTGCAGGATCACCCGAGAGTCTTGCCGCCAGGCGCATCAGCAGCATCAATGACATGCCCAGCAGCAAGGCACTCATGCCCAAATAAACGACGATGCAAAAGCCATCGAGCCAACTGAAGCTGTCATTGAGTTGCGGATAGTGGGTCAGCAACCACCAAGGTGCGTTGTCCTGCAGGGGCCACAGCTGGTCGTGCGTCACCAGCCATTGTGCCAGTGCCTGTTTCAGGGCAATGAACCAGGGGCTGACAGTCCACTGAAAGGCCCCCATGGCCAGGCCGATGACACCGAACAGCAATAAGCGAACATCCCAGGGCGAGAGCGTGTCAGCGCGTGAGTGAAGAATTTCTTCGTTACTGGAGCGAGCAATCAGGCGCACCGCATCGCGCTGGCCGCTGCAGCGACCACAGGCGTGGCAATCGGCGGCGCCGCGCAGGCGACGGATGTCCAGCAAGGGCGCGCAGTTGGGGGCGGGCGGCGCGGCGCAGGATTTTCCAGCCAGCGTTGTTCGTCCACCCGAAAGTGCACCGGCGCCAAGCGGGCGAGCAGGGCGAAGACTCCACTGACCGGACACAGGTAACGGCACCACACCCGTTTGCCGCGGGCGAACAACAGGCCAACGATCACCGCAGCGACGGTCGAGCCCCCCAGGATCAGCAACGCAGCCTGGGCATAGTCGTACACGCTGATCAACTGGCCGTAGATTGTGGTCAGGCAGAACGCCAGGGTCGGCCAGCCAGCCCAGCGCAACCCGCGCGGCATGCCCAGGCCTTTGCCGTAGCGACTGGCCCATTCACTCAAGGCGCCTTCGGGGCACAGCACGCCACACCAGAGTCGCCCGAACAACACGATCGAGAGCAACACGAACGGCCACCATACCCCCCAGAACAGAAACTGTGCCAGCAGCGTGAGGTTGTCGAACAGACGCGCCTGGCTGCTGGGCAATGGCGACAGGGCCGGTACCACCAGCAGCACTGCGTAGAACAGCACCACCGCCCATTGCACGGCGCGAATGCTTGCACCGTGGCGCCGCATGCCGTCGCCCAGGCGCTGGAGCCAAGGGTTCAGGTCGGACATGGCAGGTCTTGCGCCTTGTGTGGCCGCAGCCAACCCGCAACGACGCCCCAATAGCAGAGCCATACCAGCAACGTCAGCGCGCTGGGGCTGGCTCGATAGCCGGTGAAATCAGCCAGGAACCCACCGAAACCGTGGCCGTCGTCGAGGATCGCGCTGCTGTCCCAAAGTGCCTCGCCAATGCCGCGATACACCGCGTCGGGCCAGTCCATACCGAGCAACTGCCCAGCGACCCGCTCGATACCGCTGACCAACAACGCCGCGCCCAACAGCAGCAGGATTGCTTCGCTGATGGCAAAGAACCGCGGCCATGAGATGAACCGGCGACTGCTGTGCAGCAAGGAAACGGTCAACAGCGCCAGCGTCAGGCCAGCGATTGCCCCGACGGCGAACAGCCCCAGTTGCGCCCCTTGCAAGCGGGCGCCGGCGCCATACAGGAAGACCACAGTTTCACTGCCTTCGCGGCTGACCGCCAGCAATGCCAGCACCAGCAGGCCCAGGCCGCCCTGGCGGCTCAGGCGCTGGTCGGCGTGGCGCGCCAGGTCCTGTTTCAGCGTCCCCGCGTTGCGGTGCATCCAGCCGACCATTTGCACGATCAGCAGACTCGCAACCAGTGCCAACGACGCCTGGAACCATTCGTTGGCCGCGCCGCTCATGGCTTCGCCGGCCAGCAGAATCAGGCCGGCCAATACGCCGGAAAGCAGCAAGCCCAACGCCGCGCCGGCCCATACGTAACGCAGCAGTTGGCTGGCCTGTTGCTGGCGGCCGACCCAGGCCTGGAGAATACCGATCACCAACAGCGCCTCGACGCTTTCGCGCCAGACAATAAACATCGATTGAGTCATGCAAACGCCTCCTGCTGACCGATTACTGGGCCAGGATGCCGCCCTCGGGCAGTTGCGGATTGAATTCATCGAAAAACGGATAGTGCCCGGGGCGCAGCGGGTGAATCACTACGAAAGTGGTGACACCCGGGGACAGCACTTTTTCCACCCGCAGTGGCGTGCTCTCGAACTCCGCAGGACCCTGGCCGACGTTTTTCAGCACGATCTTGAAGCGCTGCCCGGCGGGGACTTCCAGCAGCGGTGGAGTGAAATGCCCGTCGCGAATGCTCAGCTCGTAAGTCGGCAATTGGGCATGGGCGCTTGACGGCAACATCAGGCCGGCCAGCATCAGCCAGGCCAAGTGTTTGCAGGTCGGGCGATTCATCCTCAGTACCCGCCTTTTTTACCGATCCCGGCGTAGACGAATTCGTAATGCAGTTCACAGCGCTCGAACCATGGCGCCACGCCGGTTTCCTTGTCGGTATGACGGCCGAGGGAGCCATGGCCGCCGGGCGGCAGGACGGTGAAGGTCAGTTGGTATTTACCAGGGCCGAGCAGCTTCACGTTGTCGCCATAATGGGGGCCGTCATTGGCGACCATGGCATGGAAGTCACCCTTGAGCTCGGTGTCGTTGCCTTGTTTCTTCAGTTGGAACGACACATTGAGGTAGGGCACGAAACTGCCTTCCTGGAAGCCCTGCTGGTTGTCCGCCGTGGCGCGGATGTCGGCTTCCAGGTGAACGTCGGAATCGGCCGTGGCCCGCATCATCCCGGCCGGGGCCATTTCAATCGGCTGCAGATACACCGCGCCGACTTCCAGCCCAGGGCACAGTTGCGGTTCGCCGATGGGGTATTCCTTGGCCTGGGCCAGCGGTGCGAGAAACAGCAGGGCGAGGGACAGAGGGGCAAGCGTGCGCATGATGACTTCCTGGACGACGTAAAAGATGGCCGAGTCTAGGAGGCTTCGCCGCGAATAATAATGATTCTTGTCAATTTTCAGCGTTAATTCACGCTCGCCAGCGGCAGTTCACTCAGGCACGGCGGTTCTTGATCATGGTCAAGGGCCACTGCGCCCCGACGCGGTAGGGTACGGGTACACCCATCGTTATACGGGGTCGTCATGGCAAAGCCATTTCCCATCAGTCCCAAGCATCCCGAGCGCATTTGCTGGGGTTGCGATCGTTACTGCCCGACCAGTGCGCTGGCCTGTGGTAACGGTGCCGATCGAACGATGCACCCGGCCGAGATGATCGGCGAGGACTGGTACCTGCATGGTGATTGGGGGCTGGAGCTGGTGGACATTACGGCCAAGGTCATCGACCCAAGCGCAACCCACCTGAAGGAATGAAATAAACCTGTGGCGAGGGAGCAAGCGTCCTCGCCACAGTGGATCACACGGGGCTTACAGCTTCGGCAACTGCCCAATCCGCCCCATCATCTCGGTCACGATCTGCAGGTCCAGCAGGAACTGCTCGACCGTCTTGAACTCGTTGTCGTTATGCCCGGTGTACTTGACGTCGGGCATGGCCAGGCCGAACTGTACGCCGTTGGGCAGCTCATGCACCGAAGTGGCACCGGCAGAGGTGCCGTATTTGTGTTCCATGCCCAGGTTTTCACTGGCCACGGCCAACAGCGCCTTGACCCATTCACCCTCAGGGTTGCGATACATCGGCTCGTCGATGGAATAATCGAAGGCCACGGCGACATGGGACTTCTTGCTCCAGGTGGCGAGCTTATCGGCGATTTCAGTCTTGAGGGTTTCGGTGGACTTGCCGACCGGCACCCGCAGGTTGACCGCCAGCTTGAAAGCCTTGTCATCCATGCCGACATAGGTCAGGGACGCGGTCAGCGGGCCCATGAACGCATCGGAAAAACCAATGCCCAGTTTTTTACCCAGGTAGTCCAGGCCCCAGTTGTCGGCGGCGTAGCGCGCGGCATCGGTGATGTGGTTGTGCTTGAGCGCGACCTTGCCGTCCAGGCCGTTGATGAAGTCCAGCATCCGCGCCACCGGGTTGACGCCTGACTCGGGCTCGGAGGAGTGCGCGGACACGCCGGTGAAGGTCAGTTGGACGTCCTTGCCGACGACGTTGGTGGCGACCTCGAAATTGCCGCCATTGCGCTTGGCATAGTCGGTACCGGCCTTGAGCAGGTTGGCGGCCAGTTCGGTGGGCTTGTCGCTGGCAAAGGTGGCCACCGAGGTCGATGGAATCTGGTTGGTGGCCAGGCCGCCGGTCAGCGCGGTGATTTCCGCGCCTTTACCCTGTGCGCTGCGCCGAGCGAAGTTCGCCATGACCGTGCCGTAGCCTTTTTCGGCAATCACGACGGGGTAGCCGCCATCCAGCGCCAGGTTGTAGTTGGGCGTCGGGTTGCGTTCGAAGTAATAGGGAATCGCGTCGCCGCTGGTTTCCTCGGTGGTGTCGACCAGCAGCTTGAAGTTCCTCGCCAGTGGCAGCTTCTCTTCCTTGATGATTTTCATGGCATAGAGCGCCACCACGATGCCGTTCTTATCGTCTTCGGTGCCGCGGCCATACATGCGGTCGCCCACCAGGGTGACCTTGAACGGATCAAGGCGGGTGCCGTCTTTCAATACCCAGTTTTCCGGCGTCACCGGCACCACGTCGGCATGGGCGTGAATGCCGACGACTTCGTCGCCGCTGCCTTCGAGGGAAATCTCATAGACGCGGTTGTCGATGTTGCGAAAGTTCAGCTTGAAGGACTGGGCCAGGTCCTTGATCTTGTCCGCGATCTTGAGGAATTCGGGATTCTCGTGCTGAGCAACGCCGTCCTTGCGAAAGGTCGGGATCGCTACCAGCTCTTTCAGCGTCTCGGTGGCTGCGCTGCCGTACTTCACCCGGGCATAGAGACCCAGCAGGCGATGGATTTCGTTCTGCTGTTCAGCCGAAAGCGCCTTGTTGTCGAGGAAGGCGCTGATGGCCGGGCCAAGGTTGGCGGGCTTGGCGACGTCACTCTTGGCCACGCTTGCCAGGAACTGCCTGAAGTCGGTGGCTGAGGTTTCAGTGAAGGTCTTGACGATGGCTGCGCTCTGTTGCGCGCTGATATTGGCGAATGCTGGCGTGGTGATCGACGCGAGGCTGGACAGAATCAGGGTGGTCACGGCCAGGTGCTTGAGGGAGAAGTCCATTGCTGGGGGCATTCCTTTGCAGGCAGTTGAGAGGGAAGTGTCTGATTTGATGACACAAACCCTTACAACCTAACACCACGGGGAAGCGGCGGGGGAGTCCTGAAAGATGATCTGTCGCACAGCAAAGCAAAAACGGCGCAGAAATGAAAAATGGTGTGGGAGCGGGCTTGCTCGCGAAGGCGGCACATTCAACATCAATGCAAGCAGACCCACCGCTTTCGCGAGCAAGCCCGCCCCCACAAAGGATTTGTGCTGAGCACAAATCCTGGGATTTGCTCAATGCGGCGCGCGAGGAATCGTCTTGAGCAGGTCTTCAGGGCTGATGTAGCCGACCACTGGCTGCGCTGTGCTACCCGGCAGCGGCAGGTCAAGGATATGGCCCTTGATCTTGCCGACTACATGCATCTCGCAGGGTTTGCAGTCGAACTTCAACGTCAGCACTTCATCGCCGTGTATCAGCTGCATTGGCGCAACCTTGGTACGCACGCCGGTGACGCCCTTGGCTTGCTTGGGGCAGAGGTTGAACGAGAAACGCAGGCAGTGCTTGGTGATCATCACCGGCACTTCACCGGTCTCTTCATGGGCCTCGAACGCGGCGTCGATCAGCTTCACGCCGTGGCGATGATAGAAATCCCGGGCCTTCTGGTTGTAGACGTTGGCGAGGAACGACAGGTGCGACTCCGGGTACACCGGTGGCGGATTGGTCTCGGCCTTGCGGCCACCGCGCGGGTGGGCCTCGATGCGGGCGGCGGTCAAGGCTTCGATGACTTCGCGACGCAATGCCTTGAGCTGCGAATTGGGAATGAAGTACGCCTGGGGCGCATCCAGCTCGATCGCGGTGGCGTGGTATTCGGTGGTGCCCAATTGGCCCAGCAGGTCGTGCAGTTGCTCCAGGGCCTGTTCCGGCTTGTTCGCCAGGCCAAATGGTCCATCCAGGGCGACGCTGGCGCTGATGCCTTCCTCGCTGGTGGCGGTCAGTTCCAGGCGTTCTTCGCGCAGGCGCGCGACCCACGTCAGGCCCACACGACGCTCGGAGGACGTCTTGAGCAGCGCTTGTTGCCAGTTGTGGTCCAGGTTACGGCTCAACGGATGGTTGGGGCGCAATTGGTACATGCCGGCGGGCATCTCGTTGGGCTCGACGCGGTAGCGATAACGCTTCTGGCCGTCCTCCTCGAACTCGCCCTTGGGCTCGGCGATGTTGGCCCGAAAGCCCACCACTTCACGCTTGACCTGCACGTTCAGGCCGTCGCCATTGGACAGCGGATCAAAGGTCACCACTTGCAGGTCGCGCTTGCCGACTTTCTCCACTACACCCACTGGCACGCCAGTAAAGGTCGGCGAATCGAAGGCGCCGATGTCGATCTTGCGCTCGCTGACGAAGTAGTCGGTGCTGCCACGATGGAAGGTCTTGTCCGGATCCGGCACGAAGAAGTGTGCGGTGCGGCCACTGGAGGCGCGGGCCAGGTCTGGGCGGTCTTCGAGGACGTCGTCCAGGCGCTGACGGTAATAGGCGGTGATGTTCTTCACATAGCCCATGTCCTTGTAGCGCCCTTCGATCTTGAACGAACGCACGCCGGCTTCCACCAGGGCGCGGATGTTGGCGCTCTGGTTGTTGTCCTTCATCGACAGCAGGTGTTTTTCGTAGGCGACCACCCGACCCTGGTCATCCTTGAGGGTGTAGGGCAGGCGACAGGCCTGGGAGCAGTCGCCACGGTTGGCGCTGCGGCCGTTCTGGGCGTGGGAGATGTTGCACTGGCCGGAAAACGCCACGCACAGCGCGCCATGGATAAAGAACTCGATGGCCGCTTCGGTCTCGTCGGCGATGGCGCGGATTTCCTGCAGGTTCAACTCGCGGGCGAGCACCAGTTGCGAGAAACCGGCCTGGTCGAGGAATTTTGCCCGTGCCAGGGTACGGATGTCGGTCTGGGTGCTGGCGTGCAGCTCGATGGGCGGGATATCCAGCTCCATCACCCCCAGGTCCTGGACGATCAGCGCATCGACGCCGGCATCGTACAGTTGGTGGATCAACTGGCGGGCCGGCTCCAGCTCGTTGTCGTGCAGGATGGTGTTGATCGTGGTGAACACCCGGGCGTGGTAGCGATGGGCGAACTCCACCAGCCGGGCAATATCGCCCACCTCGTTGCAGGCGTTGTGACGCGCGCCGAAACTCGGGCCACCGATGTACACGGCGTCGGCGCCATGCAGGATGGCTTCGCGGGCGATGGTCACGTCGCGGGCAGGGCTGAGCAGTTCCAGATGATGTTTGGGCAAGGACATGTTTTTTTAGTCGGGCTGGTCACGGTCGAAGCGCCCATTGTAGCCGTCAGGCGCCTGACAGGCACCTGTGGACTTGGGTTCGCATGATGTGGACCGATGCGCGGCTGTCCGGCGGGGTTTATCCCTGGGACGCGCCAGCGCTGCACCAGCGATTTCGCCCGGTGTTTTTCGCCAGGTACAAAAAGGCGTCAGCGGCCTTTATCAGCATGGCTGGGGTCATATCCTCGCTGCCCGGCTGGCTGATGGTAATGCCCGCGCTGGCCGTGACGATGCCCAATGGATGATCAACGTGCTCGATGTTCAGCGCCCTGATGGCTTCCAGGATCTCTTGGGCGATCTTGGTGGCGCCTGCGCTGTGGGTGTGGGGAAGCAACACGGTGAACTCTTCGCCACCGTACCTCACGGCCAGGTCACCCGGTCGCTTGATGGTTTTCTGGATCGCACCTGCAATCGCGCGCAGGCAGTCGTCCCCGGCAGCGTGACCGTATTTGTCGTTGAAGCGTTTGAAGTAATCGACATCGAGCATGATCAATGCCAGGCAAGAGCCGTCGCGCTTGGCCCTGCGCACCTCATCGGCCAATGCGGTGTCCAGCCGCCTGCGGTTGCCCAGCCCGGTCAGGCTGTCGGTCAGTGCCATATCCCGCATGACCTGGTGGGCGCTGCGAATCTGCTTCTCCATGGTCATCCGGTAGCGCAACTGACTCAGCACGATGAGCCCGAAGCCTACGAGTATCACGATCAGGAAAATCAGGACAAAGCCGGTCTTGAGCAGGTCACGACGCCAGGGTGCGATGATCGACTCCCGGGACAGGCCGGCTTCTACCACCAAGGGGTAGGTGGTCAAGGCCCGATAGCCGTACAGGCGCTCAGTGTCATCGACGACAGCCCTGGCCTCTGCGACGCCCTGGTTTGAAGTGGGCAGGTGTTCTCTGAAAATCACGCTATTGAGCAGGCTCTTGCCGACCACCGAGGCCACGAACGGCCGACGCACCAGGATGGTTCCACTGCGCATGGCCAGGACCAGGGCACCCTTGTCGTCGATCTTGAAGTCACCGTAGTAGTCCACGAAGTAGCTGACCTTGACTGTTCCCAGCAGCACACCGGCGAACGAACCATCGGGGTTGTTCAAACGACGGGAGATAGGGATGATCAGGTCGTTGGTGGATCGGCTCTTGATCACTTCGCCGATGCGCACGCGTCGATCCGCGTGGGTGCGGTGGTACTGGAAGTAATCGCGGTCGGCGTTGTTTGCCGGTTCCGGAGTCACTTCCTTGTCGGTGACTACCCACTGCCCGTCGGGGCCGTAGATAAACAGCCCGTGCAGTTGCGGCATGATGGCGGATTGCTGGACCAGCAGCTTGTGGATGCGCGGGATGTCGATGTTCTGGAGTCCGTCACCTTCCACGCGCTCACTGAGGGCGGCAGTCACCACATCCACTTGGCGGATGGTGTCCTCGGCATGCTGGGCCGTCGCCCGCGCCAGGTTCGTCACCGAGTCGCGTGCCGACGCAAAGGCCGCGCGATAATCACGCCACGTCCGCCAGCCTTCAACGGCCAGGAAGGCGACAATCACCACCAGCATGAAGCTCACGGTGAGCCGCAACGCTGCTCCGGCCCGGGCCGACTGGGGAGAAAAGGCTTCATCAGAGCTTTCAATCTTTGGCTCTGGCCGTTTGCGTCCGAGCATCAACATTTCCTTCTACGACGGGTCTGCGCATGATTGATGCGCAGCCTATCTTATTCGATTTCAGCACGTTAGCTAGCTGAGACGCGGCCGGCAGGGGGCAGCGACACTTGCGGGTCGATATCAAGCAATAAAGTAAGGACACAAACGCCCGTGGTTAGTGCCTAATACCTTTCGGTCAAGCCGTGCCGCGCTATAAGGTTTGCCTGAGTCATTGTGGTGCGGGAGTCCGCTCCCGTCGGGCTGCACGGCAGCTGCTGTTTTTTGCGAGGGAACCGCTCATGAAAGTTGGCGTCATTTCCGATACCCACGGCCTGCTCCGCCCGCAAGCGCTGGTAGCGTTGGAGGGCTGTGAACAGATCATCCATGCCGGTGACATCGGCAACCCCGGGATCCTGGATCAACTGGCGTCCATCGCGCCATTGCACGTGGTGCGCGGCAATAACGACCTGGGGGCCGATTGGGCCGGGCAACTTGCCGATCGCCTGCAATTCGAGCTCTGCGGGTGGGCGGTTGTGCTGGTGCATGACATCGCCGATGTGCCAGCAACGCTCGAACCGGGCGTGAAACTGGTGATCACCGGCCATTCCCACAAGCCAGGCATCGAGTGGCGCGGCGAGCGCTTGTACCTCAACCCCGGCAGCGCCGGCCGGCGGCGGTTCAAGCTACCGGTGACGCTGGCCTTGCTCGAGGTGAGTGCAAGTGCGATAGACCCGCGGATCGTTCAATTACTGGAGTGACGAACGCGTCTACCTGAAGTACTTGTCGACGTAGGCCTGGATTTCCTTGCGCATGAAGCGCCCGGATTCATCCGCCCGTTCTTCCCAGCCGAACACACAGGCAGTGACGATGCCGTCGAAGCCAGTCTTGGCCAGTTCGCTGAAGAACAGGTCCCAGTCGATCTCGCCCTGGTGCATGTCCATGTGCTGGTGGACGGTGACTTTGGCGCCAGGTGGGTTGACGATGTAGCGCAGGCCTGAGGAGGCCTTGTGGTTGTAGGTGTCGGCGATGTGGACATGGGCGATCATTGACCCGGCCTCGGCGATCATGGCCTTCATGTCATCGCCGAAATAGAAGGTGTGCGGCGTGCAGTAAAGGAACTTGACGTTGTCCGAACCGATGGTCTTGAGCATGTCCAGGGCCGGGTGCAGTGTCTCGCACCAGTCTTCCGGGTGGGGCTCGACGTTCAGCGTGACCCCCTCGCTTTCCAGGATCGGCACCAGTTCCTCCATCGAGCGCCACCACGCCGCTTCGCTGGACTCATGGCTGTGCAGCCCCCCGCAGCAGCTGACTTTGTGCCCGCGATCCGGTGAAGGCCCGCGACCGAACTCCGAATTCATGGTCGTGCAGCCCATCTCCACGGCGACCTGGATGGCTTCTTTCCAGTAATTCACCGCCGCCCGGCGTTCGTCTTCGTGGGGGCTGGCCCAGCGGTACATCGGCAACAGCGAGGCCAGTTGCAGGTTATGGTCGCGCAGGGCTTTCTTGAATTGGGCGATGCGTTCCTTGTGGGCGCGGGGGCGCACCCACCACGGCAGGAAGTCTTCCCGTGGCGACAGCTCCAGGTATTCGTAGCCAAGCTCGGCGGTCTTGCGGCACAGATCCGGCAGGCCCAGGTGGCGGTGCATGTAGGGGTCGAGTGCGATTTTCATTGTTGTTCTCCGGTGAGCATTGGGGGCATTGTCTTTTCGATTGCAGGTAAGTCGCCCGCTCAGTAGGCAACCCAGGCCGCGTCCTTGTCGGCTGATTCCACACAACGTTCGACCCAGCGCACGCCTTCGACGCCGGCGTTGATGTCGGGGTAATGCAGGGCGGCCAGTGCCTCGCTGTCGCCACGGTCGGATGCGTCCATGGCCAGGGCAAAGCGGCGATAGAGATTGGACCAGGCTTCGAACAACCCTTCGGGATGGCCGCCGCCGATGCGATCGTCCTGCTGCGCGTCGGGGTGCAGGTAGCCCATGCCGCGCTCCAGGACCTGCGCCGGTTGGCCCTGGATTTCGAAACTCAGCTGGTTGGGCCGTTCGTCCCACCATTCAAGGCTGGCCCGGGAGCCGATCACGCGGATCTTCTGCCCGTGCATGGACCCTGCGTTCACCGCGCTGGACCAGACCGTGCCCATGGCGCCGCCCTCGTATTCCATCAAGGTGTAGGCGTTGTCCTCCAACGGGGCGCGGCTGGCGACGAAGCTTTGCCGACTGCACATCAGTCGTTTGATCTTGAGGTCGGGCAACATCACTTTGGCCAGGTACAACGGGTGGGTGCCGACATCCCCCAGCACGTAGCTGGGCCCGGCCTGGCGCGGGTCGACACGCCACTGGGTGGCCTGGTTCTGCGTCTCGACCGGCGCGCTATGGAAACCATGGGCGAACTGCATGTGCACCATACGCACGTCCCCCAGTTCGCCCGCCGCGATCATCGCCCGGGCCTGTTCGATCAACTGGTGCCCGGCGTAGCCGTAGGTCAGGCCAACGATGCGGTCCCTGGATTGCGCCAGGGTTCGCAGCGCCTCAGCCTGTTCGAGGGTGAAACACAGTGGTTTTTCGCAGACCACATGCAGCCCGGCTTCAAGGGCGGCCCGGGTGATAGCGTAGTGGGTACCATTGGGCGTGGCGATTGACACTGCCTCGATCCCATCGGCACGTTGTGCTTCCAGTTCGAACAGGCTCAGGTAGTCCGAATAGCAGCGCGCGGGGTCGATGCCCAATTGCTCGCCAAAGGCCCGGCCGCGTGCAGGGTCGATATCCAGCGCCGCAGCGACCAATTCGAAATTCCGGTCGCGCAGGGCGGCCGAGCGGTGGATGTAGCCGATCTGGCTGTGCTCACCGCCACCGACCATGGCCCAACGGATGGGCCGGGTAATTGTCTTGCTGCCATTGATCATGGGGCTGTCCTCATGTGATCAGAAACCGATTCGGGCCAGGTAGGCGCGGCTGGCCGCTACATCGTCCAGGCTGGTCCCGGCGTTGCGCGGGTCGCGTTCCTGTTCGACGGTGATGCAGCCTTGGTAACCCAACTCATGCACGAGGTTGTGCAGCGCTGGGTAGTCGATGACGCCGCGTCCAATGGGGCACATGACGCCCCGGGCGCAGGCGGCAAAGAAGCGGATGTGTTCGTTCAACACCTGGTCGAAAACCACCGGGTCGATGTCTTTGAAGTGCAGGTAGTCCAGGCGATGAGCGTAGGTGCGCAGCGACGCGACCGGGTCCATGCCTGCGTAATAGAGATGTCCGGTGTCCAGGCACAGCCCGGCGACTTCGTCGGGGATGTCGTCCACCAGGCGTGCCAACTCGTCGGCGAACTCGATGTAGCCGCCAGCGTGGGGATGGACGACGGCGCGGATGCCGTATTGATGCCAGGCAATGTCAGCGATGGCGCGGATGTGCGCCATCATGGTGTTCCAGCGCGCATCGTCCAGGCGTGGCGCGCGGTCCGAGTGCCCGGCGGCGTAGTCGCGCTCGTCGTGGCCCCAATCGATGATCACCAGATAGGGGCCGGCATGGCGCTGTCCGGTTTGCTTTTGCGGGGCTGGCAATTGCTTGAGCAGCGCGCAGATGTTGTGGGTCTGGCGCAGCAGCTCGGGCAGGTTGGCGGGGGTGACGAGGTCGTCGAAGATCGTCCCGGCGATCACACGCAGATCGTGTTCGGACAAGGCTGGCCCGACGGTTTCGGCGTCCAGCGGCAGGTAACCATAGGGGCCCAGCTCGATGCCGCGATAGCCAGCCTCGGCTGCTTCGCCAAGCACGCGGCGCCACGGAGGCAGGAAAGGGTTCTTGACGTCATCGACGCCCCAGCAGCAAGGCGCGGTGCAGATGTGGATCGTCATGGGGCACTCCGGCTGTGTTTGTTTTTATGTGCTTGGCCTGATGCTATTGGGTTGCCGGGGAAGGGGCCATGGGTGGATGGCTTAATCTGTCAAAACCCCTTATGATGCCCAATAGAGGTGTCAAAACATGTCAGAGAAGTCACGTCGTAAACTGCGTCCCACGATGGCCGATGTCGCTCGGGAAGCCGGAGTCAGCCTGTCCACCGTAGACCGGGTGCTGAACCTGCGCGCTGACGTGCGCGCCGACACCGCCCAGCGCATCGCCGCGGCTGCCGCGCGGTTGGGGTTTCATGCCAAGGGCGTTATCGAACAGCGGGTGCTCAACGACCGCCCGACCTTGCGGCTTGGCTTCCTGTTGCAGAAAAGTGGCGTGCCTTTTTACCAAGGCCTTGCCCACGCGTTGTCAAATGCCGCCGTAACCTGCACGCGAGCGCGGATTCGGGTGGTCATCGGCTATTTGGATGAGCTTGACCCGATCACCGTGGCGCAGCGCATCTCGTCCTTGCGCGATCAAGTGGACGGCCTGGGCGTGGTGGCGGTGGACCATCCCAGGGTGCGCGAGGCGGTCGCACAACTGCGCGAGACGGGTGTTTCGGTGGTGGCACTGCTGTCCGAGTTGTCCAGCGCTACCGGCACCGGCTATGTCGGGTTGGACAACCGGCTCACCGGGCGCACGGCAGGCTGGTTCGTCAGCCGCCTCGCCGGCCAGCCCGGCCCGGTGGCGGTCATGCTCAGCAGCCAGCGTTTCCAGTGCCAGGAGTTGTGCGAACTGAGCTTTCGCAGTTATCTGGCGGAGCACTCCAGCGAATGGGAACTGCTCGCCTCGCGCCTGACGCTGGAGGACGATGAGTTCGCCTATGGCAACACGTTGGACCTGCTCACGGCAGAACCTGATCTTGTCGGGCTTTATGTGGCTGGAGGTGGTATAGCGGGGGTGTTGCGGGCTTTGCGCGATCTCAAGGACCGACAGCTGCGCTTGCCCATCGTGGTGTGCCATGACCTGACGCCACTGACGCGTGACGCGTTGAAGACGGGGCTGGTCCAGGCGGTGCTGTCGCATCCTGTCGCGGCCATGGCCGAACAAGCGGTCGAAGCACTGGTCGAGGCAGCAACAGCCACGCCGCCAGGCTCGGCGTCAAGGCGGGTGGTGCCACTTCAGATCGATGTGTCGGAAAGCATATAGCTGCACATACGATCCGGTTTATCCATTCTGCGAAATGATCCTCGTGACCACTAAGTCAGCGGAGTTTTCTTTAAAAGCTGTACAAAATTAATTTCTTGTACAATTATCAAGGCTCCCTTGGTAAACGGGTAGTGCTTTCATGGCCCGGTCGCTCGCGCTCAGGAAAAGCTTGGTCGCCATAGTCGTTTGCATGTCTACGCTTTATTGCACTCAAACCTTGTCGGACTGGCGCGGCGTTTTGCCAGGCACGCGTCTGGTCGGGCAAGCCGATTTCGACTGGTACGGGTTCGACATCTACCAGGCCAGGCTCTGGAGTGCGGCCGCTGTGCCAAGCCTGGAAACGGCGTTTGCCCTGGAACTCAGTTACCGGCGCGCCATCGGTAAAGAGGCTTTGGTCCAAACGAGCCTGAAGGAAATGCAGCGCCTCAACGGGGCGCCCCTGGACGTCAAGCGCCGGGACGAATGGGCCGGTCAAATGCGCCGTGCTTTTATTGATGTGAAGCCTGGAAGCCGTATCACTGGCGTGTATCTACCGGGGCAGGGCTGTCATTTCTATGTGGGTGAAAAGCTGTCTCTTGTGGTCGCAGACCCACTGTTTGCCCAGGCATTTTTTGCTATCTGGCTCGATCCTCGAACTCGAGAACCCATTCTTAGGAATCAATTACTTGGAATCCAGAGTTCAAGTGAAGGGAGAGAGAATCAGTGAAGCATTTTCTGCTGGCATTGCTGCTGATGCTGGGCCTGACCAGTTGCGGGAATGTGAATGTCGAACGTTATGCCGACCAGCAACCACGACTGGATCTGGCGCAGTTTTTCAGCAATCCCGTCAAGGCCTGGGGCATCTATCAAAAGCGTTCGGGTGAAGTGATCAAGCGTTTTGTGGTGGAGATTTCCAGCCGCCACGAGGGTGATCGACTGATCCTGGATGAGCGTTTCCTCTACAGCGATGGCACTCGCCAGCGGCGGGTCTGGACGTTGACGCCTGTTGGGCCAGGGCTTTGGCGCGGTCGTGCGGACGACGTGATCGGCGAGGCGCAGGGAGAAGTGGCCGGCAATGCTCTACGTTGGCGTTATCGGCTGAACCTGCCGGTCGACGGTTCGACCTATGAAGTCACTTTCGATGACTGGATGTACCTGATGGATGAAGACACGCTGATCAACCGTTCCAGCATGAGCAAGCTCGGTGTCGAGCTGGGCCAGGTGACCCTGTTTTTCCGTCGTCAGGCCGGGAGTACGCCATGACCTTGCAGGAGCTGACCGATCTGGCCGTCGACGGTCGGATCCATGAACTCGAGCTCTTGTCGCTGGAAGGCGGTCTTTACGTGTTGCGCGCTCGGCGGGGCAGTGGGTTGTATACGCTGCTCGACGAATCGGGCAAGACGTTGCCGGTGCGCTCTACCACCCATCTTCGTGAACTGCTGCGTTTTGTGCCGCGCCTGCCGTGCGTGCTGGTGCAACAGGTGGTCCATGATGAAATGTGCGGTTTGCGCGAGGGGGTGGTCGAGCCATTGCGCCTCCCACTTTTTCTGGACGAGCCTTGGTAGCTGCCCGCTTGCATCCCGTGGTCAGCGCGATTCAGCCAGGCGCAGCGCCAGTGGTAGCCATAACCCCCAGAGAGGGGCCAAGACCAACGCGGTTCCGAGTACGCCAAGGGGCAGCGTGACCCCGGCCAATGGTGCTCCCACGCAATAGGCCAGCGGACCACCCACCATGCCTGCCAGCGCACCGCGCCAGACCGGCCGTATGGCCCAGGCCAGGCTATGCCGCAAGCCCGTGGCGAAGACCAACCAGAGCAGGGCCAGCCAAAGTGGCAACGGGCTCTGCTTGAACACGAACAGGCCCTGTGCGCCCAGGCTCCAGTCCAGCAACATGCCGCAGAGGCCAACGCTGGTCACCGCATAGAACTCGGACTTGGGCGTCGGGCTGAATGCAAGGTGAGCGAGCAGGCCACAGATTACCACCAGCAGCCAGCCTGGCTGGTGGGCGCCGGCCACGCATCCCCACCAGCCCAGTTGCAGCCAGAGTGCGTTGATCAGCAGGCCGATGCGGTTCATCGGGCCTGCCGTTGTTCCGCCAGGGACGTCGGGCGGGCAGCGGGGCCGGCGAACACCAACTGGGCAACGCCGATGGCACGCTCCTGGAATCCCCCTTCGCAGTAGCACAGGTAGAATTCCCACAGGCGCTGGAAGGTTTCGTCATAGCCCAGCTCCAACAAAACCTGGCGCGATTGGCGCAGATTCTCATGCCAGTGTCGCAGCGTACGGGCGTAGTGCGCACCGAAATCCTCAAGGTGCAGCAGGTTGAGTTGCGTCCGCGTGCTGGCGGTGCTCAACAGAATCGACAGCGACGGCAGTGCGCCGCCGGGGAAAACATGGCGCTGGATAAAATCCACCGAACGTCGGGCCTGGGTGTAGCGCTGGTCGCGGATGGTGATCGATTGCAGCAGCATCAGGCCGTCATCCTTGAGCAACGCGGCGCAGCAGCGGAAATACTCAGGCAGGTATCGATGCCCGACGGCTTCGATCATTTCGATGGACACCAACTTGTCGTAGCGCCCATGCAAGTCACGATAGTCCTTGCACAGCACGTGCACGCGCTCCTGCAGGCCCAGCGTCTCGATGCGCTGCAGCGCGTGGCGGTATTGCTCGTCGGACAAGGTCGTGGTGGTCACCTTGCAACCGTAGTGAGTGGCTGCATGGATGGCGAGGCTGCCCCAGCCCGTACCGATTTCCAGCAAATGGTCGCCTGGGCGCAGATCGAGCTTGCGGCAGATGCGTTCAAGCTTGTTGAGCTGGGCGTCTTCCAGGCTTTGCTCCGGGCTTTCGAACAGTGCGGCCGAATACATCATGGTGGGGTCGAGCAGTCGCTCGAACAGCTCATTACCCAAGTCGTAGTGAGCGATGATATTGCGCCGCGAGCCTTTTCGATTGTTGCGGTTGAGCCAGTGCAAGCCGCGCATCAGGGGGCGACTGAGGCGGGCCAGGCCGCTGTCCATGGCGTCGAGCACTTCCAGGTTGGCCACAAACAGGCGTGTCACGGCGGTCAGGTCGGCGCTGCGCCAGTAGCCCCGGATATAGGCCTCGCCGGCGCCGATGGAACCGTTACCAGCGACCATGCCCCAGGCGGCGGCGTCGAGGATCTCGACCTCGGCCACCAAGGGACTGCTCAGGTCGCCGAAACTCAACGGCGCGCCATCGACCGTCAGGCGCAGATGGCCGTGACGCAGGCGGCGCAGTTGGCCGAGCACGGCCTGCTTGAAGAAGCCGCCGTTGAACGGGGAGAAGCTGCTGGCCTTAGTAACGCTCAGGGTGGGTTCGGGCATGGTCGGGGTCCTTGTGGGCGGTTTCACCAATACTCAGGTCGCCTTGGCTTGCCTGGTGTGTGTACAGGGGGCTGCGTTTGAGCAGCAGGCGCAACGCCTGCCAGTAGATGGCGCTGACAGTGCGCAGGCTCATCCATGGGAATGCCAGGACATGGCGGCGCAACGACCGGCCATCGAGAGGCTCGCGCTCGAGCGCCAGGTGGGCCTCGAAGACCTTGTGCCCGTCGCGCCAGTTCTCCATGTGCACGCGAATGTGGGAGTCCTGGAGCCGAAAGCGCATGCGGTAATCCATGTCCCGGGGCAGGAACGGTGAAACATGGAAAGCCTTGGCCACCCGGAACGCCTGGGGCTCGCCAGGGCGTACCGGCAGCACGTAGTGATGACGCTCGCGCCACGGGGTGTTGCGCACTTCGCAGAGAATCGCCGACAGGCGCCCGTCGGCTTCGTGGCAGAAATAGAAACTCACCGGGTTGAACGACAGGCCCCAGCTACGTGGCTGGGTCAGCAGTTGGATCGCGCCTTGGGGAGCCGTACCCAGCGCTTCGGTGAGGATCTCGCGCACGGCGTCGACCAAGGGCACACCCAGGCGGGTGCGCGCAGGCAGGTAGTCGCGTTCGCGCCAGCACAGCGGTGCCAGGGGCCATGACCGCAGCAGGCGTGACAGACCCAGCACATGATCCTGTTCGGCGAGGTCCAGGTACAGCATGCCGATCGGATAACGAAATGCGTGGACTCGCGGTGCATGGCGCCGATGGTCGATCCAGCCGCGACACAGGCTGCTGTTCAAAGGCGTTCTCCGAAAAGCTCCGCTACGTGGAGTGCGCTGACCACGCCGTCTTCATGGAAACCATTGGCCCAGTAGGCACCGCAGAAATAGCTGTGCCGGTGTCCTTGCAATTCACCCTGGCGGGCCTGCGCGGCTACCCCGGCGAGGCTGTACTGGGGATGGGCGTACTCGAAGCGCGCAAGCACCTGCGCCGGATCGACCGCATCGCTCTGATTCAGGCTTACGCAAAAGGTCACCGGCGCGTCCAGGCCCTGGAGGATGTTCATGTTGTAGGTCAGCGCGGCCGGAGCGTTAGGTGGGCCGCCGAGGCGGTAGTTCCAGCTCGCCCAGGCCTGGCGCCGCCGTGGCAATAATCGCGTGTCGGTGTGCAGCAGCACTTCATTGCTGGCATAGGCCAGGGCACCGAGGACCTCGGTTTCTTCGGTGCTGGGCGCCTCGAGCAGGGCGAGGGCCTGGTCGCTATGGCAGGCGAACACCACTTTATCGAAACGCTCGATGCCCGCGGCGCTGGTCACGCATACCCCAGTCGCGTCTCGGCTGACGCTTTGCACCGGGCAGTTGAGCCGGATGTGTTGGTGAAACCCGGCGCATAAGGGACTGATGTAACTGCGTGAACCGCCCTCGATCACGCGCCATTGTGGGCGGCGATTGAGCGACAGGAGGCCGTGGTTGTGGCAGAAGCGCACGAAGAACTGCAGCGGAAACTCCAGCATCCTGGCCGGCGACATCGACCAGATCGCAGAACCCATGGGCACGATGTAGTGGTCGATGAAACGCTGGCCATAACCGTGGCTGTGCAGGTAGTCACCGAGTCGCGTGGCGCTGTCGATACGGTGCGCCTGCAGGTCGGCCGTCGCCTGCCGGTTGAACCGGAGGATGTCGCGCAGCATGCCCCAGAAACCGGGCGACAGCAGGTTGCGCCGGCGGGCGAACAGGCTGCGCAAGGTGTAGCCCTTGTATTCCTGTCCGGTGGCCGGGTCACGCACCGAGAAGCTCATCTGCGTAGGACGCGAAGCGACGCCCAATTGATCCAGCAGGCGAATGAAATTCGGGTAGGTCCAGTCGTTGTACACGATGAAGCCGGTATCAACGCTAAAGCGCCTGCCCTGGCAATCGACATCCACGGTATGGGTGTGGCCACCGATCCGGCTGTCGGCCTCGAACAGAGTGACCTGATGTCGACGAGCCAACAGATAGGCACAGGTCAGCCCGGAAATGCCGCTGCCGATGATTGCGATGCGCATGTCTCAAGATTCCTTGGAGGGGCGTGCCAGGCGCCGGCCCAGGGCCAGCCGCCAGCTTGCGGGCAAGTGTCCAAGCAAGCGCAGGACGACGGTGAAGAACCAGGGAAACACGATGTCCAAAGGCCGTGCCGGCAAGCGCCGTGCGATATGCCGTGCGGCCCGTTGCGCCGACCAGCGCATGGGCATGGGAAAATCGTTGCGTCGGGTCAGTGGCGTATCGACGAAACCGGGGCTCACCAGGGTGACGTCGATGCCCTCGGTGGCCAGGTCGATACGCAAGGACTCCACCAGATAGCGCAACGCGGCCTTCGAGGCACCGTAGGCGCCGGCGCGAGGCAGGGCCAGCCAGGTGACCGCGCTGCTCACCACCACCAGATGTGGGCACTGGCCTCGGCGCAGCAAGGGTAGGGCGGCCTCCAGGCAATGGCTGGTGCCCAGCAGGTTGCTGGTGATGACGCGTTCGACGAGACGGGTGTCGAAGCGTCCAGGCTCCAGGTATTCGCAGGTACCGGCATTGAGAATCACCAGGTCCAGCGCCAACCACTCACAGTCAATCTGCTGGCAGATCCTGGCGACCTGGCGCGGGTCGGTCAGGTCGCCTGGCACTACCAGCACCTGGTCTGGATAGCGTGTTGCCAGTGCCTGCAAGGGTTCTACCTGGCGCGCGCTCAATGCCAAGTGGTGACCCTGTTCCAGCAGCACTTGCGCTAATGCCGCGCCAATGCCGCTGCTGGCGCCGGTCAGCCAGACGCGGCTCATGCCAGCCTGCGCTTGAGCCAGCGGATCACCGGCCCCAATAACGGTAAGTGTTCGTAGAGCAGGGCACCGGCGTCAAAGAAGTCCTGGTGGTGGTAGACCCGGTCGGTCCAGCGCAAATGGCTGCAACCCGACAATGCTACGGGGGCTCCGCCCGCCAGGCGTGGGTGCCGAAAGTGCAAGGTCCAGCGCAAATAGCCTTCGCCGGGAGCGACCTCATCGAACGAGTGGAAGTCGTAGCGCACGTCACTGGCACTGGCATACAACTGCGCAAAGTATTCACGCAGGGCCGTCAGGCCTTCGATCCGGTGCAAGGGGTCTTGGAAATGGATGTCGACGCTGTAGAGCTCATCGAGTTCGGCCAGGCGTCGGGCGTCCAGTTCGGCGAAAGCCTGGGCGAAACGTTGGAGATAGGCGGACATGCTAGGCTCCTAAATATTGTACAGATACATATCTCTGTACAAGTTTTTGAAGCCTACTTCAGGAGTTGTACATTTTAAAGTTATTTGTATAAGAAAATGTGAATTTGTACAATTTCAAGCCGAGACGAGAGGAGGGCACTGAAGCCTTGCCTCCCGTCTCACTGGATCATTGTTGTGTCTGGGTTTCGGCCAACGTCGGATAATCTGTATAACCCTGTTCGTCACCCTGGTAGAACGTCGCCGCGTCTGGAGTGTTCAGGGCCTTGCCCAGTTTGAAACGCTCCACCAGGTCCGGGTTCGCCAGAAACGGCGTGCCGAACGCCACCAGGTCCGCTTCACCACGGCTGATGGCGGTGGCTGCGCGTTCGGCGCTGTAGCCGCCGTTGGCAATGTAGGGCCCGCCAAAGCGGCGCTTGAGTTCCAGGAAATCGAACGTGCCTTCGCCCAGTTCCACGATATGCAGGTAGGCCAGGCCATAACGGCTGAGCATCCTGGCGGCGTATTCAAAAGTTGCCTGCGGATTGCTGTCGCTCATCGAGAAGTAGCTGAAGATCGGCGACAGCCGCACGCCGACGCGGCTGGCACCGAAGACTTCGATCACCGACTCGACCACTTCCTTGAGGAAACGCGCGCGGTTCTCGATCGAGCCGCCGTAGGCATCGGTACGTTGGTTGGTGCCGTCACGCAGGAACTGGTCGATCAAGTAGCCGTTGGCGCCATGAATCTCCACGCCGTCGAACCCGGCCAGCTTCGCGTTGACCGCGGCTTGGCGAAAGTCGGCGACCACGCCTGGAATTTCATCGAGCTCCAATGCCCGTGGCAGTTCATAGGGCTTGAGACCTTCGGCGGTGTAGATCTCGCCATCGGCCTTGATCGCCGAAGGGGCCACCGGCTGGGCGCCGTTGAGCTGCACCAGCGGATGGGAAAGACGGCCTACGTGCCACAGTTGCAGGAAGATCTGTCCGCCCTCGGCGTGGACCGCGTCGGTCACTTGTTTCCAGCCGGCGATTTGTTCGCTGGTAAAGATCCCTGGCGTGCGCAGGTAACCCTTGCCCTGGGCCGATACCTGGGAGCCTTCGCTGATGATCAGCCCCGCGCTGGCCCGCTGGCTGTAGTACTCGGCCATCAGGGGCGTGGCCACGTCACCCGCGCCTGCGCGGCTGCGGGTCATCGGCGCCATGATCATGCGGTTTTTCAGGGACAGCTTGCCGAGCTGAACACGGGACAGCAGAAGATCGAGACCGATGTTGGTCATGATTCACCTCTATGTGATGGGGTATGGATAGGGGGTGAGTCGAGGGTCGGCTAAGCCAACCGGCCCTCTTGTTGCAAAAGGGCGCCGATGCGCTGGATTTCTTTCTCGCCTTTCTCCAGCGCGGCCTCGCTGGTGTGCACGGAGTAGTAGCCCAGCACCAGGTCGTGGGGATGCTTGACCGCCGAACCGAGGACGAAGGACGTCGCGCCCCGGGCAACGATGTCGATGGCCTCGCTGGATTCTGCGAATACCGCCATTTCTCCGGCATTGACGTTGCCGCCAGCATCGAGGCTGCCGCCGTTGACCGCCAGCCAGGCGACGGTGTGCCCGGCCGGTGGGGTGTAGCGCCAGCGCTCGTTGTCTTGCAACTGCACGGCGAGGTAATTCATATCGGCGGGGAAGGAGACGCGGCTGCGGGCTGCGCCGTATTGGCCGAGCAATACCAGCGCCGGGCCTTCCCGGGGGATCTCGGCGGGCGCCAGGTAGAGGCTGTGGGCCGGGGCATTTTCTTCTGCCGCCGGCAGCGCCACCCAGAGCTGGAAACCTTGGATCGGCGAGCCACCGGCCGGCCGGGCGTTATGCCAAACGCCGTTGCCGGCCTGCATCCACTCCATGCCGCCGCTGGGCAGCGTACCGGACTGGCCCGTGGTGTCTTCGTAGATCATTTGGCCTTCGATCATGTAGGTCAGCGTGGCGATTCCGGAATGAGGGTGCATGCCGAAACCCCTTTGCATGGCGTCGGCCTTGAACCCGAAGAGATCGAGAAATACGAAGGGCTTGCAGAGCTGGCCCAGGTCGCCGGGGCTCATGAGCCGGGTGATCGGTCCGTGGCTGCTGCCAAAGGTGCGGTGGACGATGGCGCGTGGCGGTGCTTTGACGATGCTGTTCATGGTGAGCCTCGGATGCTTGAGCGTTTGGGGGCCTCGATGCAAGAGAGGATAAGTGCCTTCCAATAGATTGATTAGCCGATACAATCGGATTGAACTCATCCAAAAAACGAAGGAATTACGGCGCCATGTTCGATCTCAACGATGTTGCGCTGTTTGTCCAGGTGGTCCGCAGTGGCAGTTTTGCCGAGGCGGCCAGGCGGCTGGGCATGCCATCCAACACCGTCAGCCGACGGGTGCAGCAGTTGGAGGCGCAGCTGGAATCGCGACTTCTGCAGCGCTCGACTCGCAAACTCACGCTGACCCATGCGGGTCAGGGTTTTTATGAACGCTGCGTGGATGCGGTGGATGGGCTGATGGAGGCGGGACAGGAATTGATGATGGGCAGCGAAGAGCCCAGCGGTCTGGTGCGCATCGCGGCGATGGCGGATTTTTTCGACTTCTTCCCCATGGAATGGGTGGCCGACTTTTTAGCCGCACATCCTCGGGTGCAACTTGATTTTGTGCTCAGCGATGCCCGTGTCGACCTGATTGCCGATCGCATCGACGTCGCCTTTCGCGGCGGTCCGTTGCAGGATTCGGGGTATGTCGGCCGTCAACTCCTCAAGAACGACGGTGATGGCATGGTCGCCAGCCCGGCCTACATCGCCGCACGCGGTGCGCCGGCTTCACTGCAGGACCTGGCTCACCACGACAGCGTGAGCTTCGCCCACCCCAGCGGCATGACCCATTGGCGATTCGTCGGTCCGGACGGCATCGAGGAGCACGTGCAGGTCGCCAGTCGATTCAACGCCAACACCGCCCAAGCGTTGCGCAGGGCAACCGTCGCGGGCCTGGGCATCGCCGTGCTGCCGTCGGCGCTGAGCCGCCTCGACCTGGAGGCCGGCAGGCTGGTACGCGTGCTACCGCAATACCAACGCGCCGGCTTTGGCCTGAATGTGCTTTACCCGAGTCGACGTCAGTTGCCGCTGGCGGTGTCGGCCTTCATTGGGTTGGTGATGGAGAAGCTTGAGCTCAAGGCGTTTCCGGCGCAGTTGAAACAGACCTGTCAGTAGACGCTTGATACCAAGTTATCAGGATCCACTGCCGCATCCTCCCTTCAAGCCCCGAGCCACTGCGGAACGCCTGACTCGACATCAGGCGTGCATCCAGTTTTTTCCTTCCCAGCAACGATAAAAACCCTCGTTTCGCAAATCCCCGCCTGCCAACACAATCGCCTCGACACCTCTTCCCGATAGTCGCAATAGCAGAACAAAAAAATCAGTACCCGAGGCGGCGCCATGCCGGCCTGAACCAACCCACTGCCGGAAGTGCACAGACATGCCCGTTGAAACCCTACGCATCGATACGCTTGTTATAGGCGCCGGCCAGGCCGGCGTGGCCATGAGCGAACACTTGAGCCGACAAGGTGTGCCTCACCTGGTCGTGGAGCGCAACCGGATTGCCGAGGCCTGGCGCACCGCGCGTTGGGACTCGCTGGTCGCCAACGGCCCGGCCTGGCATGACCGTTTTCCTGGCTTGGAATTCGAGGGGCTCGACCCCGATGCCTTCGCCGCCAAGGATCAAGTGGCCGATTACTTCGAGGCCTACGCGCGCAAGTTCAATGCGCCGATCCGTACCGGTGTGGAGGTCAAAAAAGTCGAGCGCAATGTCGGCCGCCCCGGCTTCAGCATTGAAACGTCCGAGGGCCTGATCGAGGCTATTCACGTGGTCGTCGCCACCGGGCCATTCCAGCGGCCGGTGATTCCGCCGATCGCCCCCGAAATGGCCACGGTCACCCAGATTCACTCCGCCGAGTATCGCAATCCGCAGCAGTTGCCCGAGGGGGCGGTGCTGGTGGTGGGCGCCGGGTCGTCAGGGGTGCAGATCGCCGACGAGTTGCAGCGCGCCGGCAAGCAAGTCTACCTCTCGGTGGGCGCTCATGATCGTCCGCCACGGGCCTATCGCAACCGCGATTTCTGCTGGTGGCTGGGGGTGCTGGGCGAGTGGGACGCAGAGGCGGTCCAGCCTGGCAAAGAGCACGTCACCATCGCGGTGAGCGGTGCCCGTGGTGGCCACACCGTAGATTTTCGCCGGTTGGCCCATGAGGGCATCACCTTGGTAGGCCTAACGAAGTCGTTCAACGGCAGTGTGGTGACCTTTGAATCGAATCTTGCCGAAAACATCGCCCGCGGCGACGAAAACTACCTGGCACTGCTGGATGCCGCCGACGCCTACATTGCCCGCAATGGTCTGGATCTGCCGCTCGAACCGGAAGCTCGCGATCTGCTGCCCGACCCGCAGTGCCTGACCCAGCCGATTCTGGAGCTGGACCTGGTCGCCGCCGGCGTGACCAGCGTTATTTGGGCCACCGGCTATTCGGTGGATTACAGCTGGCTGAAGGTCGACGCCCTCGGTGCCAATGGCAAGCCTCGGCATCAGCGCGGTGTTTCCAGCGAGCCGGGCCTGTATTTCGTCGGCTTGCCCTGGTTGTCGCGGCGCGGCTCGGCGTTCATTTGGGGTGTCTGGCATGACGCCCGGCATATTGCCGATCACATCGTGAAGCAACGCATTTATCTCGCCTATCAAGATGCTGCCCAGCGCCAGGCCCCAGCACTCGATAGCGATTCGTATCGTTCGAAAACCAGTCTCACGGGAGTCCGTTGATGCCTACTCACACACGCATCCGCATGTTCAATACCAAAGACACCTACCCGAACCAGACCCTGGACAACGACCTGTGCCAAGCCGTGCGCGCAGGCAACACCGTCTATGTGCGCGGACAGGTCGGCACGGACTTCAATGGTCAGTTGGTGGGCCTTGGCGACCCTCGTGCCCAGGCCGAGCAAGCCATGCGCAACGTCAAGCAACTGCTTGAAGAGGCCGGCAGCGACCTGAGCCATATCGTCAAGACCACCACCTACCTGATCGACCCACGCTACCGCGAACCGGTGTACCAGGAAGTCGGCAAATGGCTCAAGGGTGTGTTCCCGATTTCCACCGGGCTGGTGGTCAGCGCCCTCGGCCAGCCGCAGTGGCTGATGGAAATCGACGTGATCGCGGTAATCCCTGAATAAAGGAGTGGCACATGACTTTTTCCATCGTCGGGCGCTGCGCCGAAACCGGTCAGTTGGGTGTCGCTATCAGCTCATCGAGCATTGCCGTCGGCGCCCGTTGCCCCTGGTTGCGGGCGGGCGTCGGCGCGGTGGCGAGCCAGAACATTACGCTACCGGCCCTGGGCCCGTTGATCCTTGACGAGCTGGCCGGTGGCCTGACGGCGCAAGAAGCCGTGGACCGCGCCCTGGCGCGCAATGGCTACAGCCAGTACCGCCAAGTGGCGGTGGTCGATACCCATGGACACACGGCGATTTTCAGTGGCAGCCATGCCTTGGGCATCCACAACGCGCTGGCCGGTGAGCAGTGCGTCGCCGCCGGCAATCTGTTGGCCAGTGCTGGGGTGATCGAGGCCATGGTCGCCGCCTTCGAGCACAGCGGAGGCTGCCTTGCTTCACGCCTGATGAGTGCGTTGCAGGCCGGGCAGCAGGCTGGTGGCGAAGCCGGGGCGGTGCATTCGGCGGCGCTGTCGGTGGTGGATGACCTGACCTGGCCCATCGTCGATCTGCGGGTGGACTGGGCTGAGGAGAATCCCATCGGCGAGCTGGAAAAACTCTGGCTGGCCTATCAACCGCAATTGCAGGACTACCTGACCCGCGCCCTCGACCCGACCCAGGCCCCCAGCTATGGAGTGCCGGGCGATGAGTGAACTGCGCAGCCGCGCGTTACTCGCCCGTCTGGTGGGCTTTGCCACGGTCAGTCGCGAGTCGAACCTGGCGCTGATTGAGTTCGTGCGTGACTACCTGCGCGACCTGGGGGTGGTGTGCGAGCTGATCTACAACCCCGAGCGGACCAAGGCCAACCTGTTGGCGAGCATCGGCCCGTCGGTACCCGATGGCGTGGTGTTGTCCGGGCATACCGATGTGGTGCCAGTGGACGGGCAGGCCTGGACGGTCGAGCCGTTCTGCCTGAGCGAGGCGGGCGGCAAGCTGTACGGCCGGGGTACGGCGGACATGAAGGGTTATCTGGCCTCGGTGCTGGCGGCGGTGCCGCTGTTCCTCGCCAGCCCGCTTCGTCGCCCGCTGCACCTGGCATTTTCCTATGACGAAGAGGTCGGTTGCCTGGGCGTGCGCAGTCTGCTGGAGGTGCTGCTGCAGCGCATTCCCCAGCCAGCGTTGTGCCTGATCGGCGAGCCGACCCGTTTGCAACCGGTGCTGGCCCACAAGGGCAAGCTGGCGATGCGTTGCCATGTCAAAGGGGCGGCCTGCCATTCGGCCTACGCACCTTACGGCGTGAATGCCATTGAGCAGGCGGCGCGACTGATTGGCCGGTTGGGGGAGATCGGCGCAGCGCTGGCCGATCCCTCGTTGCAGGACGCACGCTTCGACCCGGCTTATTCGACGGTGCAGGTCGGCGTGATCCAGGGCGGTACGGCATTGAATATCGTCCCGGCCGATTGCCGCTTCGATTTCGAAGTGCGCGCCTTGCCGGATTTCGCCCCGCAAGTGGTGGCCGAGCAATTGCAAGACTTTGCCGAGCGGACGCTGCTGCCGCCGATGCGTGCGGTGCAAGGCGACACCTCGATCCGTTTTGAACAGCTGTCCGCCTACCCAGGCCTGGCGACTTCCCCTGACAGCGCCGCCGCGCAACTGCTCGCCCGTCTGTGCGGTAGCAACGCGTTCAGCACCGTCGCGTTCGGCACCGAAGGCGGCTTGTTTCATCAGGCTGGCGTGCCAACGGTGGTGTGTGGCCCCGGCAGCATGGACCAGGGGCACAAGCCCGACGAATACGTGAGCGTTGAACAGATGGCCGCCTGCGATCGCTTGATGGATCGGCTGGCGAGCTATCTCTGTGAACCCAATGATTGCTGACTGCAAGGGTGCCTGAGGAGAGTGATTTCAATGGACGCAGATTCCTGGTGGTCAGCCAGGCGACAACGAACAGGCCGACAAGAGCCTTTGCTGTAGACCATACCGCCCGTGTTTACGGTCACCTTTGAGTCCCGTCACCGGCTCGTGCGGGCGAGCCGGCATTTCGAGGAACCGCTTCATGTCCAGATCCTTGCGTTGCAATATTGCGTGTGCCCTGGCGTTGTTGAGTACCAGCGTCCTGGCCGCGCCCCAGAGTTTGACCGTGATTTCCTTCGGCGGCGCCACCAAGCAGGCCCAGGACAAGGCCTACTTCCAACCCTTCAACGCCAGCGGTGCGGGAAGCATCGTGGCCGGCGAATACAACGGTGAATTATCGAAGATCAAGGCCATGGTCGCGGCTGGTCACACCAGTTGGGATGTGGTCGAAGTGGAAAGCCCCGAGTTGCTGCGTGGTTGTGAGGAGGGCCTGTTTGAAAAGCTCGACCAGACGGCCCTGGGCGACCCGGCGGATTTTGTCCCGGGGGCACTCACCGAATGTGGCGTAGCTACCTATGTCTGGTCGATGGTCCTGGCCTATGACCAGAGCAAGCTCGCCAAGGCGCCCAAATCCTGGGCGGACTTCTGGAATGTGGCCGATTACCCGGGCAAACGTGGTTTGCGCAAAGGGGCCAAGTACACCTTGGAAATCGCCTTGCTGGCCGATGGGGTCAAGGCCCAGGACTTGTACAAGGTGTTGAACACACCGCAGGGCGTGGCCCGGGCATTCGCCAAGCTGGACCAGATCAAGCCCAACATCCAGTGGTGGGAAGCGGGTGCCCAACCGGCGCAGTGGCTGGTGGCGGGTGACGTGGCGATGAGTGCCGCCTACAACGGGCGCATCGCCTCGGCGCAAAAGGAAGGCATGAAGCTGAGTATCGTCTGGCCGCAGAGCCTGTACGACCCGGAGTTCTGGGCCGTGGTCAAGGGCACGCCGAACAAGGCCTTGGCCGAGCAGTTCATTGCCTTTGCCAGCCAGCCACAGGCGCAGAAGGTATTCTCGGAAAACATCCCTTATGGGCCGGTGCATCGCAAGACGCTGGCCTTGTTGCCCGCGGCAGTGCAAGAACAGTTGCCCACCGCCGAGGCCAATCTGGCTGAAGCCCGGGCCGTGGATGCCGAGTTCTGGGTCGACCATGGCGAGGAGCTGGAGCAACGTTTCAACGCCTGGGCGGCTCGCTAGTCCCGAACCTGCGGCGAACACCACCTGTTTGTGGCGAGGGAGCAGATCCCTCGCCACGGACTATCCGGTGGTCCTGGAAATCTCATCCCAGCCATTGCTGGAATTGTTCCTTGCAGTAATCCACGAACAACTGCGCCGGTTTGGTCAGGTGTGCGCGTTTGAGCCATCCGGCCACCAACGCCGAGCCGGTCACGTCTTCGGCGATGTTGACGCAGACCACTTGCTGCCCATCGTAGGTGCAGGTGGAGTGCGGTCGGGTCACCAGCACCGCAAAGCCGAACGCCTGGCCGACCATGCCACGCACCATCTCGATGGACGGTGAGCTGAACACGATGTTCGGGGTCAGGCCCAACTCCTCGAAGATGCTCACGAAATAAGTCCGGCTGGGCTGCACGTCCAGCAGGATCATCGGCTCCAGCGCCAGGTCGCGCAGCGACACTTGCGCCTGATTGGCAAAACGATGCCCCGCCGGCAACAATGCGTAGGGTCGCTGTGGGGCGGTCAACGCTTCGGTCTCGATGGTGCTGTCCAGGTCGTGCTCATAGAAAATCGCCAAGTCGAAACGCCCACCCGTCAAGCCTTGCACCAGCTCCTGCTGCTCGCCATCCTGCACGCGGATCTCCACCCCGGGAAAGCGCTCACGGAAACCGGCGATCAGCCGTGGCAGGTAAAGCGGGGCGACCGTTTCAAAGCAGCCGATGTCGATCTGGCCGCTGACCACATCGTTATCGGCCAGCGCGTTCTGCTCGAACTCCCGGGCCATGCGCAACAGCTCCTGGGCCTTGCGGTAGAAACGCGCACCGCCCGGGGTCAGCGACACGCCTTGGGCGTGATGGCGGATAAGCAGTTGCACGCCGAAGCTGTCCTCCAGTCCCTTGACGGCCGTGGCAATCGACGGCTGGGCGATGTACAGCTTGCGGGATGCTTCAGCGACGCTGCCACACTCGACGGTGGTGACGAAATACTTCAGCTGACGCAGGGAATAGGACGCCACGGCACACCTCGATCCGGATGGTTTTCGCCTACCTTACCGCGTGCCGCTGGTACATAGGGTGAGCATTGCTACGGATTTTGCTGGGCATTGACGATATTCAGGCTGGCTTGTTGGTGGACACCTGCCGAGGTCCACACGTTGCCCAGCTGGATGAAGATCGCTTCGAGGTCCACTTCAACCGACGGAGAACCACTCTTGAGCAGGTCGCACATGGTCAAGTCCAGCAAGCCCATTCGCGGCTACGCCAGGAACATCCGCGTGCGCGGTTTCGAGTTCATCAGAGGGCAGGGGAAGGGGATTGCAACAGGGCGTTATCGTAGCGCTTCGGTGTGCAGAGGTTGGTTTAATCCTGTCGTTACCCGCTGGCAACTGAGTCCGGGCTGACTATCCGTTTTCGGCACAATTGAATAACCCGCTTGCGAGGCGGAATGGAACTTGCCTGACCTTTGATCCATAAGCCCTGGAATCATCAAAGGTCGGGTCAATGAACAACGACAACATGGCGCAACCACTTGTCTTGGCAAGCGTGTTGCCGGCGCAGCCGATCAATCGGTTCCGCACCGCCGACATCGACGAGCACGCGCGCAACATGGGCGGCTGGCAGGTGAGCTATGACCAGTTGACCCCCGGACGCTTCGAAGGTGAACTGATCGAATTTCGCTGCGACTGGATGCAACTGGTGCGTGACCGCTCTAATCAGGCCCTGACCAAGCGAGGCATGGCTTGGGAGGGCGCCATTACGTTCAGCGTGCCGTTGAGTGCCGATGGACCGGTGTTTTGCGCCGGGCATCCGATTACCGAGCCCAGCCTGCTGGTCGCCCGCGGGCAGAACCTGCCTGATTTGCGCACGCCCCAGCATCTGGACCTGCTCGGGGTCGCGGTGGAAGAGCAGGCACTGGAACATCTGCTGGAGCGCCAGGGCAGTCGTTTTCGAATTACCGATCTTCCCAAGTGTTACCGCCTCGGCGACTCGACGCTGCCAGTTGAACTGGCGGCGCTGTTCGATGAACTCGAAGGGGGCGAGCAGGGGCGCGACTCGTTGCTTGGTTACGAGTCGATCCGCCGTGGCCTGCGCGATACGGTAATGCTGCATATGCTGGAGCTGGTGGCGCCGGATGAGGCGCCGCCGCTCAACCCTACGGCACGCAAGCGCATGGTCGACCGGGCGCGGGAGTACGCCCTGGCCCACGTCGACGAACCGCTGTCGATCCTCGACCTGTGCAACCACATCGGTGCCAGCCGGCGCAAATTGCAGTATTGCTTCCAGGAGACCCTGGGCATCAACCCGGTGGCCTATTTGCGGGCATTGCGCCTCAATGCCGTGCGCCGTGAACTGCGCAGTGGCGATCAGGCGCTGGGGGTACAGGAGGTCGCTGCACGCTGGGGGTTCTGGCATTTGAGCCGGTTTTCCAGTGACTATCGGATCCTGTTTGGCGAAACCCCGTCACAAACCCTGCGCCGCACTCAACTGTGCTGAAAACGGATAACCGCTGACGAGCCGGCTCCCTAGGATGACCCCAACACCACATGGTCGGAGGGGCATTCGATGTACCAAAATAAAAAAATCAACGTCTGGCACTGTACGTGGCTGACCCTGGGGCTGATCGGTCTCTGTACCGCAGCCCATGGCACCGAAAACGGCGCGCCGACCACGGCGGTCGGGGTCTACGATTTCGGCGCGGGCATGATGCCCCCGGCCACGCCTTTCGGGACCGTCGGCCTGCGAACCGCCTTCTATTCAGCCAACGTGCAGAAAGATCGCCACGGCAAATCGCTGGACAACAATTTCTCCCTGGATGTCTTGTCCATCGGCGTTGCCTATATGCGCATGACCGATTACACCGTGCTGGGCGCCAAGTACGGCTTCGGCACCGTGGTGCCGTTCTTCCAGATGGATGCCTCGGTGCAGGTGCAGACGCCTGTTGGCCCGTTGGATCTTGCGGCCGATCCGTTTCGCATGGCCGACATCCAGGTGCTGCCGGTGATCCTGCAGTGGACCCTTTCGCCGAACCTGTTCGTCAATGCCCAGTTCCAGATCCAGGCACCGACCGGTGACTACGACAAGAATCGGCTGATCTCGCCGGGGCTCAATCACTGGACCTTTTCGCCGATTCTCAACGCGACTTACATCTCCGACAGCGGCTTTGAAGTCTCTTCAAGCTTCGAAGCCGACATCAATACGCGCAACCAGGCCACCGACTACAAGAACGGTGTCGAATACCGCCACGAATTCGCCGTGGGCCAGCACGTCGGGCCGTGGACCGTGGGTGTGGGCGGGTATTACTACCGGCAGTTCACCGATGACGATGCGCCAGGCCTGGAGGCGGGCAATCGCGCCCGAGTGCTGGCTGTCGGGCCGGCGGTGAGCTACTTCAAACCCGGCATACCGCCGGTCTGGCTGCACGTCTACAAGGAGCTCGATGCGCGAAACCGCGCCGAAGGCTACACCGCGGCGCTGCGTATCTCTCAAAGTTTCTAAGGGGCTCGCCATGAACCAATCAAGTTCCGTTTCAACGGCCGCGGCGTCGTCGCGACAGGCCGGTCGTCGTGAAGGGTTGGTGCTGATGCTGGGCAGCAGCCTGACCATCATGGGCTCGACGATGGTCGCGCCTATCCTGCCTCGATTGGGCGCCGAATTCGGCCCCATGGAACCTCGTGCCGATCTGCTGGTGCCGTTGGCGATCACCGGCCCGGCCCTGGCGATTGCGTTGTGCGCGCCGTTGGCCGGTTGGCTGGCCGACCGGGTCGGACGCAAGGTCCTGCTGGTGATCGCCACGCTGCTCTACGCCTTGCTCGGGGCCTTGCCAGCCATCCTCGATAACTTGCCTTCGATTGTCGGCGCGCGGCTGTTATTCGGTTGCGCCGAAGCGGCGGTGATGACCTGCTGCGCGACCCTGATCGCTGACTATTGGCACGGCGAGGAGCGCATGCGCTACGTCAACCGACAGGTAGTCACCATCGGTCTGGTCGGGGCGCTGTTCTTTGTGGTGGGCGGGGCGCTTGGGGAGCATTCGTGGCGTTCGCCGTTCCTTCTGTACTTGCTGCCGTTGCTGCTGGTGCCGGCGATGGTGAACGTGCTGTGGGAACCGACGCTGGTGAAGCGGAAAACGGTCGAGCCGCGAGCCGATGAGGTGGGCCTGACCAAGGTCGCGGTGCCGCAGCTGGTGGTCGGCTACCTGATGATCCTGGGGGGCATGATCCTGACCTTCGTCATGCCGATCCAGGCACCGATGCTGCTGGTCAGCCTGGGGATCACCTCCAGCACCATGATCGGTCTGGCGGCAGGACTGAGCCTGCTGGCGACCTTGGTCGGTTCGCTGATGTGGCCCTTGTTGCGGCGTCGTCTTGGCATCGCCGGTTGCAACGCCTTGTTGCTGGGCCTGATGGGCATCGGGATGTGGTTGCTGATGCGCAGCCAGAGCTACAACGCAGTACTGGTGGCCGCGTTCATCCAAGGCCTGGGCGCCGGGTTGCTGGTGCCCAACGTGATGGCGCCGGTGATGAATGCCTTGACCGCCACCACCCGTGGCCGGGGCCTGGGCGGGTTCACTTCGTGCCTGTACATCGGCCAGTTTGTCAGTCCGCTGGTGGTGGCTTTCGTGGGCGCCTTTGCCGGTGACCTTCGTCATGCCATCCAGTGGTTGGCGCTTGTCAGTTTTATCGCCGCGTTGCTCTGGGTGATCGTCGGCCTGCGAGCGCGAACCCACGGCCAGGCGGCCCCCGTCGGATCACGTCAATCGTCATGAAATAGGAGCCTGAAGCATGGCTATGCAAGACATCCACCACTTGATGGACAATGAAGACGCCACAGGGCTGGCCGAGTGGGTCAGGCGCGGCGAAGTGCTGCCCGGCGAACTGCTTGAGGCAGCCATCGAGCGCCTTGAACGGGTCGAGCCGCAGATCAATGCCGTGGCCGAGCGGTTGTACGCGTCGGCACGGGAGGCGGCGCACACGACCCAGGCGGGGCAAGGCCTGCTGGCCGGCGTGCCGACCTTGATCAAAGACCTGTTCTCACCGGTCAACGGTGCGGCGATGACCAACGGCTCGCGCTCTTTAGGCGATTGTCGTGCGGACTTCGAAGCGGAAATCGTGACGCGTTTGCGGCGTGCGGGGTGCCAGATCGTGGGCACCAGCACCTCGCCGGAATTCGGCACGTCGTACTCCACCGAATCCTCGCGCTTTGGCGCCACGCGCAACCCATGGAGCATCGACCACAGCGCCGGCGGTTCCAGCGGTGGCGCGGCGGCGCTGGTGGCGGCCCGGGTGGTGCCGTTCGCCCATGGCAACGATGGCGGTGGTTCATTGCGGGTGCCGGCGTCCTGCTGTGGCGTGTTCGGGCTCAAGCCCAGCCGTGGCCTGCTGCCGTCGGGGCCAATGGTGGGAGAGGGCTGGGCCGGGATGGGCACGCCTCATGCGATCACCTTGTCGGTGCGCGACAGTGCCGCGCTGCTCGATGCCACCGCCGGGATGGATCTTGGCGCGCCGTATGCGGCGCCGGTCCAGGCGTTGCCTTATGTGATGGCGGTGCAACGTGATCCTAAACCGTTGCGCATTGCCCTGGTCGAGCAGCTCGGCCCTTGGCCTACGTCGCCGCAGAGCCTTCAGGCCGTGGGCGAGGCTGCGCGGTTGTGCGAATCCCTGGGCCATCGTGTCGAACCGGTCAGCCTGCCGGTGGTGCTGCCGGAGTTTCTGGATCAGGTCTTTACCATCATCGGTGCAAGCACGCGGCACTATGTTGATCTGCTGGGTCAGATGCGTGGGTTTACCGTGCAGGCCGAGGAATTGGAAGTACGTACCCGGATCATCCTGCGGGACAAGGGCAATGTCAGCGGCGCCCAGTACGCGGCCGCCGTGGGGTGGATTCATGCCCTGGGCCGGCAACTGGCGATGTTCATGCAGGATTATGATCTGATCCTGACCCCGGTCCTGACTCGGGAACCGATGCCGATTGGCGAACTGGACGTTGAGGATGTGTGCATGAGCCTCGATCAACTGCTGGAGCGCTACCACAGCTACTCGCCGTTCACCGCGCTGTTCAATGCCAGTGGTCAGCCGGCGATGTCGGTACCGTTGTCCTGGAGTGCCAACGGCCTGCCGATGGGGGCGCACTTCGCTGCTCGCTTCGGCGAGGAAAGCACCTTGCTGGCCCTGGCCGCACAACTGGAACGCGCCCAACCGTGGCGCGGCCGGGTACCGCCGGTAAACGCCTGTCGCCCACAACATCAACGTTGATTGACAGTCCGCTTCGCGAGCAAGCCCGCTCCCACAGGGGTGTGTGGAAACACCCACGTTCAGATAAAAACGATCTCGTACGGCATGCCCATACGATCAAGGATGACCCGCGGTACCAGCGGTGAGATACCGCTGGCGGGTTCGCCGTTGAGCTGGCTGGCGTAGGCGTGCATCGCGTGGCGCTTGCGGGCGGTGGTCCAGACATCGAGGCGCAGTTTGCGTGCCCGGTGCCAGGGTATTTTGTTCTGCTCGCGGACCGGCCAGTGCCAGGCCCACACTGGCAGTTCGTTAAATACTGCCCCGATGTTCTCAGCCGCCAGGGCACCGGCGCGGCCGACTGTTTCGTGGTCGGCGTCGCCGTCCTTGCGCCATGTGCTGAACACCACGTCACCGGGCCGTAGATATTGACCAATGAAGGCGGCCACTTGGGCCTCGTGTTCGACCAGGGTCTTTTCCGGGAAGCCGCCGCGCACCCATTGCAGGCCATGGGTCGGTACGCCCAGGCGATGCAGGGCGTCCACGCTTTCCTGGGGGTGAGGGCGGTGCGTACGCAGGCGCTCATCGCTCCACAAGGGCGAACTGGGATGGCCATGGCTACCGTCAGTCACCGAAATCAACAACATGGGCTGGTCCAGGTTGCTCAGCAACTGGAGCAATCCGCCGCAGGCCCCGACCTCATCGCCCGGATGCGGGGCGAGGATGACCGCGCGGGCGCCGGCCGGGATGAGTGTCTGGGTGCTGATGATGGGAATGTCGGCCAGTTGCGGGGCACTGTTCCATATTTGCGGATGATGCCGACCTTGCAAGCGAGAGGCGGGTTTCATGAGGGACGTCCTTGTTGAATTCAATCTTTGAGTCATGCACCGGACCTACTGCCCGATCAGGCCTTGAGGGCCAGACTGCGATCTGCGGTGCTCCTGATCCTGGAGTCGCCCGCACACGAAGTATTGCTCATGTCGGCTGATTCGTCGCGTCACATGTGTACCTGAACTGTATTTTTTTCTGCGAACTGAGTTGCCCTGCTTCGAAGAACCGCGTCCCTGCGGATCTTCATCTTCAGCAACCGTTTATCGCGGGAATTTACTCATCGTCCTCGCGTTGCAGTTCGAACAGCAGCAGCGAGCGTCCGGTGACGGAGTACTCGGAATTGAAATCGAACCGCTCCTGGCCACGTACCGCCGGCTGGTTGGTGTCGACCATGCAGGTCCAGAAACTGCCTTCGGGGACTTCCGGCAAGAGGAAGTTGACGATGTCATGGTGGGCATTGACCACCAGCAGCAACGTCGCGTCGGCGCCCTTGCGCCGGATGCCGGTTTCCTGGGCGCGCCCGTCCATCAACATGCCCAGGCAACGACCGTGACCGTCGTGCCATTGCTCGGTGGTCATCTCGCTGCCGTCCGGGGCCAGCCAGGTGACGTCCTTGACGCCGATGTCCTCGTTGTAATTGCCCACCAGGAACCGTCCGCGCCGCAGGATCGGATAGGCCAGGCGCAGTTTGATCAGGCGCTTGACGAATTTGAGCAGCGCCGCACCTTCCTCGCTCAGGTCCCAGTTGACCCAACCAATCTCACTGTCCTGGCAATAGGCATTGTTGTTGCCGTGCTGGGTGCGGGCGAACTCGTCCCCGGCGACGAGCATCGGGGTGCCTTGGGCCAGCAGCAAGGTGGCGAAGAAGTTGCGCATCTGCCGATGGCGCAGCGCGTTGATCGCCGGATCGTCGGTAGGGCCTTCGACACCGTGGTTCCAGGACAGGTTGTTGTTGCTGCCGTCCTGGTTGTTTTCGTCGTTGGCTTCGTTGTGCTTGTCGTTGTACGAGACCAGGTCATTGAGGGTAAACCCGTCATGGGCGGTCACGAAATTCACCGAGGCGTAAGGGCGCCGACCCCGCTGGTTGAACATTTCGCCCGAGGCGGTCATGCGGCTGGCGAAATCGGCAAGTTGGCCGTCGTCGCCTTTCCAGAATGCGCGCACGGTGTCGCGGAATTTGTCGTTCCACTCCACCCAGCCCGGTGGGAAGCCCCCCACCTGATAGCCACCGGGGCCGCAGTCCCAGGGCTCGGCAATCATTTTCACCTGGCGCAGCACCGGATCCTGGCGGCAGGCGACGAGGAAGCTGTGACGCTCGTCGAAGCCGTCATGGTATCGGCCCAGAATCGTCGCCAGGTCGAAGCGGAAACCGTCGACATGCATCTCCGTGGCCCAGTAGCGCAGGGAGTCGGTGACCATCTGCAATACGCACGGGTGGCTCAGGTCCAGGGTGTTGCCGGTGCCGGAGTCGTTGATGTAATAGCGTTTGTCATCGGGCATCAGCCGGTAGTACGACGCGTTGTCGATGCCGCGCATGGACAGGGTCGGGCCCTGTTCATTGCCTTCGGCAGTGTGGTTGTAGACCACGTCGAGGATGACCTCCAGGTTGGCCTCGTGCAGGTGCGCGACCATTTCCTTGAACTCGGCGATTTTGCCGCTGGCCAGGTAACGCGGGTCCGGGGCGAAGAAGGCAATACTGTTGTAGCCCCAGTAGTTGGTCATGCCTTTGTGCAGCAGATGCTGGTCATTGACGAACGCATGGACTGGCAGCAGCTCCACCGATGAAACACCCAGCTTGCGGATGTGCTCCAGCACGTCGTCGACCATCAGTCCGGCGAAGGTACCGCGCACATTCTCGGGAACCGAGGGATGACGCATGCTGATGCCGCGAACATGGGTTTCATACAGGATGGTCTTGTCCCAGGGCACACTGACACGCTGGTCATTGCCCCAGGTATGGGCCGGGTCGATGACTTTGCATTTGGGCACGAACGGCGCGCTGTCGCGCTCATCGAAACTGAGGTCGCCGTCGGGGTGCCCGATGGTGTAGCCGAACAGTGCTTCGGACCACTTCAACTGACCGACCAATTGTTTGGCGTAAGGGTCGATCAGCAACTTGTTGGGGTTGAAACGATGGCCATTCTCCGGGTCGTAAGCGCCATAGACCCGATAGCCGTAGATCATCCCAGGGTGGGCGTCGGGCAGGTAGCCGTGGTAGATCTCGTCGGTGTATTCCGGCAGCTCGATGCGTTCGAGTTCGACCTCGCCGGCATCATCGAAAATACACAGTTCAACTTTGGTGGCGTTGGCTGAGAACAGCGCGAAATTGACCCCGAGGCCATCCCAGGTTGCACCGAGCGGAAAAGGCAGCCCTTCACGAATCCGCGAAGCCTCGATAACGGGCGGCGGCGTGGTTTTGTTTGGACGGGTCATAGTTGCTCCTGCAAAAGACAGATACGCAATGCTGTTCAAGTTAAGACGGGTGGTTGTGCGATGAACCCTGTGGCGAAGGGATAAATCCCCTCGCCACAAAGAGCTGTTTGCTTGAGATCAGTGAGGGGGAAATCAACTCGCCGGCGGCTTGCGTGCCGCCCGTGGCTTCTTGTTGGCAGGTTTTTCAGCGGGTGTGACCGCCGCTGCCGCAGGCTTGGCCTTGGCTGTGCTTTTTGGCGCGGCCTTGGCAGCGGTGCTTTTGGCTGCGGCAGGCTTGGCGCCGTCGGCCTTGGCAACTGCGGGCTTTCCCGCAGCCTTGGTCGGTTTGCTTGGCGCCAGGGCTTCGGCTTCGGCCAGTTTGCGGGCCATCTCCCAGTGACGTTTTTCGTGCCCTGTCGGCTTACCCTCGGATTCCCAGATTTGATAGGCGAATTCACGAATGCGTTTATCGTCGGTACTCATCGCGGTGCTCCTGACTGAACTCAAGGTTGGATAAAAACATTGACCGGGAAATCCCCCAGCGCGGCGCTGACCATCAGCTCCCTTTGGGGTGTGACTGCCGTGCTTGAAAAAAGTCCCTTCAGTTTTTCATCCCCGGCGGCAAATGGCAGCGACACGCGGGTATCGCCCCAGTCCGATGCAGCAACCTGTGGTACGGCACTGTTTTCCAGCAGACGGGCTGCGTGGATCGGTACCACTATGATTGCCCGTTGTTGCTCGTACTCACGCATGAACGCCAGCACCCGGTGGGCGTGTTCGCCGACTACCTGCAGCGGCTGATAGCGGCCTTGGTGAAACAGCTGCGGGTGTTCGGCCCGCATGGCCAAGGTCCTGGCGATCAATGCCTGCTTGACCCGGCCGTCGCGCCAGTCGCGTATCAGCGTTGCCGGAGTGTTGTCGGCGTGCATCGCCTCACGGCGCGCCTGGAAATCCACCGGCCGGCGGTTGTCCGGATCCACCAGGCTGAAATCCCAGAATTCGTTGCCCTGATACAGATCCGGCACACCGGGTACGGTCATGCGCAGCAAAGTCTGCGCCAAGCTGTTGAGGGCGCCCGCTGCGGCAATGGCCTGGACCGCCTCGGCGATGGCACTGCGCAACGGCAGTCCCTCATCGCCCAGCAACAAGCGTTCGAGGAACATCTGGGTCGCCTGCTCATAGGCGTCATTGACCGCCGCCCAGCTACTTTGCAGTTTGGCTTCACGCAGGGCCTTGCGTTGCCACTGCCACAGGCGCTCGTTGTACTCGGCCAGGGCCTTGTGGTCCCGCAGGTCGAGGTTCAGCGGCCAGCTTCCGAGCAGCGCCTGGTAGAGAATCAGTTCATCGCCGGCCGAAGGCGCCGCCGGATCGCTGTGCAGCGAAGGCGAGAGAATGCGCCATTGCTCGATACAGGCGGTGTACCAGTCGGCGCGCTCGCTGATGATCGCCAACCGGGCACGGGTGTCTTCGCCGCGCTTGTGGTCGTGGGTGGCGGTGGTCATCAGGTTGTCAGGAAAGTGTTCCAGCCGCTGAGCGCAGGCGTTGTGGAACGCTTGCGGCGGGGCACTGAACTGTTCGGTGTTGTAGCCCACGTCGTTACGCGACAACAGCACCGCCGAGCGATAGAGCGCCGTATCCTCCACGGCTTTGGCGGCCGCCGGCGAGGTCAGTTGCTGGAAACGCACGCAGGCATGGCGCAGACGTTTGCGCTGGCTCCCCCGTGGTCGTTGCCGCCAGGGCATGCCGCCGAGCCAGCCGGCCAGGCAATCAAGTACCGGCCAATCGGCTTCGCTGAGGGTTTGCCGGGCGCCTTCAAGGGCCTGGTTGAAAAACACCTCGTCCTCGGCGCAGCGGCCCAACGGATTGATATAGGTGCGGTACACCGGGAAATGCACGATCAGCTCCTGCAAGGCCCGACGAATCGCCCCCAGGGTCAGGTCGCGGGTCATCACATCGTCCCGGGCCACTTGCAGCAGGGCCTGGGCGACACTTTCGAAGTCGCCGGCCAGGGAGCCGTTGAGAATCTGCTGGCGGGCCAGGCGGGCTTCTTCGATGAACTGCGCTGGCCGCTCGCTATGGCGGCTCCAGAACTCGGCGAGGGGGGCGGCACCGGCTGGGTCATGTTGCAGCAGCGAGATCTGGTTCATGAACTCGTAGCCGGTGCTGCCGTCGATGTTCCAGTCCTGGCGCAAGGTCTCCCCATCGCCGAGGATCTTCTCGATGAAAATCGGCAGGTGCCGCGACGGCGAAAGCGAATCGACGCGTCTGCGCAATTTGCGGCAGTAACCACGTGGATCGGCAAGCCCATCGATATGGTCGATACGCAGCCCGTCCACCAACCCTTCGCCGATCAGTTCAAAAATCTTTGCATGGGTGGCTTCGAACACGGTCGGCCGTTCGACTCGCAGCCCGCCCAGTTCGTTGACATCGAAAAAGCGCCGCCAGTTGATGTCGTCCGCCGCGGTGCGCCAGCTGGCGAGGCGGTAGCTTTGCCGCTCCAGCAGTTGATGCAGGCGTTCGAACCCCTCAGGCGCCAGGGAATCGTAGCCGCTGAGGTTGTCCTCGATGGCGGCCAGGATGCCCGGTTGCGTGGCCAGGTCCCGCAGCTCTGCTTGCAGCGGACGGGCGAGGCTGTGGGCGTTGGTCTGGTAGTTCAATGTGGTGAAGCGCTCGGCCAGGGCCTTGAGCGATTCAGCCTGTTCCGATGGCAGGGTTTCGGCGGGCTTGAGTAGCTCGCCGTACTGCATCGGGCAGATAGGGAAGTGATGCTCGTAATGCTCGACGTAGAAGCTGCCTTGGGTGGCATCGAAACGCAGGTTCAGCGTGCCTTCCTGCAACGCCACGCCGTAGTCACTGCCCAGGAACGGGAGCAGCAACTGACCTTCCATCAGCGGGTCAGGGGAGTGCCACTGGATATCGAAGAACTCGCCATAGGGGCTCAAGCGCCCCCATTCCAGCAGGTCCAGCCACCAGGGGTTGTCGTTGCCGCCGACGGCCATGTGGTTGGAGACGATGTCGAGGATCAGCCCCATCCCGTGTTCACGCAAGGTCGCGACCAGGCGTCTGAGCGCGGTTTCACCGCCCAGCTCCGGGTTGACCACGGTCGGGTCGACCACGTCGTAGCCATGCATGGAGCCGGCACGGGCCTTGAGCAACGGAGAGGCATAGATGTGGCTGATGCCCAGAGACGCGAAGTACGGCACCTGCGGTACGGCATCGTCCAGGGTGAAGTCTTTATGAAACTGCAGGCGAAGTGTCGCCCGCAGCGGTTGCATCAACGTCGGTTTCATCGGTCACGCTCGTTCGCCTGAAGTCGTGCGCAGGCGAGTATTTCCAGACGCCGGGCGGCGTCCGGGGCATCCAGCAACGCCTGGCTTTCGTGGGCCAGGCGGCGGCGCCAATTCGGGTGGGTGTCGGTGGTGCCGGGCAGGTTGGCCTGCTCGTCGATGCCCAGGGCATCCTCGATCGGCAGCAACACCAGTGGCGCGCGGGTGTGGCCGAGGAAACGCACGCTGGCATCCAGCACCTGGTCGGTTTCGAGGTGTTCTTCGCGAAAGTTCTGCGGGTCCTGGTTCAATACGTTGCGCAGGCCTTCGCGTTCGCGTTCGCGGTGTTTGCGCCAGTCCATTTCAGTGTGGGAATCGATCAGGTCCAGCCGGGCGTTCCAGTCGATATCATGACCATGCCACCAGCCGTTGAGGGTTGGCAGATCGTGGGTGCTGGTGGTCGCCAGGGCGTTGTCCGGCCAGTCGAGAATCGGTTTGAAGTGGGTGTTGTCCTGTTCGAACAACAGCACGCGCATGCCCAGGATTGACCGGGCGCTGAGCTTCTCCCGCAGGCCGTCCGGCACGGTGCCGAGGTCTTCGCCCAGCACGATGGCCTGGTGACGGTGCGATTCCAGTGCCAGCAGGCGCAGCAGGTCGTCCAGCGGGTAATACAGGTAGGCGCCATCGGAAGGCGGGGCGTCGTTAGGAATCACCCACAGTCGTTGCAGCCCCATGACGTGGTCGATGCGCAAGCCGCCAGCATGGGCAAAGTTGGCCCGCAGCATTTCAATGAACGCACGAAAACCATTGCGGACCAGGCCTTCCGGGGAAAACGCGGAGATCCCCCAGCCTTGGCCGGAACGGTTGAGAATGTCCGGCGGCGCGCCCACGGTCAGCGAAGCGAGCAGTTCATCCTGCCGGCTCCAGGCCTGGCTGCCGCCGCCATCGGCGCCCACCGCCAGGTCGGCGATCAGGCCGATGCCCATGCCACTGGATTTGGCCGCGCTCTGGGCGCGCTCCAGGCAGCGGGCGATCAGCCATTGGCAAAAGGCGTAGTAGCCAATCTCGTCAGCATTTTCTTCGGCAAAATGCGTCAGCGCCGGGCTTCGTGGGTTACGCCATTCTTCGGGCCAGTGGCGCCAGTCCAGGCTTTCTCCCCGGGCTGCGCGTTCGGCTTGCAAGGCTTCGAAGCGGCAGTGGTTTTCCAAAGCTTCGCCGCTGGTGTGGCGGAAGCTGCTGAAATCTTCATGCAGCGGATGCTCGCCCTGGCTGAAACCGTCGTACAGGGCGCGCAGGATTTTGTGTTTGGCTTCGGCAGCCACCGGCCAATCGACCAGGGGTTGCTCTTCGAGGTGGCGCAGTTGATTGGTCAAGCCAGTGGCGTCGATGGCCGTGCGCAGGGCGCGTTCACCGAGGATGGTGCCGGGTGCTGCGTACAGGCTGTTGAGGAACAGTCGGCTGGACGGTGAGTAAGGGCTGTAGCTTCCCGTATTGCTGCTGAACATCGCGTGCATCGGGCTGATGGCGATGGCATCGGCACCGCGTTCGCCGGCCACCCGTGCCAGTTCTTCCAAGGCCTGGGTGTCGCCGAAACCGCCGTCGCCAGGACGCCGCAGCGCATACAACTGCGCGCTCAGGCCCCAGGCCCGTGGCGTCGGGTCGTCCACCGCATCGGCGACGCTGTAGCAACGGGCCGGCGCGACGGCCAGGGTGAAACGCTGGTCCTCGATGGCGACGTGCTGATACCCCACCGGGACTATCCCGGGCAGCTTGGCATCGGCATCCAGTTTCAGGTTCAGTGTCGCGCCGTCCTCCAGTTTGATTTCGCAGGGTGTTTCGCCTGCAAAATAGCGGCTCAAGTCCACACTGACCCCGGCGTCGGCGGTGATCAACGGGGGCAGTTGATGATTTTGCTGATCCTGTTGCAGTTGCTGCAGGCTGGCATCGATTTCCTGGGCACTACCGGCTGGATGGCCCAGGCCGGTGAGGACCGAACGCAACACGGCAGGCGAGACTTTTTGCGCCCGGCCGTTAGCGTCGATCCAGTCCACTGCAAGGCCCGCTCGACTGGCGAGAATTTCAAGTTGCGCATCGCTCATAGGCGCTCTCCAGTGATGTTGGGCAAGTTTGCCGCTTGCGTCAGACTGACCAGCGCGCTGTAGGGCGCAAGGGCGCCCTGTTGCAACAGACCCATGGTCTGCTGCGGATGTTCGAAAAGAATGCGCGCTTCTTCGGGGGCGGTATGCTCGACGGACTGCTCGCTGAGGTTCAGGTCAATGCGTAATACGCTGCCATCTCCCAGCCGCCAGCGTGCGCTGATCGCGCCGTCGCCCAGCACATCGGCCCCCAGGGCCTGGGCACCAGGCAGGCGTGGAACGATCTCCTCGCGGCGAATCTTCAACAGCTGGCGGTACAGCGCCTCGGTGGCGTGCTGGTGGGGATGCTGCGCTTCGAACGCCGGGCGCGAGGTTTCGAAGGTGCTGGCCTCATTGGGGTCGGGAATCCGCTCGCGCTTTTGCGGATCGGCGAAGGCGCTGAAGGCCGCGAATTCGTTGCGCCGGCCTTCACGCACCAGCTCTGCCAATTCGCCGTGATGGCTGGTGAAAAACAGGAACGGGTTTTCGGCGGCCACTTCATCGCCCATGAACAGCAACGGAATCATGGGCGATAACAGCAACAAGGCGATCGCCGCGTGCAGCGCCTGGGGTGGGGCCAGTTGATGCAGGCGCTCCCCCAAGGCACGGTTGCCGATCTGATCGTGGTTTTGCAGGAACAGCACAAACGCGCTGGGTGGCAGGTGACCGCTGGGTTCGCCACGGACCTCCCCATGGCGATTGGTGTGGCCCTGGAAGACGAAACCCTGGCTGAGACAGCGCGCCAGTTGTTCGGTCGGTTGCTCGGCATAGTCGGCGTAATAGGCGTCGGTTTCGCCGGTCAGCAACACATGCAGGGCGTTGTGGCCGTCGTCATTCCACTGGGCGTCGTAGTTGTGTTCCAGCAGGCTGGCCTGGTTGTGTTCGTTCTCCACGGTCAGCCAGACATGTCGGGTCGGGTCGATCTGCTGCCGCACCTTGATCGCCAGTTCATGGAGAAAGTCCGGATCTTCAATGGCATGCACGGCATCCAGGCGCAGGCCGTCGAAACGGTACTCCAGCAGCCACATGAGCGCGTTGTCGATGAAGAAATCCCGCACCTCGCGACGGCGGAAATCAATGGCCGCGCCCCAGGGGGTGTGTTTGTCTTCGCGGAAGAAGCCCTTGGCGTAGCGGTGCAGATAGTTGCCGTCGGGGCCGAAGTGGTTGTAGACCACATCCACAATCACCGCCAGCCCATGTCCGTGGGCGCTGTCGATCAGGTGCTTGAGCTGTTCCGGCGTGCCATAGGAGGCCTGGGGCGCATAGGGCAGGACGCCGTCGTAACCCCAGTTGCGATCGCCGGGAAACTGCGCCAGCGGCATCAATTCGATGGCGGTCACGCCCAGTCCGGCCAGGCGTGCCAGGTGTTGTTCGACCCCTTCGAAACCACCGAGGGCACCGACGTGTAGCTCGTAGATCACTGCTTCGTGCCAGGGCCGACCGCACCAGTTCGTGTGTCGCCATTGGTAGGCATGGGGGTCGACCACTACGCTGTGGCGGTCGATGTCACCGGCCTGGGCGCGGGAGGCCGGGTCCGGCACCTCCAGTTCGCCGTCGATGTTGTAGCGATAGCGGGTGCCGGCGGGGCAACGGGTCTGGATCATGAACCAGCCGTCGGCTTGGGGCAGTAGCGGTATTGAATCTCCGGTGTCGAGCTCGACACTGACAAAAAAAGCATCCGGGGCCCAGAGGGCGAAGCGGGTGTGCTCGGCATCGAGCATGACCGCGCCATGGGTCCAGGTTTCAGGCGTCCTTGACGGCATTGTTACCTCATTGTCTGACCGATTTACCCAGTGACTTGGCCACCAGCTGTTCGTAGAGTTCGGCGTAGGGCTCCACGGCCTTGCACCAATTGAACGGTGCCGACATGGCCCGACAGCGCATGGCGTTGAGCAGGTCAGGAAAAGCGAAGACCTTGAAGGCCCGGCTCAAGGCCTGTTTGTAGCTGTCCACCGTGGATTCATCGAACAGAAACCCGGTGATGCCGTCTTCGATGGTGTCTGCCAGCCCACCGGTATTGCGCGCCACCGGCAGCGAGCCGAAGCGCTGGGCGTACATCTGGCTCAAGCCGCAAGGCTCGTAGCGCGAGGGCATCAGCAGGAAATCGCTGCCGGCGAACATCCGTCGGGCATCGGTTTCATTGAAGCCGATGCGCACGCCGATCCGTCCGGGAAAGCGCAGTGCCAGTTCACGCATGGCTTGTTCTTCTTCCGGTTCGCCGCGACCAATAATGGCGATCTGTCCACCAGATTCGACGATGAATTCGGCGACCGCTTCGGTCAGGTCCAGGCCTTTCTGGTACACCAGGCGCGACACCACGGCGAACAGCGGGCCGGTGGAATCGTCGAGGCCGAACAGATTGCGCACATGGGCGGCGTTGACCGCCTTGCCTTCCCAGTCGCCCATGGCGAACTGGCGGAACAGGTGCGTGTCAGTGGCCGCGTCCCAGCTTTCATCGATGCCGTTGGGGATGCCGCTGAGCAGGCCTTGTTGGGTCTTGGCCGCGAGGAAACCATCGAGCCCGCAACCGAACGCCGGGGTGGTGATTTCCTGGGCGTAGGTGGCACTGACCGTGGTGATGTGGCTGGAGTAGGCCATGCCGGCCTTGAGGAACGACAACTTGCCGTAGAACTCCATGCCTTCTTGTTGCAGTGCGTGTTCGGGAATACCCAGCTCCGGGCAAGACGCCAGGCTCACCACACCCTGATAGGCCAGGTTGTGGATGGTGAACAGGGTTGGAGTACGCTGGCCGCGCCAGTGCATATAGGCCGGCGCCAGCCCGGCTGGCCAGTCGTGGGCGTGGACCAGGTCAGGGCACCAGTGGATCTGCGCGAGGTTGGCGGCGATGTCGGCTGCGGCCAGGCCCAGGCGAGCGAAGCGAATGTGGTTGTCGGGCCAGTCGCGCCCGTTGTTGGCACCGTAGGGTGAACCTTCGCGGGCAAACAGTTCCGGGCAGATCAGTACGTAGATCACCAGGCCGTCGGGCATGTCCATGCGTCCGATCTTGCACGGCGGTAGCGCTGCGTGGCCACCCAACTCGCCGATGATGTGGATCGGATTGCCGCTGTTCATCACTTGCGGATAACCGGGGATCAGTACCCGGACATCATGCAACCCGGCCATGGCCCGGGGCAGTGCGGCTGAAACGTCGCCCAGGCCGCCGGTCTTGACCAGGTCGGCGATTTCCGACGTTACGAACAATACCTTCTTGCGATTGGGATTCTGTCGAACGACGGGGAGCAGTGCCTTGCCGCCGGTGGCCAGCACCGGTGCCGTCAGCGACTCAGCCGCTGGCGGTAATTGAGAACGGACTTGCTGTGGTTCCAAGGCAGCACTGATCATAACTTTCTCCCATTTTTTCGATCTGTTTCCGGCAAGCGCCAGAGCTGTTGTTTCATTGGCCGAATCCTGCGGCCAGGCGCACAAGCGCTACGCAAGGAAAGCAAAGCGCTGCCCAATGCGGCAAAGCGAATCAGGTGAAAGGGTGGTTGCAAGGAATGCACCAGCCACTGTTGCCCTACCTCTAACCTGACCTGTCGCCGTTGCGAAAAGTTTCGACTTTTTTTCGCCTGGGTGACCGGCAGGTTTTCCCCCCGGTTAGGCAGTCTAGGTCAGAACGTAGAGCGGTGCGGCTCGCTTCGTCGCATTGTCGGACAATCACGGATTTTGTCGGCAATCACTTACACAACAAAGGGGGATACGCACCGACGAAGTGCAGTTTCTTGAAATCAAAAGGGTGTAAGGGGAAGGCGGTGTTTCATCGCCGTGCGCGATGGAATGGCGCGACGCACCATTGGAGGGCGGGTGGGATAGAGGCGTTTTGATGGCTACTAATGGCGCGAGAAACACACTCTTTTGTGGGAGCGGGCTTGCTCGCGAGTGCGGTCTGTCAGCCGATGCATTGACTGCCTGATGCTCCGCCTTCACGAGCAAGCCCGCTCCCACAGGAGGCGTTAGGTTGTGCCTGAAATCAGGTTGTCGGGGTCAGCAGACGAATCGGCTTGCCCGCCGCCCAGGCCTGCAAGTCTTCAATCATCAAGGCATAAAACTGCTGATAATTCTGTCGGCTGACATACCCCACATGCGGCGTGGCCAGCACGTTATCCAAGGTCCGGAATGGGTGGCCGGAGGGCAGGGGCTCCTGGGCGAAGACGTCCAGGGCGGCACCGGCCAGGCGCTTGTGCTGGAGGGCGTCGATCAGGGCGGCCTCATCGACGATCGGCCCGCGCGCGGTGTTGACCAGCAGGGCCTCGGGCTTCATCCAACTCAGGGCCTGGGCATCCACCAGGCCGCGGCTGCGCTCGCTGAGCACGAGATGGATCGAGAGAATGTCGGCCTGTTCGAACAGCGCCTGTTTACTCACGTAGGTCACACCGGCTTCGGCGGCCTTTTCGGCGGTGAGGTTCTGGCTCCAGGCGATGACCCGCATGCCGAATACTTGGCCGAACTGCGCGACACGTTTGCCGATGCTGCCCAGGCCGAGGATCGCCAGGGTCTTGCCATGCAAATCACCCCCCAAGCCTTGCTGCCACAGGCCGGCGCGCAGGGCGTTGGCTTCCTGTACCAGGTTGCGGGTCAGGGCCATGACCAGCGCCCAGGTCAGTTCGGGGGCGGCATGCTTGTAGCTGTCGGTGCCGCAGACCTGGATGCCCAGCTCGGCGGCGGTCTTGAGGTCCAGGGCCGCATTGCGCATGCCGCCGGTGAGCAGTAGCTTGAGATTCGGCAGCCGGCGCAGCAGTTCTTCGTCGAACGACGTGCGTTCACGCATCACACAGATCACTTCGAAACGCCGCAGGCGCTGGGCGAGGGTGTCGCGGTCGGCGGGGTAGTCGTGAAGAAAAGTCACCTGGCCGATGCTGTCCAGCACCGACCAGTCGACCACGTCCCGTGCCACGTCTTGCCAATCGTCGATGACTGCTATTTGCACCGCCATGGAACACCTCGTCAGGGAATGGGTTTATTCAGCCAGCCCAGCAGGGCCTGGTGGAAGCGGTCCGGCTCTTCCATTTGTGGGGCATGCCCCAGATTGGGGAACTCTACCAGGGTCGAGCGGGGAATCAGCTGAGCGACCTGCTTGCCCAGCACCTCATAGCGGCCCAGTTTGGCTTTCACCGGCGGCGGCGCGATGTCGCTGCCAATGGCTGTGGTGTCGGAGGTGCCGATCAGCAGCAGGGTTGGCACGGTTAAGTCTTTGAACTCGTAATAGACCGGCTGGGTGAAGATCATGTCGTAGATCAACGCCGAGTTCCACGCGACTTGCGTATGACCGGGCCCCTTGTTCAGCCCGGCGAGCATGTCCACCCAGCGGTCGAATTCCGGCTTCCAGCGGCCGCCGTAATAAGTTGTGCGCTCGTAGTTGCGAATGCCGTCGGCGTTGAGCTTCAGCTCGCGCTGGTACCACTGGTCCACAGTACGGTAGGGCACGCCGAGGGCTTTCCAGTCCTCCAGGCCAATGGGATTGACCATCGCCAGGCGTTCGACCTGATCGGGAAACTGCAAGGCATAGCGGGTGGCGAGCATGCCGCCGGTGGAATGGCCGAGCACGACGGCTTTCTGAACGCCGAGGGCCTTGAGCAGGGCCTGGGTGTTGCTCGCCAACTGCTGGAAACTGTACTGGTAATGGCCTGGTTTGCTTGAGGTGCAAAAGCCGATCTGGTCCGGGGCAATCACCCGGTAACCGGCCTCGCTGAGGGTCCTGATCGAATCGCCCCAGGTGGCGGCGCAGAAGTTCTTGCCGTGCATCAGCACCACGCTGCGGCCATTGACCTTGCCTTGGGCCGGCACGTCCATATAGCCCATCTGCAACGACTGGCCCTGGGACTGGAAAGCGAAATGCTTGAGGGTATAGGGGTATTCGAATCCCTCGAGCTGCGCACCGTAGGCCGGGCCTTGCGGTGGATTGGCGGCCTGGGCGAGCAAGGGCAGGGCGGTGGTCAGGAACAGGCTGGGCAACCAGCGAGTGGTGGGACGCGACATGGTCAACTCTCCTTGGGCATCCGGCCGATCCTGGGACGGCCCGATTATGGCGACATTAACCACAGGCAACCGCACGGCCCGAACGTTCAACCCATCCAGCCCAGGGTCGCGAGGGCGAGCACGCCATAACGCAGGCCTTTGGCAAGGGTCACCAACAACAGAAAGCGTCGCCAGGGCTCGCCCATCACCCCGGCCACCAGGGTCAGGGGATCACCAATGATCGGCAGCCAACTGAGCAGCAGCGACCAACGTCCGTAGCGTCGGTAGTGCCCGCGGGCCTTGTCCAGGTGGGCCGGGCTGATGGGAAACCAACGCCGGTCCTTGAACTGCTCCAGGCGTGTGCCCAGCCACCAGTTCACCAGCGAGCCCAAGACGTTGCCCAGTGTGGCGACCCCCAGCAACAGCCAAAGCGCATAGCGCTCGCTGAGCAACAGGCCCACCAACAGGGCTTCCGATTGCAGGGGTAGCAAGGTCGCCGCCCCGAAGGCGGCCAGGAACAACCCGATGTACGCCTCGCCCATCAGTGGGCCGGGTAATCCGCCACTACGGTTTGCGTCCCGTCCTTTTTCAGGCCGATCACTTGATAGGCATCGCTCATACCGTCCATTTCCATGCCCGGCGAGCCCATGGGCATGCCGGGCGCCGCCACGCCGAGCAAGTCATCGCGTTTACTCAACGCCAGCACCTGATCAGCCGGGACATGACCTTCGACGAATTTGCCGTTGATCTCGGCGGTGTGGCAGGAGCGCAGGTTCGGTGCCACGCCCAGGCGTTGCTTGACCGAACTCATGTCGGCCTCGACATGGTCGTTGACCTTGAAGCCGTTTTCCTGCAGATGCGAAATCCACTTTTTGCAGCAGCCGCAATTGGCATCGCGGTGCACATCAATGGTGACCGGTTCGGCGGCCTGGGCCAGGGAGGTGATGAGCAGGGCGCTCAGGGCGAGCAAGTGCAGGGGATTGGCCATGGGGTGGTCTCGTGTCGAACGGTTTGGAGGGAGGATAACAGAGTAGCGAGTGCGAGCTGACAGGGGGCTGAGGGGAGGATTACAGAATTGTCAGGTTGGAAGAATGAAAGCAGGACTTCCCGGTATCGCGGCAACCCCTGTGGGAGCAAGCCTGCTCGCGATAGCGGTGGGTCAGCTACTGTGATGCTGATCTTAATCCGCCATCGCGAGCAGGGGAATGTGGCCGATGCAGTTTCGTATCCACCTGCTGACAGTATGGAACCGGTTCAGCGGACCTTGAACCGATCAGTGGGCTGGCAAACGCACCTAGCGGTGCTGCTCGAAGCCGGGGCCGGGACCGGGACCGCCACGGCGATCATGGTCGCCATGACCGCGGTCGTGAGGGAAAAAGAGGCAGCCACTCAGGGTCAGGATGGACAACAGGGGAAGCAACAGGGTCAGGCGACGAAACATAAATAAATCCTCATGGTTTAACACCGTGGTTGCGCGAAAACGCTCCTTCGGCTGTACCATGGGACCCCGTTTGCTGCCGCTTATCCCCAAAACAAGGTATGAGCCTGGCAAGCAGGCGGATACAGAACGGATACATTCGGGAAATTGGCAATGACTCATTCGCAACGTTTGAAATACTCGATCCTGATCGTCCTCGTCGTCCTGGCGATCATGCTGGGACTGTCCTGGATGCAGAACAACGGCATGATCAGCGAACAGCTGTTTCAATACATCGCCATTGCCGTGGCGGTCATCGTGGTGGTGATCAACGGCGTGATGCGGCGTAAGGTCAAGCCCTGAGCATCAGCGTTATTCACCCGTTTCGAGCACGGCCATGGCCTTGGGGTGCAGGCAGTAGCTCTTATCCGGGTTGAAGGTGACGACGCCCTCGCTGCACAAACGCTTGAGCACCTCGCGTACGCTGAGGAAGGACAAGGGAATGTCCAGCCCCAGCAATTGACTGTGCACGCCCCGCACACCCAGGCAGCGATTCTCATTGGCGGCCCTGAGCAAGGCATCGATGACTTTGAGGCGGATCAAGCTGGTCCTGAGCCCGTAGCTCTTGAGCAGCCGCCTGATGTGTTCATTGCCACCGCGCTCTGCTGGCCCGCCGAACACGTTGTGAGTGACGGTCATCGAGACGCCGCTCGACCTGGACTTACCTTCCATTGGCAGTTGCCTGTCATGCATGCAAAAAATCCTTACCAGCCTGTTCAGAAAAGGTCACGAATACTCTCTTGTAATAGGACGAACGAGCGCGAGCAATAATGAGGGCCCTGAGGTGAAAAAAATGTCTGGAGCCTGCATTTCTTCACCGTGAGCCCGTTGATTAGCCGTTAATTTTTTTTCATCCGGTTCGTTTTCAGGGAAGGCACATTCCGCTTCTGCAGGCGGTCTGTGATTGTCCAGGCGGGCCAACGGTCGTACCGGTCGCCGTCCTGGTTCTGAAGTTTTCGCTCAGGAGTGAACGCAAGAATGTCCGGTCAGTTATCGAGGCGTGGCCTCGCAGGCGTGTTTTTGGCGATGAGCCTGGGGCTCAGCACCGTTGCCAGCGCGCAAGGCGATGCGGGGCAGGCCAGTGCCGAAATTGCCCGCACCCGTTTTGGCGTGCCGCATATCCAGGCTCAGGATGAGCGCGGGCTGGGTTACGGCATTGGCTATGCGTACGCCCAGGATAATCTTTGCCTGCTGGCCAATGAAATCGTCACGGTCAATGGCCAGCGCTCGCGCTATTTCGGGCCTGAACAGCTGACGGTCGAGCAGCGGGAGAACCGCGTCAGCGATCTGTTTTTCAGTTGGCTCAATACGCCGCAAGCGGTGTCCGGTTTCTGGCAAGCGCAGACGCCTGAGGTGCAGCACCTGGTCGAAGGTTATGTGGCGGGCTACAACCGCCTGCTGGCCGAGCGCAAGGCCAAAGGCCTGCCCGAGCAATGCGCCAGCGAGTGGGTGCGACCGATCACGGCGTTGGACCTGGTCAAGTTGACCCGTCGGCTGTTGGTGGAAGGCGGCGTTGGCCAGTTCGCCGAAGCCCTGGCTGGCGCACAGCCACCCAAGGCAACGGCGCTCACTGGCGCCCCGACGGCGGGTTTTGCCGGCGCGGCAGCCCGGCAGCAGCGTTTCGCCCTGGAGCGCGGTAGCAATGCGCTGGCCATCGGCAGCGAGCGTTCGTTCAACGGTCGCGGGATGTTGCTGGCGAACCCGCATTTCCCCTGGTTGGGGGGCATGCGTTTTTATCAGATGCACCTGACCATCCCCGGCAAGCTGGACGTCATGGGCGCGGCCCTGCCAGGCTTGCCGGTGATCAACATCGGGTTCAGCCAGCACCTGGCCTGGACCCACACCGTCGACAGCTCCAAACACTTCACCCTGTACCGATTGCAGCTCGATCCGAAAGATCCGACCCGCTACCTGCTCGATGGCAAATCCGTACCGATGAGCCAGCAGACGATCACGGTGGACGTCCAGCAAGCCGATGGTCAGGTGGAAACGCTCTCTCGAGTGGTTTACGGCTCGCAGTTCGGTCCAATCGTGCAATGGCCAGGCCGGCTGGACTGGAATAACCAGTTCGCCTACAGCCTGCGGGACGCCAACCTGGAAAACGATCGGGTGCTGGCCCAGTGGTACGCGATGAACAAGGCCGTCACGCTCAAGGATTTGCAGAACGCGGTCCATGGGATCCAGGGCATTCCCTGGGTCAATACCCTGGCAGTGGACGATCAGGGGCAAAGTCTCTACATGAACCTGTCGGTGGTGCCGAATGTCGGTGCCGACAAACTGGCTCGCTGCAGCGATCCCCGGGCCGGGCTGCGGCTGATCGTGCTGGATGGCTCACGCAGTGAATGCGCCTGGGACATCGATGCCAAAGCCATGCAAAAAGGCATCTACGCGGCCGACAAGTTGCCGCAGTTGTTGCGTCGCGATTATGTACAGAACTCCAACGATTCGGCCTGGATGGCCAATCCTTCGCAACCGTTGTCCGGTTATTCGCCTTTGATCAGCCAGCAGGACCAGCCCCTGGGCCTGCGGGCGCGTTTTGCCCTGGACCGCCTGGGCCAGTTGGCCAAAGGCGGGCCGGTGAAGGCGCAGGACTTGCAGCGCATGGTCATGGACGATCAGGTTTACCTGGCTGACCAGGTGATGCCAGACCTGCTCGGTTTTTGCGCCAGTGACCTGGGGGCCGATGCCTCGGCGTTGGTCGAAGCCTGTACCCGCCTCAAGGCGTGGGACCGCACTGCCGGCCTGGACAGCGGGCTGGGGTTCATTCATTTCCAGTCCATCATGGAGCCGTTGCAGGCGACGCCTGATGTGTGGCGTGTCGCGTTCGATCCGAAGGACCCGCAACATACCCCGCGAGGCCTGGCGATCGAGCGACCGGCAGTGCGCAAGGCGCTGCGTGAAGCGATGCTGGCTTCAGTGGCGGCGGTGAAGGCCGCCGGGTTGACGAAGGACAGTCGATGGCAGGACGTTCAGGTGGCCAGCAGTGGTGGTCGACAGACGCCCATCCACGGCGGCCCAGGGGAGTTGGGAATCTATAACGCGATCCAGAGTGTGCCGGCGGCGAACGGTCAGCGGGAAGTGGTCAGCGGTACCAGCTATCTGCAAGTGGTGACGTTTGACGACAAAGGCCCTCAGGCCCAGGGGTTGTTGGCGTTTTCCATCTCCAGCGACCCGGCATCGCCTTACTCGGCAGACCAGACCCAGGCCTTTTCGAAGAAACAGTGGAGTGTGCTGCCCTTCACCAAACAGCAGATCAAAGCCGATCCGCACTATCAGGCCCTGATTATCCGTGAGCGTGACGAGGCGGGCAGGGTGGTGACGCACTAAGTGTTGTTGTTGGGTTTCAGGACTAGACAGGGGACTTTGGACTGTCCGGAAATCGCAGCCCGACACAGGTCTAAATTGTGGGAGCGAAGGTCATAAATGGCGCGATAACCTGCAAAAAAGCCGCGTCCGAAAGGATCGCGGCTTTTTCAGTTGTTGGCGGGGCGTTGGCCGATGGAGTTGAGGACAGGGTTGCCGTCCTTGTTCCGCGTCAGGTAAACCGGCAGGACTTTGGGCAACGAAGGCACAAGGTTCTGCACTTCGTTGAGGTTGTAGATGCCGCCCACACGCAAGGCGCCGGTGCTGTTGTCGGCCAGCATGACGGGATGGTCGAGGTAGCGGTTGATCAGCGGCAGCGCGTCGCTGAGGGCGAGATCATCCAGGACCAGCTTGCCGTTGCGCCACGCCAGCGAGCTGTCATTGGGGCCGATCTCACGCACTTGCGGTTGGTAGTCGCCAGCCTTGTAGCTCGCCTGCATGCCCGGCGAGAGCCGCGAGCCGTTGTTGGCGAGTGCCTGGTTACTGGTCACCCATACCGAGCCCTCCACCAGCGTGACCCGCACTTGATCCTGGTACATCCAGACGTTGAAGCGAGTGCCGGTCACGCGCACTTGGCCCTGGCCCGCGCGAACAACGAACGGGTGCTGTGCGTCATGGCTGACGTCGAAAAACGCCTCGCCCTTTTTCAGCGTGACCCGGCGTTCATGCTTGTAGTTGGCATAGACCAGCTCACTGCCCAGGTTCAGTTCTACCTGGCTGCCATCGTCCAGAGTGATGTGGTGTACGCTCGCGCCGGCTTCGAATCGTTGGTACGAATTTGCCAGCCAGCCCAGGTTCCAGCCAGTGAAAGCGGCCAGGGGCAAGCCCAGTGCGAGCACCGCCGCAGCCACCGCCAGCCGGCTCCAACGTGACCGCGAGCGCGGTCGGGACGCTGGAGCGGGCGCCGCCGTTGATTCGACCCGGGGCAGATGATCGGCAACAGTCCAGATTTCCAGCATGGCTTCATATTCGAAGGCGTGCAGGGGATCGGCATCGTGCCATTGCTTGAACGCCAGCCGTTCGGCTGGCGTGCAGTCAGCCGCATGCAACCGCATGCACCAATGCGCGGCCGCATCGGTAATGGCGTCGTATTCGGCTTCAGAGAGGGTACGTTCGGTCATTGACTCTTCCTGGTTTGCCGCATTCTAACCTTCGGCATGAGCTGCCGAGAACAGCCATCATGGCGTTTGCATATCAAATGAGCCTATTTTTAGGATTAAACACCGTTATTCGGCAGTCGTAGCGTCCCATAAACGTCGTGAAAAAAAGATCAACGCCCAATCACCCGCGCCAAGTGTCGCCGTCAAGACGAGGTCGTGGGTGATGGCGGATCGAGCTGGCGACCCAACTCACAAATCAGCAGCGTCAGGGAGTCGGCGTTTCGAAGTATGACGTCGATGCGTTTGTCCGGTAAGTCCGGATCCAGGAAGGCATCGCGTGCTTCGTCCAGGGTCCTGGCGCCGGTTATTTTCAGGATTTCCTTCACGGTGTCCTTATACCGGCCGAAAAGATCCAGGCTTCTCGGCGCGTCGTCCTCGATATCCCATGCCGTAAACAATCGGGCTCTTGGCGTGGTCAGCGAAAGCACACTGGTTTGTTGATTTTTTAGCGCGTTGTATTTTCGTCGGCCTTCGTGAGTCGCCTGGGAAATCAGGTCCAGGAAGGGCATTGCGGCTTCCAGATAAACGATATCGATGGTGTCGAAAAGCTGATGGGAAATTTCGTGGATAAGGGTAGCGCCCTGGGCGTGAGCATCGACGTTAAAGGAGTCTGGTACCGCTTCCTTGTACCAATCCATCCCCATGTCGAAGAAAAGGTCGGTGAGGTAGATTGTGCCGGTTGCTTCAGGCTCCAGCACAAACGCAACCAGGTTATCGTCTGCTTGGCTGAGGGAGCCAATCACGACGCGCTTGGGGTTCTGCGAGTCCCAGGAGGGATCAGCCAACGCCCTGCATATCGGTGAGATCGCAGTATGTATCTTCTGGATAAGACTGACATCGACTTTTTTGACCCCGAAAAATGGCTTGAGAAAAGTATCCACTCGAGAGCCTGAAGGGACCCGTCGTTTGATTAGCGCGAGGTTGTGCAGGGCGTTGAACGAGTAATACCGCGCCGTTTCCAGGGCCTGCACGATCGCGTTTGCGCGGTGAGGATACTTTCTGCGTATTTCAGCCATGCCCCGCGCTTCGATATTCATTGCCAACGAAGCCTTGTAGTCACTGTAAGAGTTGGCCAGTGTCGACATCACCTTGCCGTAGCGAATGCCGTGGCGTTGTGGGTCAATCGTCCATTGTGGGCCGCCAGGCGATTTTTTCAGTATCGGGCCTTCTCCGTTCTCATGGACAACGCGCCAGACCTGATTGGTTTTCGCCACTTGAAAGACTTTGCCGGCAACATGGGCGTAGAGCTTGCCGGACGCTATCGATTTGTAGGTCCCCTCCACTGCGTTTCTCTGAAGATCCTGGAGGCTGATGCCGGTGGCTTCGAAAGCCTGCAGGTTGGTGCGCCTCGGGGCCGTGGAGGCAATCTCTTTCCAATGGGCGGGGGTTGCCACTGGGCCGTTTTGCGAGCCAGGACCTACCGGGGCGAGCAGGCCGAAGGTGTCGTCGGGATTCAGCGATCCCAGCGAGGCCATCTCGACGGCACCGGCGATGAAATCGTGCAAGCCGGCTTTCCAATCGTGCTCCTGCAGGGATTCGGCAGAGGCCTTGAAGTCCTGATAGCTTTCCCACAGCGTTTCGATAAACGTCAGTTTGCCCGGCAACTGCCTACCCACCAGCTTGACGCCAGCGCTGAACAGATGCCGAACCGTTTCCCAGTCGAACTGGCGTTTTTTGTTTGTTTGGGTGGTCAGCATGTCGGACAGCAACGTTGTGTTGTCGTCGAACAGCGTGTCGAGCAGGTTGGTCTTGATAGGATTGGAGGCCAGGGTGATTTCCGAGAGAGCCCCGGCCGTGGCGGCGAACAGGTTTTTGAATGTGGCTTGCTGGCTCTCGGGCAGTCGGCGAATCAGTAAATCCTGGAGCGCTCCCGGCGCATTGAATGCCGCTATCACGCTCGCTTCATCCTTGAACTCGGTGAAGTTCTGGCCGGCATGGTAGGGCGCATACAGCACATGGGGTGCCTTGGCGTCGGCGCTCGACCCGATCAGGTAAAGTCCCAGTGCTTTGACCGCAGCCGTGCCCCCGGTTTTAATCAGCTCCAGTGGACGAATCCACGCGCTGGCGCCTTCCACCGCTTGGCGAGCGATGGCATCCGGCATGTCCAGCACTTGGCGAATCAAGTCGAACGCCGTCGGTGAAAGATGCTGTTGCAGGTGCCGTGCATGAGCCTGCTGCAACAATTGCCAGGGTATTTGCCGGCGGAACCGCTGCTTCCTTTGCTGGACGTCGGCGGCGGTCCCGGAAAGCTTGTCCAGTACGTGTTTTTTATAAACGCTGGGGATATCCAATGACAGCAGCATTTGCCTGACAGCCGCCTCGTTCAAGCTGTCCGGCAACTTCTGCCGGGAGGTGGAGGACACCTTGAAGCCGGTCATCTGGGTGACCTCGATATGATTCAGGGCAAAATCGGTCAAGGTGCATGCTGGGCCCGCCAGCGCCAGGTTCGGTGTGATCAGCAGGGTGGCGGGGTCGAGGCTTTTGTCGGCAAAGCGCGCGTCCAGTAGCGCTTTCAGTTTTTTACTCACATAGGCGTGCAGGGGCTCGACACCGTCGAGGTAATCTTTGCCATCGACCACGCTGTTTCGATATTGCTCAACCAGGTCAATGTGCAGGCGTTGATCTTCCACAGAGGCCGTGCCGAGCCAGGCGGGAAGTTTCTGTTGCCACCTGATGGCCTCGGCGATACGGCCGGCGCGTTTGAGATTGGTCGGTGCGCCTTCCTGGCGTATCGCCTCACGGCTTTTGACCAAGGCAGGCCCGGTCAGTTGCCAATCCCCGGCTTTCAACGTGCTCAAATAACCGTACTCGGCCTCGAAGTGTTTGATGAACGAACTCATCCGATTGAGCAGCACATTGTCTTCGATCAGTTCAAACGCCTCGAGCTGATAACGTCCATGGGGTTTGCGTTGAGCGGGCGTGAGGTTTGCCAGCCATCCAAAGCGCTTTTGTCCGTCGAGCAGGTGGCGGTTCAATTGCGTCGTGGCCAGCTCGACGGAGCTGAACACCTGCAAGCCATCGGCGGGCGTCCAGAGAATGCCCAGGCCCGAATATGGCGTATCCAACCCTCCGCGTTCAGTCAGTAAAAAACAATTGGCGAGGGGCAGGGAAAGCGTTTCACCTTCTGCGGTGTACGCCAGTCGCAATGAATAGACATCCGGTCGAAAGCCCTTCACCCCTATGCGTTGCTTGCGCTGCGGGTATTCGGGGTCGAAGGCAAACACGCTGCTGATGAGGTCGTGCGCGGCAGGGGGCAGTGTGCCATTGAGTTCCCTGAGCTCGGCCTCTGCCCGGATCCCCAGGGAAAAAACATTGGTCAATTGAGGCAGCAGGCCCCTCAGTTCGTTGCGCAGCAAGATTTCGTTGGACAGCGGCAGCTGTTTGAACAGGGTATTGAACGCGTCTTCGACACTGGCATAGCTCTTGACCTTGCGCTCCAAGGTGTCGGCCAAGTAGTTGGACGGTCGCATCTCTCCGTAAAAGGCCGGTTGCGTACCCCAGTGGCCAGCGGTTTTCTGCTTCAACAGGCTTTGGTTGATCAGGGCCCGGATGTCCAGGGCCTTGTCGATGAGCGTGTGGATGTCCACATCGCCCTGGCGGGACATCTCCAGTGCGTAATGAAGGTTCTCCAGTTGCTTGCCGATGATCGCGTTAGCCAACGACTCGGAGACTGGCAGGTTCAGCGACTTGCCCGACACTTGTGGCTCGTCAAAGCGCAGGAACCGGTTGCGCTCCTCCAGGCTCAGAAGGCTATAGAGCTCTTCCTTGCGCACCGTACTGGTGGGGGTGCTGAGCAGCGCATCCTTGAAGCCCAGGTAGTTGGCCACTTTCTGCAGGCCATGGCTGGGGGTATAGAGGTAGTGGTGGCGGCCGCTGATCATCAAGGAACCTGCGAGCTCCACGTAGAGCGGCTCATATTCCCAAAGACGAACCGTTTCGATAAACAGCAGCGCCTCATCCGCGCGCGACGGCCTGAACAGTCGAAGCAGTTCCCGGCTGTGTGCATCGGTCAGTTGCCTTTTCTCCCGCTGGATCAGGATCGTGGATTGCAGCGAATCCTTGATGACCTGGGCCAGGAAATCCCGGCGTGAAGTATGGAAGGGGCCCGTGGCGTCCCAATAGGTATTGATGCGGTGGCTGAGTTTGGGAATCAGGTTCCTGGCCGTGACCCTCAAGATGCTTTCCCACTGCCGGGTATTCTGGGGGGACGCGGTTATCCCAGGGTGAGTGAAGTCGACGTCATGCCCGCGAGGTCGTCCCTGATTGTGGAAGTAGAGCAGGACCGCGTCGCTCAGTGACAGGCTCCTGGTTACCTGGTTTGCCTGCGGATCACCCGTACTCAGTGTCACTCTGGCCTGTTTATGATCGAAGTTCGACAGCACCTCATTCAACACCTCGTCGAGCATTGAAGTCAGCGAGGGTAATTTGATCAGCTCATTCACCATTGCCAGGGCGTTGAGGTCTTGTGCGTGCTCAATGGATTCGACCTGGGTTTTGAACACGTCACCGTTGATGATCTGCCGGCTTTGGGTAAGGGTGGCTGCGCTGTTCAGTTCGGCGCGCTGGGCAATCGACAGGAGTTGAAACAGGTCGTCACGCTCTGTCGGGTGCGCCAGCATTTCGTCTATCCGCCTGGCGAGAGCGTCCGGGCTGTCGAACTTTTTGATTCCACCCAGCGGCGTGTAAAGGAACGCAGGCTTGGGGGCTGACGCCTTGGTGCCTGACAAGGCGCTGAGGGTAAAGCAGCCTGCCAGCGGGATGGGAGCCTTACCCTCGGCGTGCAACAGAATTGTTTCGGCGGACATCGCCGGTGTCTGCGCGACGCGTAGCATGTGGTTGGCCAGGGAAGTGTGGTGCAGCCAGTCGAGGTCGGCCTGGGTCAAGTCATTGGCGGCGGTCAACTCGTCCAGGCGCTTGGCGTCCAGCACTTGGGCAAAGAAAAGTGGCATGGTCTCAGTGGTCATCGTTGCTTCTCGATCAAGGCGCCGCATGGCGGCACATCGGTGGATGAAGCGGTCAGACTAGAGAGCGATGAATGAGCAAAGGTGGTACATAGTTACCGCACGAAAGTCTTCAGACCTGTCAGGCTCTCTGTGTGGGAGCCGAGCTTGTTCGCGATGACCATATGACTGAGGGACCGCTATCGCGAGCACGCTTTGCTCCCACGGCGAAGCAGTGTTTAATCACCGGGCTGGTCCTACGCTGTTGCTACCTCCAACAATCACTCTGGAGCTTCAGATGTCTGCGCTATCCGATCGTGCTGGTTCCACCCTGTCCTTTGATGCGTTGGTGAGTTTGCTGGAGAAGATTTTCCTGCGCCATGGCACGTCGGCCGAAGTCGCCCGGACCCTGGCCGAAAACTGTGCCGGCGCCGAACGCGACGGTGCCCATAGCCATGGGGTGTTTCGCATTCCGGGCTATGTTTCGACACTGAACAGCGGTTGGGTCAACGGTAAGGCCGTGCCAGCGGTCGAAGACGTCGCATCGGGTTTTGTCGCGGTTGACGCCGCAAACGGGTTTGCCCAGCCAGCCCTGGCGGCAGCGCGCCCATTGCTGGTGGCTAAGGCCCGCAGCGCCGGGATTGCGGTCCTGGCGATTCGTAACTCCCATCACTTCGCCGCCCTGTGGCCGGATGTCGAGCCGTTTGCCTACGAAGGCCTGGTGGCGTTGAGCGTGGTCAACAGCATGACCTGCGTGGTGCCCCACGGCGCCGACCGTCCGCTGTTCGGCACCAATCCGATCGCCTTCGCCGCGCCCCGGGCCGACGGCGAGCCGATAGTCTTCGACCTGGCCACCAGCGCCATCGCCCATGGCGACGTGCAGATTGCCGCCCGCAAAGGCGAGCTGTTGCCGCCAGGCATGGGCGTGGACAGCCTCGGCCAACCGACCTGCGATCCGAAAGCGATTCTCGAAGGCGGGGCACTCCTGCCGTTTGGCGGACACAAGGGCTCGGCGTTGTCGATGATGGGCGAGTTGCTGGCGGCGGCCCTGACCGGGGGGAATTTTTCGTTCGAGTTCGACTGGAGCAATCATCCCGGCGCCAAGACGCCATGGACCGGCCAATTACTGATCGTCATCGACCCGAGCAAGGCCGCCGGCCAGAACTTCGCCGAGCGCAGCCAGGAGCTGGTCAGGCAAATGCATGCCGTGGGGCTACGGCGGCTGCCGGGGGATCGTCGGCATCGCGAGCGCAGCAAATCCAATGAGCGGGGGATTGTGTTGGAGGAGCAGACGTTGGCGCAGTTGCGCGAGTTGGCGGGGCAGTAAGCAATTGTATTTTTGTGGCGAGGGAGCGTGCTCCCGCTGCGCTGCGAAGCAGCCCTCGCTTTTTTGCGGTTGTTTCACAACCGAGCGGGAGCAAGCTCCCTCGCCACGGATAACCGTCCTTCTGGGTGCTGCTTAACGCCGTCCGAGCAACAAACCCACCACCAGCCCGAATCCGGCGGAAATCGCCACGGTTTGCCATGGATGACCGCCAATATAGACTTCCGTGGCATCGACCATCGGCCGGGTGCGCTCCCGGGCGCTGGTGACCGAATCCAGGGCCTGTTGCAGTTTCTGGGAGATCTGGCCCCGCAGGTCTTCGGCGTCCTCGCCGACCAGTGACGCGCTGCTCTTGAGCAGTTTTTCCGATTCCTCAATCAGTGCCTTCAGTTCGCTGAAGGCTTGATCCTTGATTTGCTCTCCGTTTTGCACGGTGGTTTTACGAGCCATTGAGGTACTCCTTGGTGATGATGGCAGTGAACAATGGAGTGTTGCGTTCGGGCAAAAGTTGCAGGGCGTGACGCTGGCAGCATACCCCTGAACAAATCGTGGTTAAGACGTTTCTCTGCAAGGTGTAAGATGGCGCCTATTTACGCAACAGGTAATTCCCATGAGTTTCAATCTGGCTGACAAGCCCCTGGCCGAGCGTGCGGCGCTGGAAGACGAAAAATCCCGACTCTTTGAGCTGTGGCAAAACAATTTGGGCAAGGCCAAGGGCGACGCTGCCCGGCTGTTTGGCGAGCGCTCCAAGCGCAAGGGCAAGTGGTCTGAGTGGGTGCGCTCGGAACTGGACGGCATGTCGCCGCCGGAATACGCCAACATGGTGCGCAGTGAAGTCAATCGCCTGATGGCCGCCAACAAGTAAACCCTACGTGAAGGTTGCGACAATCGCCTCGCGAACCTTGACCATCGCGGGATCCATTTGCGTGGGGGTTCGCCAGCCCAGTTCGATCGGGTAGTGCGGCAAGGCGAGGGGGCAGGGCAGCACTTCCAGGCCGCTGAGGGATGCGATGGCCCGGGCGGCATGGGCCGGAATGGTCGCCACCGCCTGGCTGCCCTTGAGCAGGAATGGCAGCGCGGCAAAGTGGGTGGTCGAGGCGCACACCCGCCGGCTCAGACCGAGCCCGGCCAGCCCTTCGTCGGTGATGCCGATAAAACCACCCGACGACACCAGCACATGTTCACGGGCCACGAACGCTTCCAGGGAGAGGGTGTGCTGGCCCTCCGTCAGGCTGGCCGGGTCCACCAGGCAGGCGTAGTCGCCTTCGCCCAATACCTGGCGGCTGAGCAAGCGCTGGGCGAAACCTCCCGCCGTGATCGCCAGGTCGAGGTTGCGCTCCATCAGGGCCTGGCCGACGATCTGGCTGTGGGTCTGGCGAAAAATCAAGCGTAACCCCGGCGCACGTTGTGCCACTTCCTCAATCAGACGTCGCCCGTGGGCAATTTCGAAATCGTCGGACAGCCCGACGATGACCGAGCGGCCTTGGTAATGGCTGACATGGGGATCGACCATTGCCAGGCTCTGGCGGCATTTGTCCAGTGCTTCGCTGATCACCGGCTTCAACTGATTGGCCCGCAGTGTCGGTGCCAGGCCGCGCCCGGTGCGCACGAATAATTGATCACCATACAGGTTTCGAAGCCTGCGCAGGGCTGCGCTGATGGCCGACTGGGTTACGCCCAGGCGCAACGCGGCGCGGCTGGCGCTGGATTCGTCATGCAGGGCTTCGAAGGTCTTGAGCAGATTGAGGTCGACATTGGCGATATTCATAAGGCTCATATCATTTAGCAGCATTCGGGGCTTTGTTCATGATCGGCTGACACCTGAGAATCAGCAACACCTGATGACCACGGAGTTGAAAGCCATGCCCAAATCCATTGTCGCTGCCCTGCAGATCGGTTCGTTGCCCGGCGGCAAGGACGAGACCCTGGCGCAGATCCTTTCCTATGAAGACGCCATCCGCCAGGCCGGCGCCCGTTTGGTGGTAATGCCCGAAGCCTTACTGGGGGGCTATCCCAAGGGCGAGGGGTTCGGGACTCAACTGGGTTACCGACTGCCCGAGGGGCGCGAGACGTTTGCCCGTTATTTTGCCAATGCCATTGACGTGCCTGGCGCCGAAACCGAGGCGCTGGCCGGACTTTCGGCCCGGACCGGGGCCAGCCTGGTGCTCGGCGTCATCGAGCGTGCCGGCAGCACCTTGTACTGCACGGCGCTGTACTTCGAGCCCGAGGCCGGCTTGGTGGCCAAGCACCGCAAGCTGATGCCCACCGGCACCGAGCGGCTGATCTGGGGCAAGGGCGACGGTTCGACCTTGCCGGTGATCGACAGCCAGGTCGGTCGTTTGGGCGCTGCAGTGTGTTGGGAAAACATGATGCCGTTGTTGCGCACCGCGATGTACGCCAAAGGCGTTGAGGTCTGGTGTGCGCCGACGGTGGATGAGCGAGAGATGTGGCAGGTGACCATGCGCCACATCGCCCACGAAGGCCGTTGCTTTGTGGTCAGTGCCTGCCAGGTCCAGGCCTCGCCACAGGCATTGGGCATCGACGTCGCCCATTGGCCGGCCGAGCGACCGTTGATTGCCGGTGGTAGCGTGATTATCGGGCCCATGGGCGACGTATTGGCTGGGCCACTGAAAGACACGGCCGGGTTGCTCACCGCTGAAATCGATACCGATGAACTGGTGCGGGCGCGCTACGACTATGACGTGGTCGGGCATTACGCCAGGCCGGATGTGTTCGAACTGGTGGTGGACGAGCGGGCCAAGCCCGGCGTGCGGTTTACCGCCTGATCACCAGGTGGCCGCGGAGCCCGGTAAGTCGAGGGTGCCGCGGTCGACGAAGCGCGTGGTGCCGAACACGCCGCCGGCGAGTTTGCCCTTGAGCACATAGGGCAGGTTATTCAGGCTTTGGGTCTGGCTCAGGCCCAAGGTCTGACGCAGCACGGAAAACGCCGAAATGCTCACCGGCACGCTCAGCACCGCTTCGGAAAAGCGTGGAATGGAACCGGCCTGGTCACTGACGCCCGATGCCAGCGTACGACCGTTGACCTCCAGGTCCAGGGCCACGCCGTTGTAGTCGATCGCGGTTTCGTTGGGGTTCTGCAAGCGCAGCTTCACGGCAAAGCGCATCTCCAGCTCCTGGCTGGGCAGTGGTTCGATGCCGACCACGTTGATATTCAACGGATCCCGGTGCGGGAAAAGGGCGCAGGCGCTCAGGCTGAGCAGTATCAGGAAAAGGGATAAGCCGAGGATTCTGCGCATGGATAAACTCTCAAGAGATGGAGAAAAACTCGGAAAACTGCGGGGTACGATAACCCACCGCGTTCTCAAGGCAACCGTAAACCCCTGTGGCGTGGGAGCAAGCTCCCTCGCCACAAAAGCGGGCTACACCCAGGTTACGCCCTTGAGCACATGGCTCCTGACAGTTTCTGACAGCGGCCTCTGCTAATCTGCGTCAACTTTTTCCTTCCGGATCGCCATCGTGTCGCGTACCACTCGGCTGCTCACTTTGCTGCAAGTCTTGCGGGGCAAGCGCTGCCCGGTCACCGCCGCGACATTGGCGGCCGAGCTGAAGGTGTCCGAGCGCACCTTGTACCGCGACATCGCCGAACTCACCGCCCTCGGTGCGCCGATCCAGGGTGAGGCGGGCATCGGCTATGTGTTGCGCAGTGGCCTGTTCCTGCCGCCGTTGATGTTCACTGCCGACGAAATCGAGGCCATTGTATTGGGCTTGCGCTACGTCGATCAGCGTGGCGACGATGTGTTGGGCAAGGCCGCCGCCGATGCGCTGGCCAAAGTCGCGGCGGTGCTGGCCCCTGACGTGCGGGACGCCTTGCGCAACCCGACGGTGCTGCCCGGTCCGCCTGGCTATGGCTATCCGCAGAATACGGTGGAGCTGAATGTCTATCGCCAAGCCATTCGCACGCAAGCCAAGTTGCAGATCGATTACGCCGACGTGAATAAAACTCCGAGCCAGCGCTTGATCTGGCCACTGGCCCTGGGCTTTTTCAATGAGGCGCGGGTGGTGGTGGCCTGGTGTGAATTGCGCGGTGCCTATCGGACCTTTCGCACCGACCGGATTGCCTCTGCCAGCGAGCAGGAGGAGCGGTATCCCGGCCGGCGCAGTGACTGGTTGCGTGCCTGGTTCAAGTTGATGGAACTGGATGAAACCGGGCGCTTCACTCCTGACAAAAACTGACACAAGGCTGTTCTAGCATGGAGCCAGATCGATAAAACAAGGAGCCCCACCATGTCCAATCCCGTCTCTTCCCTGGCCCCGGCCATCGCCGGCTACATTGCGGCCGCCAATGCCCGTGACAGTTCGGCGGTGACGCGTTTCTTCGCCGAGGATGCCAACGTATTCGATGAAGGCCAGCACCGTGTTGGCGCCCAGGCCATCGCCCAATGGATGGAAGACACTGCCCAGCGCTTCCAGCCCAGGGTGCAAGTGCTCAATGTGCAGCAGCGCACCGGCAAAGTGCTGGTGCATAACCTGATCTCGGGCACCTTTCCCGGCAGCCCGCTGGAGTTGCGCTATACCTTCCGGCTTGATGAGCAGGGCAAGATCAGTCGGTTGGATATCTCGGTTTAGTGTTCTGCACTTTGTCAGGTGAGCACTGTTGTGGCGAGGGAGCAAGCTCCCTCGCCACAGGGTTTTGTATTGTTTCATGGAGCCGGCGTGATCGCTGATCCTGCCAACATGGCATACTCCCCACCTTCATTTCCCGGACCTGGGCCGTATGACTTTCGACTCCCCCTTGAGTGCCTGGCAGCATGCCATTGAACACCACGGTTTTGTCCAGGACGAAGCCCAGGAGTTGGCCATCATGGCCCTGGAGCAATGCCACAAGGCGTTGCACGAGGGCCGTAAGTCGATCAAGGGCGTTTATCTCTGGGGGCCGGTGGGGCGTGGCAAGACTTGGCTGATGGACCGTTTCTACGACAGCCTCAAGGTGCCAGCCCGCCGTCAGCACTTCCACCACTTCATGGCCTGGGTGCATCAGCGCTCATTCCAGCTCACCGGTACGGCGGACCCTTTGCAGGCCCTGGCCCGGGAGTTGAGCGCAGAAGTGCGGGTGCTGTGTTTCGACGAATTGTTTGTCAGCGACATCGGCGACGCCATCATCCTCGGTCGGCTGTTCCAAGTGATGTTCGAGCAGGGCATGGTGGTGGTGAGCACCTCCAACCTGCCGCCGGAGGAGCTCTACGCCAATGGCCATAACCGCGAACGGTTCCTGCCGACCATCACCGCCATCAAGCAACACATGCAGGTCGTGCCGGTCAATGGATGGCAAGACCACCGCCAGCATCCGGGCCAGTTGCAGCAGCGTTATTGGCTGCGCGACCCCGGACAGCCCGAGCCGTTGAGCGATATCTTCGACCAGTTGACGGCAGGGCAGAGGCTGAGTCATGAACCGATTGCAGTCGGCCATCGTCAGGTAGAACCGGTCCAGGCCAGTGACACGGTGCTCTGGAGCCGTTACCCGGATCTCTGTGAACAACCGTTCTCGGCGCTGGATTTCATGGCCCTGTGCGATCGTTTCAACGTCATCCTGCTCAGTGATGTGCCGTGCCTGAGCGGCGAACAGCGCGAGGGGCGGATTGCCCGTGGCACGGAAGACGGTGTCGAGCGGGTTGTGGCCGGTGATCGCGAACTGCCACAATTGTCGGTGCATGATGACGGCGTACGGCGTTTCATCGCCCTGGTCGACGAATGTTATGACCGTAAGGTGCCGCTGTACCTTTCGGCCCAGGTGCCGATGGATCAGTTGTACACCGAGGGCTATCTGCAATTTCCGTTTCGCCGTACGCTCAGTCGCCTTCAGGAAATGCAAATGCAACGTTTTGGTCAGCCCGCCTGACTGTATCCCGCCGCCGGATCGAGCCGCCGGTACTACCGAAGTGAGATGGTAATGATCATGGAAGAAGCCAAGGACATTCTTGTATTGCAAGCGAGCTATACCAACCCGGTTCACGCTGAAGCAATCTGCCACGTGCTCAATGGTTATGCAGAGGATCCCATGGGAGGCGGCCACTCGCTGCCCGCCGAAGTGCTGCTGCACCTGCCCGAGGAACTGGCCAAGCGCCCCCATGCGTTCAGCGTGCTGGCTTTCGTCAATGGCGAACCGGCGGGGCTGGTCAACTGTTTCGAAGGTTTTTCAACCTTCGCCTGTCGACCTTTGGTGAATATCCACGACGTGGCGGTGATGAAAGAGTTTCGCGGGCTCGGGCTGAGCCAGAAAATGCTGCAGAAGGTCGAGGACATCGCCCGCCAGCGCGGTTGCTGCAAGATCACCCTGGAGGTGCTTGAGGGGAATGCCGTGGCCCAGGGTAGCTATGCCAAGTTCGGCTTTGCTGCTGGGATGTTTGACCCGGCCCATGGGCGTATGTTGTTTTGGATAAAGCCGTTGTGAAGGCTTTATGTTGGGTACATATCCATTTTCGCGGTAACGGCGGCTGACGGTGCTGTTCTTGCAGCGGGTCACTTTTGGATGAGCCGGAATGCCGCACCCGCCAAAAGTGACCAAAAACTTCTGCACAAGCGGGAGCACTATGTAGCCGGACCACCGCCATCGCGAGCAGGCTCGCCCCCACATGGGGCTGCGGGTGTTCTCAGCATCTGGACACGACGCAAAAACCTTCCTCAAAAAAACGGCGCTTCCCCAATGTGAGAAGCGCCGTTTTCCTTAAGTAAACAACACAGCCTGTAAAAGCAGGCCTCGCAGGTTCCGGTTATTTCTGCACAACCTCAGCCCGCGGCGCCTTGGGCTTCATCAAGCTGAAGTCGATCAGCCCTTTATGCTGACTTTCGTAAGGATTGCCGATCAACAGCGGCCGGGCCTTGAAGTCATCGCTGACCAGGCTCTTGCTGCGGTCCAGTTCATCGAAGCTCAAGCCGGCCATGTCTGCCCAGGTGTGAATCAGGTGAGAGCTGCTGTAGGGCCGGGACAGGTCGCCGGCAAAGCTCCAGTCATGGCTTTCGCGCCACTTGGGCGATGCCCAGGCCATGAACGGAATGGTGTACATCGGCGCGGTCGGTTTGGCTTCGTTGCGGCCCAGGGTGTTATGGCCCTGCGAATCGAACACGTCTTCACCATGGTCCGACAGGTACAGCAGGAAGCCGTTGGGGTCGGTCTTGGCGTAGTCCTTGATCAGGCTGGATACCACAAAATCGTTGTACAGCACTGCGTTATCGTAACTGTTGTAGGTCGGGACCTGATCGTCACTTACGCCGGCGGGCACGCCTTGGCGGTCGGTGAATTTGTTGAAGGTCGGCGGATAGCGGTACTGATAGCTCATGTGGGTGCCGAGCAGATGCACCACGATCAGCTTGCGCGGTGCGCTATCGGTCAAGGCCTTGTTGAAGGGCTCGATCACGTCGCCATCGTACTGCGCGGCGTTCTGGTTGCGGTTGTTGTTCAGGTATACCTGCTCATCGGCCTGTTGGGAGAAGGTCGTGAGCATGGTGTTGCGCTTGGTCATGGTCTGCTGGTTAGTGATCCAGAAGGTCTTGTAGCCGGCCTGCTTCATCATGCTTACCAGCGATGGCGTGCTCAGGTACAGGTCCGGGTTCTCCTCGTCAGCGAACGTCAGCACCTGCTGCAGTGCTTCGATGGTGTAGGGGCGTGGGGTGATGACGTTGTCGAAAACCGAAAGCTGGTCCTTGAGCTTGTCCAGCTCCGGCGTGGTTTCCCGTGGGTAGCCATAGAGGCTCATGCGCTGGCGGTTGGTCGATTCGCCGATGACCAGCACCAGCGTTGCCGGCTGGTTGGTCACGGTGTCCTTGAGGTTACTCAGGGGCTTGATCTTGCTGGCGCTGTGCAGCATGCCTTGCATGTTTTCCAGCTGTTCGCCGTAGCGACGATAGGCCACCAGCATCTGCCACGGCACGGCGGGCTCGATGCGATCTTCGAGTTTCTCCAGGCCCTTGGCGAAGTTGCCGGCTCGCAAGGTCTGCTTGACCAGTGGATAACCGACCACGGCCACGACGATCACGGCCGCCGCCACCCAGGCTTGGCCCCGAGGCAAGTACACAGGGCGCAGACGGGTCCAGAGCCAGTAACCGACGGCGGTGTGGGCCAGGAAGGCCGCGACCATCCACCAGGCAAAATACTGGGTCATGTACTCGCCGGCTTCAGACACGTTCGATTCGAACATGATGAAGATGACGCTCTGGGAAAACTCCTGTTGGTAAATGAAGAAATAACCCAGGCTGGCCATGGAGCAAGCCCACAGCACCACGCCGATCAAGGCGGCGAGCACGCGCGTGCGGGCGGGGAAGAGCAGCATAGGCGCCAACCACAGCGCACTCATCACGAACGCTTGGCGAAACCCGGTGAAACCGGAAGTGTCGCTCAGCAGAATGAGCAGTTGGGTGATGCCCGAGAAATACCAGAAGAACAGAAAAAGCCAGCCGAATCCGGCCCAGTCGAAACCTTTCGCAGTCGTTTTGCTGCGTTTGAACAAGCTCATCAAGCGCTCCAGCCGTTATCGACGAAGCCGTCGGCACCGGATTGGTGACCGTAGGCATACGCCGAGCAACCCTAAAAGGCCGGGAGTATCGCGGTAAGGGTGTGAAAAGTTTGTGATTTTTTTGGATACAAAATGCTGGCGCGGGCGCGAATGCACCAGAGGGATTTATCTGTGGCGAGGGGATTTATCCCCGTTGAGTTGCGCAGCAACCCTACTAGGGTAGGTACTTGGCCAGCCCGGCAGGCCGCGCACGCAGGTTCGGGACCGCTACGCGGTCCAGCGGGGATAAATCCCCTCGCCACACGTGCACATGGCAGGCTTACATGGAAGTGACACTGGCCTGGCCAGTGTCACGCGCTGGCGCTGTGCCTCTGGGACGCTTACCGAGCCACAGACTGGCTTTGGTGGGGTAGCTGGGAGTGCTGCAACTGCATGCGCAACTGCATCACTTCATCGAGCAGCAGATCACGCTCTTCTTTGAGTAGGCGCAATTCGTCGCGACGAATGGTCACGTAAAGGGTTTGGGGAGGACGTGTGGTAACGACAGGGCCCATTGCTCACCTCGCAAATGGCTACATCAACTATAGAGATGCCGCCAGCTTTTGGTCGACACCTCTACTATCGGCGCCGATTCTGATTTCTTTTGCTTGTGATTGGAACTTTTTTATTTTTCATGGTCGCTGTGTCTTCGGCCGGATCTGGAGCGTTATCCCTTGTGATCGCTCGAATTACCCGGAAACTATGCAGCAATGCTCTGGACTAACCTCCACTAGTCGATAGCGTTTCATCTTTGACACACCTTTATTTGTAGTAGGGAGCATCAGCACATGCAACTCGGGATTATTGGACTGGGCCGCATGGGCGGCAATATTGCGCGGCGCCTGATGCTCAATGGGCACACCACTGTCGTCTACGACCGCAATGCCGCTTTTGTCGAAAACCTGCGCCAGGAGGGCGCGATGGGCGTCGCGGACCTGCCGGCACTGGTCGCCGGCCTGGAAAAACCACGGGCAGTCTGGGTCATGCTACCGGCCGGCGCACCCACCGAAGACACCATCAACGTCCTCAGCGAACTGCTAGAGGCGGGCGATGTGATCATTGACGGCGGTAACACGTACTACAAGGACGACGTCCGTCGCGCCCAAACCCTGTCGGAGAAGGGCTTGAACTACATCGACGTCGGCACCTCCGGTGGCGTCTGGGGCCTGGAGCGCGGTTACTGCATGATGATTGGCGGTGACGCCGATGTGGTGAGGCGCCTGGATCCGCTGTTCGATAGCCTGGCCCCAGGCATGGGCGATATCCCGCGCACCCGTGACCGCAAGTCTGACGATGACCGCGCCGAACGCGGCTACATCCACACGGGCCCAGCGGGTTCCGGGCATTTCGTGAAGATGATCCACAATGGCATCGAATACGGAATGATGCAGGCCTTCGCCGAGGGTTTTGACATTCTCAAGACCAAATCCAGCGAAAGCCTGCCAGCGGAACAGCGTTTCGACCTGAACGTGGCCGATATTGCCGAGGTCTGGCGGCGTGGCAGCGTGGTTTCGTCCTGGTTGCTGGACTTGACCGCCGACGCGTTGGCCAATGATCCGCAACTCGACGGGTTTTCCGGCGAAGTCGCTGACAGCGGGGAAGGGCGCTGGACCATCGAGGCGGCCATCGAACAAGCGGTGCCGGTCCCGGTGCTGTCCAGCTCGCTGTTTGCCCGTTTCCGTTCCCGTCAGCAAAGCACGTACGGCGACAAGATGCTCTCGGCCATGCGCTTCGGCTTTGGCGGTCACGTGGAGACACCGAAAAAATGACCTCGATCGGCAGCAAATCCAAGGCAGAACCCGCGCCGCCGACCACGTTGTTTCTGTTCGGTGCCCATGGTGACCTGGTCAAGCGCCTGCTGATGCCGGCGCTTTACCATCTCGGTCGTGACGGTCTGCTGGGCGATGGGCTGCGGATCATTGGCGTCGACCACAACGCCATCAGCGATGTGGACTTCGCCAAGAAACTCGAGAACTTCATCCGTAGCGAGGCGGCGAACAAGGGCGGCGACCCCGACCGGGCGCTCGACCCGCAACTGTGGGCCAAGTTGGCCAGGGGCATCAGTTACGTTCAGGGTGATTTTCTCGATGACAGCACCTACCAGGCGCTGGCGGCGAAAATCGCCGCCAGCGGCACCGGCAATGCGGTTTTCTACCTGGCGACCGCGCCGCGCTTTTTCAGTGAAGTGGTCAGCCGCCTTGGTGCGGCCGGGTTGCTTCAGGAGCAGGAGGATGCTTTCCGCCGCGTGGTGATCGAAAAGCCGTTCGGCTCCGACCTGCAAACCGCCGAGGCACTGAATGCCTGCCTGCTCAAGGTCATGGGCGAGAAGCAGATCTATCGGATCGACCATTACCTGGGCAAGGAAACGGTGCAGAACATTCTGGTCAGCCGTTTCTCCAACAGCTTGTTCGAGGCGTTCTGGAACAACCACTACATCGACCACGTACAAATCACCGCCGCCGAGACCGTCGGCGTGGAGACCCGTGGCAGTTTTTATGAACACACCGGCGCCCTGCGGGACATGGTGCCCAACCATCTGTTTCAACTGCTCGCCATGGTGGCGATGGAGCCGCCGGCGGCATTTGGCGCAGACGCGGTACGTGGGGAAAAGGCCAAGGTGGTGGGGGCGATCCGACCCTGGTCGGTGGAACAGGCCCGCGCCAACTCGATACGCGGTCAGTACAGTGCCGGTGAGGTCGCGGGCAAGCCGGTCAACGGCTATCGCCAGGAAGCCAACGTGGCTGTCGACAGCAGCACCGAAACCTATGTCGCCCTCAAGGTCATGATCGATAACTGGCGCTGGGTGGGCGTGCCGTTCTACCTGCGCACCGGCAAGCGCATGAGCGTGCGGGACACGGAAATCGTCATCTGCTTCAAGCCGGCGCCTTACGCGCAGTTCCGTGATACCGAAGTCGACGAACTGCAACCTACGTACCTGAGAATCCAGATTCAGCCCAATGAAGGCATGTGGTTCGACCTGCTGGCCAAACGGCCGGGGCCGGCACTCGACATGGCGAACATTGAATTGGGCTTCGCCTACAAGGATTTTTTCGAAATGCAGCCATCCACCGGTTATGAAACCCTGATCTACGATTGCCTGACGGGTGATCAGACGCTGTTCCAGCGTGCCGACAACATTGAGAACGGTTGGCGTGCGGTGCAGCCGTTCCTTGACGCCTGGAAGCAGGACGAAACGATCCAGCCTTACAAGGCCGGTGAAGACGGGCCTTCGGCCGCCGATGATCTGCTGACACGCGACGGTCGCGTCTGGCACAGCCTCGGATGAGTGATCAGGTGAAACAACCCATCCGCTTTTTGCTCAGTGACATGGACGGCACATTGCTGCTGCCCGACCATAGTCTCAACCAACGTACCATCGAAGCCGTTCGCGCCTTGCGCGAGGCCGGTGTGCTGTTCAGTCTCGCCACTGGGCGGCCGCCCCGGGCGATGTTGCAACAGATCGAGGCCCTTGGCGTCGACCTGCCCACCGCTGCGTTCAATGGCGGCACCCTGGTTCATCCGGACGGCAGTTTCCTCGCCGTGCATTACCTGCCACCTGAGGCGGCCCTGACCACCCTGGCGCTGTACGCCGATCAGCCCGGCATCGAGGTCTGGGTATTTGCCGATGGCGACTGGCTGGTGCGTGACGCCAACGGGCCGATGGTGCCGGTGGAAACCCGCGGTCTGGGTTATCCGCCGGTACAGGTCGACAGCTTCGAACCCTACCTGGAACGTATCGACAAGATCGTCGCCACCAGCGCCAATACGGAGCTGTTGGTTGAGCTGGAAGGCCGGCTGCATCCGCTGCTCAAGGGCCAGGCCCAGGTGTCGCGTTCGCAACCGATCTATCTGGACGTCACGGCGATGAAAGCCAACAAGGGCGAAGCGCTGGCAACCCTGGCGGCGTTTCTGGACGTGCCGTTGGAGCAGACCGCTGCGATGGGGGATGGTGGCAACGACCCGGCGATGTTTCATCGTGCGGGTTTGTCGATCGCCATGGGGCAGGCGGAGGAGACGATCAAGCGTCAGGCCGATGTCATTACCGCCGCCGTTGTCGACGACGGCGCGGCACTGGCGATCGAGCGGTACATCCTGCCTCGATAGCGACCTTTTTAAGGGCTCCTGTGGGAGCAAGCTTGCTCGCTCCCACAGGCGTGTGGTTTACAACCAATAAGTCACTGCATACCAGCCCAAGCCACCCATCACCACGGTGTAGGGCAAGGCCATCCAGACCATCCGGCCATAGGACAGGCGAATCAGCGGTGCAATCGCCGAGGTCAGCAGGAACAGGAAAGCGGCCTGCCCGTTGGGTGTGGCGACGCTGGGCAGGTTGGTGCCGGTATTGATGGCCACTGCCAGGGTCTCGAACTGCTCACGGCTCATGTGGCCGGAGACGAAGGCCTGCTTCACTTCGGTAATGTAGATGGTCGCCACGAACACGTTGTCGCTGATGGCCGACAGCAGGCCGTTGGCAATGAACAGCATGCCCGGCTGTTGATCGGCGGGCAGGGCGAGCACCCATTGAATCAGCGGCGTGAACAAATGCTGGTCATGAATAACCGCGACCACGGCAAAGAACACCACCAGCAATGCGGTGAATGGCATCGCTTCCTTGAAGGCATTGCCGACACGGTGTTCATCGGTAATTCCGGTAAACGCGGTGATCAGCACAATCACCATCAACCCTATCAAGCCGACTTCGGCAATATGCAAAGCCAGGCCGGCGATCAGAATCAGCGCCGCGATGCCTTGTACTATCAGGGCCGCTCGCTGACGGGGGGTGCGCTGCTGATTGTCCTGTTCAGCAAAATTCGCCAGCACCGAGCGTACGTTATCGGGGAGCAGGACGCCGTAGTTGAACCAGCGCAGCTTCTCCAATGCCACACAGGTCACCAGGCCGGCGAACAGCACTGGCAGCGAAACGGGTGCGACTTTCAGAAAGAACTCTACAAAATGCCAGCCCATCTCATGGCCGATCAGCAGGTTCTGCGGCTCGCCCACCAGCGTACACACGCCGCCCAGGGCCGTGCCCACGGCACCATGCATCAACAGGCTGCGCAGGAATGCACGGAATTGCTCAAGGTCTTGATGGTGCAATGACGGCAGGTCGTGGTCCTCATCAATGTTGCTGTCCTGACGGGGGTCGTTGCCTGAGGCCACGCGGTGATACACAGCATAAAAGCCAACGGCGGCGCTGATGATCACCGCCGTGACAGTCAGTGCATCAAGGAACGCCGACAGGAATGCCGAGAGAAAGCAGAACATCAAGGACAACATTGCCTTTGACCGCACGCCCAGCAACAGGCGTGAGAATAAAAACAGCAGCAAGTCCTTCATGAAGTAAATCCCGGCCACCATAAACATCAACAGCAAAAGCACCGGAAAATTGTGCACCAACTCATCGTAAAGCGCTTTGGGCGTGGTCATGCCCAGTGCCACCGCTTGAATGACTAACAGCCCGCCGGGCATCAGCGGATAGCATTTAAGAGCCATGGCGAGGGTAAAAATGAACTCGACTACCAACATCCAGCCGGCAATGACCGGGCCAAGGGTCCACAGCACCACGGCATTGAGTATCAGGAAGGTGATAATGCACGCCTTGTACCAACGCGGTGAGTGCCCAAGAAAGTTGTGCGCGAACGCTTGAGCCATTGAACCGGACATCGGCTGCTCCTTTTAATTAGAAGCGCGCAACTTGCCGTAAGAAATGCGGAATATCAAGCGTAGGAATTGATATAACTCATCCGGGACCGTCCGGCTCAGGCCCAATACCGCGCCACCACCGCTCGATAAATGCCGTGAAGCGAATATCCCCCCACCAGGATTTTTCCGTCAGCCTGCACTGCGACGCAGGTGGCGGTGTCCAGGCTGTAGCCCAGTCGCGTACGGACCCAGCCTTTGCCCTGGCCGAAATCCGGATCGAGGCTGGCATCCGGCAAATGCCGGGCGAGCACGAAATCGGCATCGATTCCGCCGATAGTGGCGCCGACGGTCACCAGTTTTCCGTCCGGTTGAACCTCGGCGGCAGTCCACTGGCTGGGATTGCGCCCAATTTTCAGAAGTCGACATTGGCCCTGGTTGCAGTGGCGGTCTGGCTTGCCATCCGGGCGCACTTTAAGGGACAGGCTATGCATCGGATCGCGGCTGCTGCCGAATGCCTGCAAATCACCGTTTTCATGTTGAACGATCTGGCTGACCATCACGCTGTGATCCTGGGCCATGATGGACATGAAGCCGCCGTCGCCGAAGCTATCATCCAGTTTGCCGCTGGGGTCATAGCGAGCTAACAAGCCTTGCTGGGGCAAGTCGATGGCGCCGCCAACCACAATGTTGCCGTCGGCCTGGAGCGCCAGGCAACCCAGCCAGGTGTTTTTCAATAAGCGCCGGACCATCACAAAACCGCGACCGTTGAACGAGGTATCCAGTGTGGCGTCCGGCAGGAGCCGGATCAGCACGCCGACATGGTCGGACAATTGGTAATGATGGTTGGCCAGCAGGAGAATTCGTCCATCGGCCTGCACTTGCATGTCGCAGGCTTCGAGGCCGGGAACGCCGGGTGGGAGCCAGGGATCGCGCAGGCCTTGGGAGAGATCGCCGCTGAGCCGGATGACCTGCCGTCCGGCGTTGCCGAAGCGTTGGACGAGGCGGCCCTGTTGATCGAACAGCGCCAGGGCGGGAAGGGTACGGTCGGCGTTTTCGTAGTGCAGGCCTGACAACAGGATATGTCCGTCGGGCAACTCAATCACTTTGCCAGCGGTCGCTTCGAAGTCGTGTTCAAAAGAGCCGATGATGCAGCCGCGGGTTCCGAAACCTGGATCGGTCGAACCGTCATGGTTGAGCCGCGCCAGTCCGAACCGGCTGCCGTGGGCGGTCTCGATCCTGGCCGCAACCAGGATCCGCCCGACGTGATCGATGGTCACCCCGGTGGTCAGGCTTGAAATACTATCGGTGAAATGAACCCAGGCTTTGCCAGTAGTGGCAAAGCCTGGGTCGAGTTGCCCGGCGTGAGCCGCAGCCGTCGGAAGCGCAAACGCGGATTGATCGAGCATGCATGCCTCTCCTTGCGCGTCGACCAGCCCGGAAGGGGCGCGACGACTGCATGAGGGCAACATTCAACCCCTGAACGTGACAGCGCACAACTGTCAGATTCTACAGATACAGGGGCGATTCGTGCCATAACAATGGCTTTACGACCCAGTACCTAGCCTGCAATCAATAATAGGCTTTAGCGACGTGTTATTCAGGCATGGACCAGGATTGCAGTGTGTAACCTTCCTCGCTCAATTCGGCACGGGCCTGTTTCAACAGGTTGGCCAGTTGGGCTGGGTCGGTATAAGCGCTGCTTGGGATCTGAGTGCGACCAATATGAGTATTGGTGCGGTCGATGACGGTCAGACTCAGTTCGCCGTTACCGTCTTGTGGAGCCCAGGCCACGCACTGGAAAGGACGGAATGCGCGGTCGGCAATCAAAAGAGCTTCGTTGATACGGAGCGGGGCGTTCATGGCATTTTCTCTTAAGTGTGCCCAATCAAATGATCTGCCGTCGGTTGGGCGTACCGTGCGGCGGGTTACTTGTACTGATGTCCGCAACAGGGGGGCAGGTCACACAATCTTTAAATAAATTTCGACTTTCTTTCAGACAAGGCTTTTAGGCTTTTGTTTGAAAGCTGCATGAAAGATTCAGACGTGGGCAACTAACGAAGGCTTGCTTATAACCGCTTTGTGGCGATTTCGATAATCAATTGATACAAGGGCGTGTCAACTTCTTGCTACTGTTACATGCAGGTTTGCCAAACGACTGTTTTTACTAATATTTCTTAATTTTGGCGCCAAGGATCAGTCATGATCGAAGCCATCACGTCGCGTCGTCTACTTGTGGTTGATCCTTGCGATGATTGTCATCGCCTGTTGCCAGGTCTGCGCAGCATCGGCTGGGACGTCGCCAGCTGTTCACTCGAACATGCTGGCGATCGCACCTGCGATGTCGGGCTTTTGCGCTTGCAGCCTTTTCACCTGGAGCGCCCGGAAGCGGTCAAGGAGTTGATCAGTCGCAGCGGTACCGAGTGGATCGCTGTGCTCAGCCAGGAAGTGCTGCGTTTACAAAATGTGGGTGATTTTGTCTGTGAGTGGTTTTTCGACTTCCATACCTTGCCATTTGATGTCTCCCGGGTTCAGGTGACACTGGGGCGGGCGTTTGGCATGGCGCGTCTGCGAGGGCAGGGTTCGGTTCACATTGATCAGCCCGAACATGAGCTACTGGGCGACAGCAAGCCCATACGCGAGCTGCGTAAGTTGTTGAGCAAACTGGCGCCCGCCGAGTCGCCGGTGTTGATTCGGGGTGAGAGCGGCACCGGCAAGGAACTGGTCGCACGCACGTTGCATTGCCAGTCTCACCGCCGCAATAAACCCTTCATCGCGATCAACTGCGGCGCCATTCCGGAGCACCTGATCCAGTCCGAGTTGTTCGGCCATGAGAAGGGGGCCTTCACGGGGGCTCACCAACGCAAGGTCGGGCGGATCGAGGCGGCCCATGGTGGCACGCTGTTCCTGGATGAAATTGGTGACTTGCCGTTGGAATTGCAGGCCAACCTGCTGCGTTTTCTGCAGGAGAAACACATTGAACGGGTCGGCGGCAGCCAGCCGATTGCGGTCGATGTGCGGGTCTTGGCGGCCACCCACGTCGACCTTGAGGCGGCCATTGAGCACAAGCGTTTTCGCGAGGATCTGTACTACCGCTTGAACGTGTTGCAGGTGGTGATGGCGCCGTTGCGTGAACGCCATGGCGACCTGGCGATGCTGGCCAGTCACTTTTCCCATTTCTATAGCCAGGAAACCGGCCGCCGGCCCCGTAGCTTCAGCGAAGATGCGCTGGTGGCGATGGGCATGCATGACTGGCCGGGCAATGTGCGGGAGCTGGCCAACCGTGTCCGTCGTGGGCTCGTGCTGGCGGAGGGGCGGCAGATCGAGGCCCGCGACCTTGGCCTGGCCAGCCATCAGGGTGTCGTTGCACCGATGGGCACCCTGGAGGATTACAAGACCCGCGCCGAGCGCCAGGCACTGAGCGATGTGCTCAACCGCCACAGCGATAACCTGAGCGTGGCGGCCAGGGTGCTGGGCGTGTCCCGGCCGACTTTCTATCGGTTGCTGCACAAGCATCAAATCCGTTAGAGCTTCCAACACAAAACCCCTTGTCGGAGCGGGCTTGCTCGCGAAGGCGGTATGTCAGTGAGATTGATTAATCTGACACCATGCCTTCGCGAGCAAGCTCGCTCCCACAAGGGATGCGCTTAAAGCAATTCTCTGCGCTAGAAGTAATACGGAAACTTCAGGCTAAAGGTGAAGTCCGGCGCGTCGTCGGTCAGCCCGATGGACAGGTTGGGCACGATGGTCAGGTTGTCGCTGGCCGCCACGGTCATGCCGATGTTGAAGTAGCCGGCGTTGGCGTCGCTGGAGACCACCGATTCCCAATCCCCGCCGTCCTGCTTGAGCTTGCTTTTCTTTTGTATGAGGTCAGAAACCGAGAACGACATGCTCATCTTCTCGTTCAAGGCAAAGGCGATGCCGGCGCCGATCTGGAAGCTGTCGCCGATCCGCACCTTGCCCGGGACCTTCTGGTTGACGGTTGAACTGATGTCGTCGAATGACTCTTCCAGGTTGTGGGTGTAGGACAGGGTGCCGAACAGCACGGCCGGGTCGAAGGTCTTGACCAGGGAGATCCCGGGGGTGATCGACCAGACGCCGTTGCCGGTGGGCAGGTCTTCAGGCACGAACAGGTTGGTGTTGGCCGGGGACTGGCGCAGCTTGATGCCGAACGGATCCTTGCCCGTTGGCGCCTTGACGCGCAGGGTAACCACTGCGTCCGGGGTGTTGATCGATTCGTCCATGAACTTGTAGGCGACGCCGAAGTTGACGTCGCCAATGGTGGGATCGCGCGTCACGGTTTCTTCGCTGGTGACGCTGCCTGCTCCTCCACTCGCACCCCCCGACTGATAGGTGGACTCGCGATAGACCACTGGCACGTTGAGGTCGAACTGCCAGCGATTGTCGAAGTTATAGCGACCGGTGAGGTCCAGCGTCCAGGTGTCGGCCTTGATCCGGTCCAGATTGATGTTGCCCAGGAAAATCGAATCCAGGGCCAGGAAGCCGTTGAGGATCAGTTGCCGCGTGTCGTAGCGTGAATAGGTCACGCCGGTTTCGAAGCTGAATTTACCGCCGCCAAAGAAGCCACTGGCTTCGTCATACAGGTTGGAGACACTTTGGGCCGGTTGCGAATCATCGGCCAGGGATTGCCCGTAGCCGCTGCCGCCGGCCGTGGCCCCGCTGCCAGCTGCGGTCTGGTTGCCTTTCATGTCGGCCGGGGATTTGGCCAGGCGCTTGGGCGGTGGGGCGGCGGGTTGGTCCTCCACTTGGCGAACCCGCTGTTCGAGCACCGCCAGGGCCTTTTGCTGGACCTCGTATCGTTGCTTGAGCTCGAGAAGTTCCTGTTTCAGGGCCTCGATGTCCGCGTCCGGTGCCGCTTGCAACACGGTCGCCGGGAACAACGTGCTTAAACACATGACAGCGCGCAACGATACGGATCGATACATGAAATATGCCGTCCTTATTTGCCCAATGGTCGCAGATCAGCGTAGCTCAATAACCGAGGTTACGAAGGCCGCGTAGTTGGGTCAGGTTGCAGTCCAGAGCCCCGGCACTGGGGCCATTATTGTTCAGCACCACATTGAGCTGCGTCATGTTGTTGACCAGGTTGCTGTTGCCCAGCAGGCGGGTGTTCTGCAGCAAGCCGCCTTGGGCCACTTGTTGCAGGGTGCTGCCCTGGTTGTGGTTGGCCTGGATAGCCATTTGCACACCGCTGCCGGTGGCAGTGACCGCGACGCTGCCGGCGGCGTTGCTGCCGCTGATGGTCTGGCCCTTGGTCAGCAACTGCCCTTGGGACGGTGCCAGTGCGGGCGCGTGGCTGCTCTCCTTCACGTTGATGGTGACGTTGTTGTAGGCGCTGTTGCCATCGCCGGCGGCGCGTACACTCTGGGTTACGCCCTGGCTGCTGCCCAGGCCGGCACCACCGGCGATCGTGCCGCTGCCCTGTTCCGGGGCGCTGCCGTTGCCGGTTTGCTGGATGGTCGAGACGTAGAATTGCGGTTTGACGGTGGCGGCCTGGATCTGCATGGAACTGCTGGCGCCGATCAGATCGCCGCTGGCGTTGCGCCAGGTACTGCTCATGACGATGCCGAAGCTGATGACGCGGCCGGGCATGACATAACGACCGCGTAGCTCGGCAAGCTCCTGGTCCTTGACTTCGATGGGTTTGAATCCGGCATGGGCATAGCCCGAGGCGGTCGCGGCCAGGCAGGCCAGCGACAGCCAGTGTGAAGTTTTCATGTGTTGCTCCCGGAGCTTCCTGCCCCTTTTGTACTTATTGGCGTTGGCAGTTTGTCGGCGATTAAAAGAAGTCGCTCTGTATGAAGCCGAAATCCATCAGTTCTGCATCCTTGACCGGGTTGAAACCGTCCAGCTTGTTACGTGCCGTCAGCGGTTGCGGAGGGCTGCGCAACGCATTGGTCTTGTCATAACCCGGACCGACGATGGCAAAGACGATGCCATTCCAGCCTTTGACGAACTCATCATGGCTGTAGCGCTTGTGCCCCAGCACCGGGTCGCCGATGTAGACCCATTGCTTATCGGCCCGCTGCAACACCACGAAGTGCTTGTAGCCGCGTATTTCCATCAGGACCACCACCGGAATCGTCACCGCTTCGATCTTCTCGGGCGGTATCCGGTAGCCCCGGGCGCGCATGCCGATGGCTTCCACGTAACGTTTCATGTCCAGCATGGAAAACCCTTGGGTGCGGACCAGGTCATGGTCGGCATTAATCAGCATGCCCTTGATGACGTGTTCTTCATCGACGTCAAGCCAATAGGCCTGGCGCAGCACCGTGGCCAGCGCGGCAGCACCGCAGCTGAAATCGGTTTTCTGCTCGACGATGTCGCTGAACTTGCGCTCGCGTACGCTTTGCACCTGTTTGAAGACCAGCATGCCGCCAGGCAGGGCGGCGACCGGCATTTGCGCAGCTTCAGCCACGCACGCCATGCAAAGCAGCAGGGAAAGGGCAGTGGCACGCATGATCAATACACCTGGTAGAAATCCTGGAAAAAAAAGCCCCCTGCGGGAGCGAGCCCGTGGGAGCAAAGCTTGCTTGCGATAGCGATTTTAAAGCCAGCAGAGGTGCCGTACGTGACGACCTCATCGCGAGCAAACGGTGCTCCCACAGAGCCACTACTCCCACAGTGGTACTTTTTACATGCAGGCTCTGCAGCCAGCGGCGATGGACAGCGAGTTGCTTTGCTGGTTGCCCACGCCCGCCGACACGTTGGCGCCGCCGTTACCGGAGAAGCCGTTCATGGAGTTGGTCATGGTGGCGTTGTTGATCACAGGGTTTTTCCAGCCGTCGCGGGTCAGCACTTGCTGAGTGTTGGTGCCGGACAGTTCGAAAGTGCCCACTGCGGAGAACTTGAACTTATCGTCATCGTGACCGCCGCCGTTGCCACCTCTGTTGCCCCATCCGCCATGGTCGTCATCTTCCACGGTGCCGGTGCCTTTGGCCTTGAAGGTGCCAGAAGCGGCGTAGGTGCTGGTGAGGGTGTCGGTTTTGTAGGTCCGCACGCCTTTGTTGTCGACCACAAGGCCGGTGGAGGACTGATTGGCCTCGGCAGAGGCCTGTGCGACACGGCCACCCGATACCGCGATGGCCAGGTTGTTTTTCTGTTGGTTGAAGTTACCGGCGGTCACGTTGATGCCGATGTTGCCGGAGCCGTTGTTGCCCGCATTGGTGAGCGAGGCGTTGTTGTGGGTCGAGTTGTTTTTTACATAGTTGTTGGTGTTGGTTTGCGTGGCACTGGAGGCGGCGACAGCCGAGCCGAAGATGAAGCTTTCGTCGGCAGTAGCCAGCGCTGCGGCGTTATCTTGTTGGTTTCCGTCGCCGGCGGCGATGTTCGCCCCCATGTTACCGTTGCTGCCATTGAGGGAGTCGGTGGCTTCGGCGGTGTTTTTGGTGCCCTGGTTGAGCACTTCGTTGCCGTCGCTGCTCTGCTCATCGATCACGGTAGCCATCGCGCTGGCATTGATGGAAAGTTGTTCTTCCCACGTTGGGCCCTTGGGACCATGGTCGCCATGACCATTGCCGTGCCCGTTGCCGTTACCGTTTCCACCGGCCTGTGCGGCCATTGCCATGACAGCGGCGAGAGCGAAAACCAATGGTTTGAGTGCCATTGTAGGTTTCATGGTGTTTCTCCTTGCGTGTCGTTGGTTAAGTGTCAGTACTTTCTTATGGGTGCTGTATCCGGGTCAGTCAGCGACCCGGATGCTCAGGGTGTTAGCCATGCGGTTCCCCACCCCGGCACTCTGGTTCACCTGGATGACCCCACGGCTGCCGGTGAATGCCTGGTCGCTGGTGGCGACCTGGCGACTGCCGGTTGGGGTGCCAGTTGCTCCTGAGTTCGGTAGCAACGCCACGTTCTGTTGAGAAAGGGCGCTGTCGTCAATGCTCTGCGGATGGGCACTGATGCCCACTCGCATGACATTGGCCATCTGGTTGTTGGCCCCGGCGGACTGGTTGACGCCCAGTACCCCGTTACCGTTGGTGAATGAGTTGCCGCCGATGTGGGCGGTTGCGTTCATGGACGGGTTGGCTGGCGTGTCCAGGCGTTGGTGTACGCGGGTGGTGGCCTGGGCATGGGTGCCAATGGCGATGGCCCGGGTGTTGGTTTGCTGGGTCTGGTCGCCGGCCGCCTGGTTGACGTTGAAGTTGCCGGTGTACTGGCTGCCGGAATCCTGCAGGGTGGCGCTACTGACCACCGCCACGCCTGGATCGGCGAGCGCAATGGAGGTGCCGAGCAGGGTAAGCAGAAACAAGACAGGCTTCATGTCACTGGCCTCCCGCCAGCCGACCCAATGGGGCCAGTCCGGAACTCAGCGAGCGGTTGATGGTGCCGGAGATCGCGCCTCCGCTGCCGCCACCATGACCGGCACTCATGCCGGGCATGCCGTTGGGATTGGTGACGACATTCAGGCCCTGCACGCCGGTGTTCGGGTTGATGGTGTTGCGGATCGAAGAGCCGCTGGCAACGCTGGCGAACTCGCCATCACTGAGTTCAGTGCTGGTGATCGCCTGATTGATTCGGTCGGATGGGTTGGCGTTGACGGTGGTCGGGTAGGGGTCTTTGCCACCGTAGCGACCAATGTGCACGGGTTGCACGTCACGGTTGAGCACAATGACGCCGTTGCCCTCGGCCTGTACCGGTAGGCTGAGTGTCGCGCCGGCGGCGCAGCCGATCACCAGCAGGCAGGTCAAACTTCTTTTGAAAGTCCCCACGGCATCGATTCCTTCTTCGGTGGGCTGGCCCTAGTCAGCGTTGGGAAGAAGAGGAGCATGTGTTGTGCCGGGTTTTGGAAGGACTGTTAATTCAATGAGTTAGGTTTTTTTTGCATGGACTGCAGAGCGGATCTGTTTCATCCGTGAGACAGCCCTGATGGGCGTTAATGGCCGTGCGCTATCGCTTGGCTCTGGATCCAGGCAGTGCAGTGAGGTGTTTCAAGAAACTGACAGTGACGATGACAATTGTGTGAAAGGGCCCTGGGGCAGGGGTTGACGCACATGGAAGTGTTTCAGGCATGGAACAAATGTGGCTGTCACCCCCGTCACAGGGGTCAGGCGTCGAGCAGCCGGGTAACGGCTGCGAACACCCGCTCCCGACGTTGCACCCAATCACCTTCGATTACTTGGAAAGGCTGCTGGTGCCGGACCAGCCAATGCTCGATCGCGTCGAAGAAGCGCAGGCGCTCTGCCAGGTCAGGCTGGCAGCGCAGGCCGTCACCGATCCATTCGACCTGCTCGGGGCTCAACAGCAGGTGCAAGTCGTAATGGCGCGCGAGCAAGGCCGGCTCGAGCCAGGCTGGGCAGTCATCGAACAGGGTCTGGCTCCAGAGGATATTGCTCAACAGATGGGTGTCGAGGATCAGCAACCTCGGCAGCCGGGCACGAGCCATGTCCTCCCAGGCCAATTGGCCGGTGGCGATGTCGGTGATGTCGCCCAGGCAGGTATCGCGCAGGTGCTGTTCCATGAAATGGCGAACGTATTCATCCACCCGCAAACCGCCGAAATGCGTCTGCAACTGCGCCGCCAGCCAGCTCTTGCCGCTGGATTCCGGGCCGGTCAGAACCACCACCTTCATGCGCGCAGGGCCGGATCGGCGCGCCATTCCCGCCAGCCTTGGATCGCCAACAGGGTGAACAGGGCGTAGAGCGCGGCGGTGAGGTGCAGGTCCTTGTAGACGAACAGGCCAACGAAGATGACGTCCAGGGCGATCCACAGGGGCCAGCATTGCACGCGCTTCTGCGCCATCCACCACTGGGCCACGAGGCTGAAACCGGTGAGCGCCGCGTCGAGCCAGGGCTGGGCGGCGTCGGTCCAATGCGCCATGGCGGCGCCCAGCATCAAGCTGCCTGCGGCACCGATGGCCAACCCGAGCAGCACCGATGGCCCACCCAGGCGCGTCACCTGCCGGCCATCATGATGCTGCCCGGCGCGGGTCCATTGCCACCAGCCATAGAGTTGCAGCACGGCGTAGATCACCTGCAGCAACATGTCCGAGTACAACTTCACCTCGAAGAAAATCCAGCTGTACAGCAACACCATGACCAGGCCGATCGGCCAGCACCAGGGGTTCTGCTTGACGGTCAGCCAGACAGCAATCACGCCGAGGGCTGCGGCAAACAGTTCAAGCCCGGACATGGCGATTCCTTGGGGAAGAGGGAGAGGGCGGGGATTGTAAACGTTATGGCGTGGGCAGCTCCAATATCAATGCTGGCTGTGCCGACGCTATTGCGAGCAGGCTCGCTTCCACAAGGGATTTGCGGTGAGGACGAAACCTGGGCTCAGTACACCCCCCTCTGTGGGAGCGAGCTTGCTCGCGATAGCGGTGGCTCAGCTTGCATCAGTGCTGAATGTGCCGCCGTCATCGCGAGCAAGCTCGCTCCCACAAAGAGTCCATCAATCCTTAGACCCGGAACTGTGTGAGCAACCCGTTCAATTGTTCACTCAGTGCCTTGAGCCGCGTGCTCGCCAGGCTCGACTGTTCGGCCGCCACGGCCGTGCTGTGGGACAGTCCGGCCGCCTGGGTGACGTTCTGGTTGATGTCTTCCACGACATGGGCCTGCTGCAGGGTGGCACTGGCGATGGAGGCGTTCAGGCTGTTGAGGTTGCGCAGGGCCTGGCCGATAGCGTTAAGGCTGGCACCCGCCAGGCCGGCCTGTTCGATGGTCAGTTGGGAGGCGCGGCTGCTGTCGCTGATGACTTTTACCGCGGCCTCGGAATGGTTTTGCAGACGTTCGATCATCGCCTGGATTTCAGCGGTGGACTTTTGCGTACGCTGTGCCAGCAACCGTACTTCATCGGCCACCACCGCAAAACCACGGCCTTGCTCACCGGCGCGGGCGGCTTCGATGGCGGCGTTGAGGGCCAACAGGTTGGTCTGCTCGGCAATGGAACGGATCACTTCCAGCACGCTGCCAATCTGGGTGCTTTCGCTCGCCAGGGTGCGAATCACTTCCACCGCCTGGTCGATGGTCTGGGAGAGGCGGTCGATCTGCTGCAAGCTGCCATCGATATTGACCTGGCCTTGCTGGGCCTGGGATTCGGCGTCGCGCATCTCACTGGCGGCGTGCTCGGCGTTCTTCGCCACGTCCTGCACGCCATAGGTCACTTCGTTGATCGCGGTGGCCACCAGTTCCATTTGTTGCGACTGCTGCTGGCTGCGCTCCTGGGCCTGGGCGGCATCGTTGCCCAACTCGTTGGAGGATTGCCCCAGCGCGCTGGCCGAGGCTTGCAACTGGGTCACCACTTGCCGCAGCTTGGCGGTAAAGGCGTTGAAGTGCCGCGCCAGTTGCGTGACTTCGTCCTGGCCGTGGGTGTCGAGGGTGCGGGTCAAGTCGCTTTCGCCGCTGGCGATGTTGGCCATGGCGTTGACCGTTTCCTGCAGCGGTCGGACGATGCTGCGCACGATCAGGGTCAATAACAGCCCCATGAGCAACGTGATTGCCAGGCCGATCAACGAGGCTTTGATCAGTTGGGACTGGAACTCGGCTTCCACGTCATCCACGTACACGCCCGAACCGATGATCCAGCCCCAGGGCTCGAACAGCTTGACGTAGGAAGTCTTCGCCACCGGCGCCTCGGCACCCGGTTTCGGCCAGAGGTAGTTGATCATGCCGGCGCCCTTGGCCTTGGCGATGGCGACCATCTCGTTGAACAGCGCATAACCGTTCGGATCGCGGATCGCCGAGAGATTCTGGCCTTCAAGTTTCGGGTTGGTCGGGTGCATGACCATGACCGGTGTCAGGTCGTTGATCCAGAAATAGTCAGTTTCGTTGTAGCGCAGGCCGCGCACGGCGCTCAGGGCCTGCTTTTGCGCAGCGTCGCGGGTCAGGGTGCCGGCGGTTTCCAACCCATGGTAGTAGGTCAGCACGCCACTGGCGGTCTGCACCACATGCTGGGTCTTCTGCACCTTGGCCTGATAGAGGTCGGTGTGGATCTGTTTCAACATGAACGCGCCCAACGTGAATAACATCACGATGGCTACGACCAATATGAGCCACAAGCGTCGGCTGATCGACACACTGCGCAAGCTATTCATACGCTGTCACTCCGTTTTTATTCTTGTCATAACGACGGCCGGCACTTTAGCGCCCGCCAGGTACGCGTGATTGACCTGGGTCATAACGCGGCAGCGTTATCAGGGCTTGTCTGATAGGATTTCGGCCCCGCAGCGCAAAACCTGAGCCTGTCCTGATTTTTTCATTGGTTTTTTTGAGAAATCGCAGTCACCGTGCGCCTGCTGTTTGCACCTGCATATTGCTTAAAATTTTTATGAGACCTGCGCAAGCATAGTCTTTTGGGGGATGAATGGATTTGTGGACCGCCTTTTCGGCACTGATTCTTGGCGTGGTAGAAGGCTTGACGGAGTTCCTGCCGATTTCCAGTACGGGGCACCAGATCATTGTCGCCGACTTGCTCGAGTTCGGCGGCGAGCGCTCGATGGCGTTCAATATCATTATCCAGCTGGGCGCGATCCTCGCGGTGGTCTGGGAGTTTCGGCGCAAGATCTTCGACGTGGTATTCGGTTTGCCAACGCAACCCGGCGCCCGCCGGTTTACCGCCAATCTGCTGATCGCCTTCCTGCCCGCCGTGGTGCTGGGCGTGCTGTTTGCCGACCTGATCCACGAATACCTGTTCAATCCGATCACGGTGGCCGCTGCGCTGGTATTGGGTGGCTTGGTGATGCTCTGGGCCGAAAAGCGCCAGCACCAGGTGCACGCCGAAACGGTGGATGAGATCACGTGGAAGGACGCCCTGAAGGTCGGCCTGGCCCAGTGCATTGCGATGATTCCCGGCACCTCCCGTTCGGGGGCGACCATCATCGGTGGGCTGCTGTTCGGCCTGTCGCGCAAGACTGCGACCGAGTTCTCGTTCTTCCTGGCGATGCCGACCATGGTCGGTGCGGCTGTCTATTCGGGCTATAAATACCGCGAGCTGTTCGTTCCGGCGGATTTCCCGGTGTTTGCCATCGGTTTCGTCACCGCATTCATTTTCGCGATGATCGCGGTCAAGGGCCTGCTGCGCTTCATCGCCAGTCACAGTTACGCGGTGTTCGCCTGGTACCGGATCGCGTTCGGCCTGTTGATCCTGGCGACCTGGCAATTCGGCTGGGTGGACTGGACGGCTGCCCGGCCATGAACGATCCAGGCACCCGCAAACGCGTGGCGCGCAATACCGACGGCGCCGTGCAGAACCTGCGGCTCAAGTTGATAGTGTTTGTCCTGCTGTGTGCCTTGCCGTTGTTCGGGTCGCTGCTGCTCGGACTGCGGTCGGTGTCCTGGGTGCCGATGGTGGCCTATGGCGTCGTCAGCCTGCTGGCGTTTCTGCTGTACTGGAGCGACAAGCGCAAGGCTCGCATTGACGCCTGGCGCACCCCGGAGAACGTGCTGCATGCGGTGGAGCTGGCCGGTGGTTGGCCCGGGGCACTGCTGGCCCAGCAGGTGTTTCGCCACAAGACCCGAAAGGTGTCGTTTCAGGTGGTGTTCTGGTTCATCGTGCTGTTGCACCAAGTGTTCTGGATCGACCAGTTGTTCCTGGGGCGCCTGCTGACGTTGCTCTAGAGCAGCAACCCGACCTGGGTGCGCTTGGGCAATTTGCTGACCACCAATTGGTGAGAGCGTTGCAGCAGGCCTCGCAGTTCATCGGCACCCAGCGGGTAGGGCACCTGCATGATGATCCACTGGGCCCGCGCCAGGTAAGGCGCGGGATGAATGCCCGGGCGGTCGCAATGACCGAGGAACAGATCCTTGTCGACCTTGAACGCCAGCGAATCGCTGCGCAGGCCCTGGAGAGCGAACATCTTGTTCCCGGCGATGGAGAACACCCGCACGCCGCCCCATTTGTAGTCTTCGCGGGCACCGGGCAAGCCCAGGCAAAACCGTGCGACATCTTCTTCGCTCAAGCTCATATCTTTCGTTCTCCACAGCTCTCAAACGCTTCTACCAGATGGTCGATCCAGGCGCGCACCGCCGGCAGCACGCCGCGTCGATGGGGATAGACCGCCAGGAGCCAGCCATCCGGCAATGACCATTGCGGCAACAATTCCACCAGTGTGCCGTCGTGCAAATCCTGCTCGCAATACATACTCGGCAATAAGGTAAAACCCAGGCCATCGACGGCGCAGGCGCGGCGCACGACGAAGTCCTCGATGCCTAGCCGCGCCTCCAGGGCCAGTTCGACGCTCTGCCCATCGGCTTTACGCAAACGCATATGCACCAGGCGATCGGCCTCCAATGCCCCTAGCACCGGCAGTTGCTTGAGATCTTCCGGGGTGTCGATTCGCCGCCCTTCGACAAGCGCCGGGCTGGCGACCAGGATCAGTTGCGCCTGGCGCAGGCGCCGGGTCACCAGCAACGGGTCTTCGTCGCCCAGGTCGCGCACCCGCAGCGCCACATCGAAGCCTTCGCTTACCAGGTCCACGCGGCGATTCATCAGGCTCATTTCCAGTTGCACCTGAGGAAATTTCGTCAGGAACGTGCCAATCACCTGCGGCAGCATCTGGTGGGCCAGGCCCACCGGGCTCGAGACCCGCAGACGCCCGCGGGGCTCGCTGGACATGCTTGCCACTGCTTCGTCGGCCATCTCGGCCTCCAACAGCATGGCCTGGCAATGGCGCAGATAACGCTCGCCCACGGCGGTCAGTTTCAACTGACGGGTGGTGCGCTGCAGCAGACGGGCGCCGAGGCGCTCTTCCAACTCGGCGATACGCCGCGACAGCCGTGATTTGGGAATGCCCAACACACGCCCGGCGGCCGCGAAACCGCCGGCTTCGACGACTTTAGCGAAGTAGTACAGATCATTGAGATCTTGCATATCGAACTCGATTGTCCTGTCAGTAGAACGAACTATCGCATTTTTGTTGGCTTATCGACCATTGGTTTCATTGATAGGATTGTCCGCAATTGATCGCCTTGGTTGCGATCCTCACTTGGAGAGCACTCACATGAAACTGCTGCACATCGATTCGAGCATCCTCGGCGACCACTCTGCCTCCCGCCAATTGAGCCGCGAAGTGGTTGAAGCCTGGAAAGCCGCTGAGCCACAAACCGTGGTGACCTACCGGGATCTGGCCGCTGACGCCATCAGCCATTTCTCCGCCCAGACCCTGGTCGCCGCCGGCACCAGCGCTGAACTGCGCGATGCCGCCCTGCAGCACGAGGCCGATCTCAGCGCCGCCACGATGGCCGAGTTCCAGGCCGCCGACGCCGTGGTGATCGCTGCGCCCATGTACAACTTCAGCATTCCGACCCAACTCAAGGCCTGGATCGACCGCATCGCCGTGGCCGGCCAGACATTCCGCTACACCGAAGCCGGCTTCGAAGGCCTGTGCGGCGGCAAGAAACTGGTGATCGTGTCCACCGCAGGCGGCCTGCATGCTGGTCAGCCGAGCGGCGTCGGCCATGAGGATTACCTGAAAGTGATGTTTGGTTTCCTTGGCATCACTGACATCGAGTTCGTCCGTGCCGAAGGGCTGGCCAAGGGTGACGAGATGCGCATCAAGGGCATGAGCCAAGCCCAGTCGCAGATCAGCGAACAGTTCGCCGCTGCGTAAGGCTTGTGTAAAAACACCAGGCCCTTCGGGCAAGCTTGGTAAAACTCTGTATTCTGGTCGTCATGGACGGTCAGGGTGCGGAGTTTTTCCGCGTCTGGCATCAGGCTTTGTGGCGCAGGTTATGCACGGCCACAGCGGCGAGCGGCAGGGGACCCTGTCGGCTGGTGAGGATGGAACATTCGATGACACGTCTTGGTGCAGGGCTACTGCTTTGCTTGTTCGCCAGCCTGGGTTCAGTGCAGGCCGCATCGGCACCGCATCCGCATTGGAGCGCTGGTTTTCATGAGCTGAGCTTTCTCGATCCGCTGGATCGGCAACCGATGCATGCCTTCGCTTTTTATCCGTCCACCGCCAGGGAGCAGTCCAGCCTGCTCGATGGCTACCAGATCGATGCTGCGCCAGATGCCAAAATTGCTATCGGCCGCTTTCCGCTGTTGATGCTCTCCCACGGCAACACCGGCACACCGCTGGCCCTGCATGACCTGGCCACCTCGCTGGCGCGCCAGGGCTTCGTGGTGGTAGCGGTGATTCATCCCGGCGACAACGCCCAGGATCACAGCCGGCTCGGGACCTTGAGCAATCTGTATGGCCGGCCGATCCAGATTTCCGAAGCCATTACCGCGACGTTGAACGACCCGATGCTCTCGCCCTTTGTTAATGCGGAGCAGGTTGGGGTGATCGGCTATTCGGCCGGTGGCGAGACGGCGTTGATCCTGTCGGGCGCCACGCCAGACCTCAATCGCCTGCGCCGCTACTGTCAGGAACGGCCGGACGATCGTGATGCCTGCAATACCCAAGGCGAATTGATTGCCGACCGCGACGACCTGTCCCCGGTGGCCGACCCCAGGGTCCGGGCATTGTTGCTCATGGCGCCGTTGAGCCTGAAATTTGGCCGCCACACCCTGGCCGAGGTCCATGTGCCGGTGCTGTTGTACAGCGGCGACGGCGACAAGCTGGTGGCTTTCGATAAAAACGCCGCCGCCTTGGCCCGCAAGCTGCCTACCGCACCGGATTTCAAGACGCTGGCCGGAGCGGGGCACTTTGTCTTCCTGGCCCCGTGTACTGAAGAGCAGATCGCCGCGATGCCGGCGTTGTGCACCGACGCTGACGGTGTCGACCGCAAGGACATCCACCGCACCATGATTTCCGAGGCCAGCCGCTTCTTCGGCGAGGCCTTGGGCAAGCCGACCCGGGCGGGGATGAGGACGGCCGATCAATAATGGGCGTTTGTCGCTTGGCGACGTAGCAGCAGGGTCAGGCCCAGCCCGCTGACCGACAGCAACGCGGCACAGAAGAAGATCGACGAATAGCCCAGGTTCAATGCCACCGCGCCCATCAGCGGGCCGGCAATCGCCAGCGCCAGGTCAAAGAACACCGCATAGGCGCTCAATCCCGCGCCACGGCTGGTGTTTGGCACTTGCTTGATCGCTTCCACCCCCAGTGCGGGGTACACCAGCGACAGCCCGAAGCCCGCCAGCCCCGCGCCGATCAGCGCGACCGCGGTGTTCGGCGCCAGCCAAAGCAATACCAGCCCCAGGGTTTCGATGCTCATGCAGGCAATGGCCGAGCTGAAGCCGCCGAAGCGGGCGATGCTGGAGATGAATATCAACCGCGCCAGGATGAAGCAGACGCCGAAAACCGTCAGGCACCAGGCCGCTCCGGTCCAGCCGCGGCTGATATAGAAGAGCGTGATGAACGTGGTGAGTGTGCCGTAGCCGATCGAGGCCAGGCACAGGCTCGCTCCGTATGGCGCAATGCGCCCGAACACCGCCCAGAAGGGCAAGCGCTCGCCACGAATGACCGGCACCGACGGTTTGTTGCGAATCATCAACAGCGCTATGCCGGCCAGCATCGACAGGGCGATGCCCAGGCTGGCGAAGCCCAGCTCGCCGACCATCACCACCCCCAGTGGCGCGCCGATGGCGATGGCCCCGTAAGAGGCGATGCCATTCCAGGAAATCGAGCGGGCGGTGTGTTCCACGCCCACCTGGCCCATGCACCAACTGATGGTGCCCACGCCAATCAGCCCCTGGGCCACGCCGAGCAGCAATCGGCCGGCAATCAGAATCAGCAGGCTGGTTAGAGGGAAGCTTTGCAGCAGGGTCGAGATCAGCGTCAGCACACCGCTGAGTACAATCCCCGATAACCCGTAGACGATCGCCCGCTTGGTGCCAACGCTGTCCGACAACCGCCCGGCCATGGGGCGGCTGAGCAGGGTCGCCAGATACTGTGAGCCAATGGTCAGCCCGGCCACCACTGCACTGAAACCCAGCTGCTCGTGGACATACCCGGGCAGAACCGCAATCGGCAGGCCGATGCAGAGGAAGGCGATGAAGGTATAGAACACAATGGAGACGATCTGCAGGGTGATCGACAGGGAGCTGGGGGCAGATGAGGGCGTTGGCATGGGGCTCGTTCGCGGGCAGCGGTAGGAGAGCCTCATCATGGCGCGAGGTGGGGATAAAAGAAAGCAGGCTAACGGTTTGCATTGGTGGAGAATGTGCCGCCGCCATCGCGAGCAAGCTCGCTCCCACAGGTTTTTACCCTTGGAAGACAAAAAGCCCTGTCACAACGGACAGGGCTTTCACGTGCAGCGTGCAGCTAAGGGCGGTGCTTAGAACACCACACCCTGACTGCGCAGGTAGTCATCATAGGTGCCGCTGAAGTCGACCACGCCGTCCGCGCTCAGCTCGATGATACGGGTGGCCAGGGACGAAACGAACTCACGGTCATGGCTGACGAAGATCAGCGTGCCCGGGTAGTTTTCCAGCGCCAGGTTCAGCGCTTCGATGGATTCCATGTCCAAGTGGTTGGTCGGTTCGTCCATCACCAGCACGTTCGGTTTTTGCAGGATCAGCTTGCCGAACAGCATGCGACCCTGTTCACCACCGGAAATGACCTTGACCGACTTGAGGATCTCGTCGTTGGAGAACAGCATGCGGCCCAAGGTGCCACGAACCAGTTGTTCGCCACCCTGGGTCCATTGGCCCATCCAGTCGAACAGGTTGACGTCGTCTTCGAAGTCGTGGGCGTGGTCCTGGGCGTAGTAGCCCAGTTCCGCGGCGTCGGTCCATTTCACCGTACCGGCATCCGGTTCCAGTTCATTGACCAGGGTGCGCAGCAAGGTGGTCTTGCCGATGCCGTTCGGGCCAATGATTGCCACGCGCTCGCCGGCTTCGACGGTGAAGCTGAAGTCCTTGAACAGCGGCTTGCCGTCAAAGCCTTTAGCCATGCGCTCGACAATGACCGCCTGGCGGTGCAGCTTTTTGGTCTGCTCGAAACGAATGAACGGGCTGACACGACTCGACGGCTTGACCTCGGCCAGTTGGATCTTGTCGATCTGCTTGGCGCGGGAGGTGGCTTGCTTGGCTTTCGAGGCGTTGGCCGAGAAACGGCTGACGAACGATTGCAGTTCGGATATCTGCGCTTTCTTCTTGGCGTTGTCCGACAGCAACTGCTCGCGGGACTGGGTCGCCACGGTCATGTACTCGTCATAGTTGCCCGGGAACAGGCGCAGCTCGCCGTAGTCCAGGTCCGCCATGTGGGTGCAGACACTGTTCAGGAAGTGACGGTCGTGGGAGATGATGATCATCAGGCTCGAACGCTGGGTCAGCACGTTTTCCAGCCAGCGGATGGTGTTGATATCCAGGTGGTTGGTCGGCTCGTCCAGCAGCAGCACTTCCGGGTCGGAGAACAGCGCCTGGGCCAGCAGTACACGCAGTTTCCAGCCTGGCGATACTTCGCTCATCGGGCCGAAATGCTGCTCGATGCCAATCCCCAGGCCCAGCAGCAGTTCGCCAGCACGGGACTCTGCGGTGTAGCCGTCCATCTCGGCGAATTCGGTTTCCAGCTCGGCCACGGCCATGCCGTCTTCTTCGGTCATTTCCGGCAGCGAATAGATGCGATCGCGCTCGGCCTTGACCTTCCACAGCTCTTCGTGACCCATGATCACGGTGTCGATCACGGTGAATTCTTCGTAGGCGAACTGGTCCTGGCGCAGTTTACCCAGGCGCACGTTCGGCTCGAGCATCACCTGGCCGCCGGACGGCTCGAGGTCACCACCGAGGATTTTCATGAAGGTCGACTTGCCGCAACCGTTGGCGCCGATCAGGCCGTAGCGGTTGCCCGCGCCGAACTTGACCGAGACGTTTTCGAACAGCGGCTTGGCGCCGAACTGCATGGTGATGTTAGCTGTAGAGATCAAAGGTTTATCCTGCGGAACATTCAGAGTAGCTAAGGGTGCGGCAGTACCTGTTCAGTACCTGTTTGCGCAGGGCCCGACCGCGCAAAGGCGTCGCGGTCGCAAGCGCAAGGGTCCATCCGGCATAAGAGGACAGCAGCATACGGAGCGCCTGGCCCGAGTTGACGTGCGCCGAAGCCGGGTTTCCGGTATCGACCAAAGGGGGCGCATGATGTTTGGCGGCGATTGTACTGATATGGCCGCATTAACGATAGGGTATTGCCTGGGCATGACAGTTTTTCACAACTGAAGGATAACTTTCGCTTACAAACTCTGGCTAAAATGCCATCTCACCCGACGCCACCTCCCTTGCCGCTCGGCTGGCCGGGAGAAAGCAGCCTGTTCACTTCTGATTTGTGACGGATTCCGTGAAACTTATCTTTGCCACGATCTACCTTCTGTCCATTGGCTATGTGCACTTGCGTGGGCGCGTGCGGCACAAGTTCGGACGCCAGTTGAGTGATCACTCGTCGTTTCTCGCTCCGATCAACTGCTTGCTCTACCTGTGCTCGAGGTTTCCTAATAAAGCTTTCCTGAGCCCGGCGGATTTCCCGGACCTGAGCCCGTTGCAGACCCATTGGGAAGAAATCCGTGCCGAAGGCCAGCGCCTGCTGCAAGCGGGGGAGATCAAGCGTTCCAATCAGTACGATGACGTCGGCTTCAATTCGTTCTTCAAGACCGGTTGGAAGCGTTTTTACCTGAAGTGGTACGGCGACAGCCATCCTTCGGCCATGAAGCTCTGCCCGCGCACCACCGAGCTGGTGCAGGGCATCGGATCGATCAAGGCGGCAATGTTTGCCGAGTTGCCGCCAGGTTCGAAGTTGGTTCGTCACCGCGACCCGTATGCCGGGTCCTATCGTTATCACTTGGGCCTGGAAACGCCCAACGATGCTGGATGCTACATCAACGTTGATGGCGAGCATTACCATTGGCGTGATGGCGAGGCGGTGATATTCGACGAGACGTTCATTCATTACGCCGAGAACACCACCCCCCATAACCGCATTATTTTGTTCTGTGATGTGGAACGCCCCCTGAAGTTTCGCTGGGCCACAGCGTTCAACCGCTGGTTCAGTCGCACCGTCATGGCCGCCGCCGGTGCGCCCAATGACGCGGGTGACAGGACGGGGGGCTTGAATCGGGCGTTTTCCCGGCTCTACAAGATTCGTCTGCAAGGCAAGGAACTGAAGAAGCGCAACCGCAAGCTGTATTACTTGCAGAAATGGGCGTTCTTTGGTGGTTTGTTGGCAGTCTTCATCTGGATCTGAGCCCACACCCATTGTGCAGGCGCTGGCGAAGCCTGCGATCTTTTGATCTTGAGACTTTTACCAGCGACTCAATGGATTGGGACAAGATCACAACCCAGACGCTTGCCGACCTCGCCATCAACCCCGGGAGGTCTTTGTGGTTTTTTTAGCGGGGGCGGACTTGGTGCTCTTCGCCGGTTTTGCTGCGGGCTTGGCCGGCGACTTGCCTTTGCCGCCCAGGCTGCGCTTGAGCAGTTCGGTGAGGTCGATGACATCGGCGCTCTTGCGTTGCTCTTCGCCCGGGTCGGTTTCCACGGCTTCGAGTCGACCTTCCTTGGCCTTTTTCTCTACCAGTTCCATGATCTTGTCCTGGAAACTGTCGCGGTATTCTTCCGGAGACCAGTCGGCGCTCATGTCTTGCACCAGGCGCTTGGCCATCTCCAGCTCGCCCTTGGCCAGGGTCGGGTGGGTCACTTCATCGCCCAGTTCCAGGATGTCGAGTTCACGCACTTCTGCCGGCCAGCGCAGCATGACCAGGACCAGGGCCGATTCCAGGGGCATGAGGGCGGCCAGATGCTGGCGGGTGTGCAGCACAACCAGGGCCAGGGCCACCTTGTTGCTCTTGATCAGGGTTTCGCGCAGCAAGGCGTAGACCTTGCCGCCACGCTTGTCGGGGGCAAGAAAGTAGGGTGTGTCGATGTTTTGCAGTGGGATTTTCTCGCTGTCGACAAAGGAAAAGATATCGATGGTCTGTGTGGACTTCGGGTGGGCGGAGCGGATTTCCTCTTCGCTGAGCAGCACGTATTGGCCTTTCTGGTATTGGACGCCCTTGACGATGTCTTCCTTGGTGACTTCCTTGCCCGTGACCTTGTTGACCCGCTTGTAGCCCACCGGGTCCATGCTGCGCTTGTCCAACCAGTCGAAATCCACGCCCTGGGAGGCGGTGGCTGACACCAGCGCCACAGGAATGTGGACCAGTCCGAAGCTGATTGCGCCTTTCCAGATTGCCCGTGCCATGGTGCAGTTTTCCTTGCCGATGAGTGTCTCTCTGGTGACCTTGGGGCCTTGGGAAAAGTTTCCACCGCGCGCCGTCTGGCTCATGGCGGGAGCAAGCCCGCTCCCCTCTGTTTTGGAGACGCTTAGTTACATCTTCAGGAGGATCTTTTACTTAACAATGGCGAACCTGCGGCGTAGCGTGTTTTCGATATGCCTGAATCCATGAGGTGTTCCGATGAACAGGCTGATGCTCGCCATCATGACATTACTGCTGACCACCGCTGTTCAGGCTGCAACGCCTGACGCTGGCACCGTGCTCGTGGCTCAGAATCTGCCCGGCAACAACAACCCCTACAACAGCCCGACTCGCCGGGCCAATCCCAATAGCATGCAGGGCACCCGGCCCAACGTGCCGATGATTCACAACAACCCGACGATTGCCGTCCCTCGTCCACCCACCCTGGAAAACGGCGGAATCGGCAATGGCTACCCTCGTTCCGGCCAGCCTGCGGGTTCGCCACGACCTACCATCGAATCCCCAACCCTGCCCAGGAAAACCAACAACGGCGATCGCTAGGCGCTGAACCCTGGCTGTTTCTTTCCACTCCACAGAAGGACGTGTGCATGTTGCGTAAAACACTCTTGGCCACACTCGGCGCCAGCGTTGTTCTGAGCTTTGCTACTCCGGCCTCTGCCGTGCAAACCCAGCAAGTGAAAAGCGAGGAGGGCACCCTGGAGGTGACCACGGTGGTCAAGGGCCTGGAGCACCCTTGGGCGGTGGCGTTCCTGCCGGATCAGCAAGGCATGCTGGTCACGGAGCGATCCGGCAACCTGCGTCTGGTGAGCCCCGCGGGCCAGTTGTCGGCGCCGTTGAGTGGCGTCCCCAAGGTCTGGGCCAGGGGCCAGGGCGGCTTGCTGGATGTGGCGCTGTCACCGGATTTCAAACAGGACCGCACCGTTTACCTGTCCTATGCCGAGGCCGGTGAAGACGGCAAGGCCGGCACTGCTGTGGGCCGTGGGCAGTTGTCGCAAGACTTGAAGACGCTGAACGGCTTCGACGTGATCTTCCGTCAGCAACCCAAACTGTCCACGGGCAACCACTTTGGCTCGCGCCTGGTGTTCGACCGCGAGGGTTACCTGTTCATTACCCTGGGGGAAAACAACGACCGTCCGACGGCCCAGGACCTGGACAAATTGCAAGGCAAGATCGTGCGCCTCTACCCCGACGGCAAGGTGCCGGAGGATAACCCGTTTGTCGGCCAGGAAAACGTAAGACCCGAGATCTGGGCGTACGGCATTCGCAATCCTCAGGGTGCCGCCCTCAACCCCCGCAACGGTACGTTGTGGGAGAACGAACACGGGCCCAAGGGGGGCGATGAGCTGAACATCATCGAGCGTGGCAAGAATTACGGCTGGCCGCTGGCGACTCACGGCGACAACTACTCCGGCGCCCCGATTCCCGAAGCCCAGGGTAAAACGGTCGACGGCACCCTCGGCCCTTACCATGTATGGCAGGTCTCACCGGGGCTCAGCGGCATGGCGTTCTACGACAACGATCGCTTCAAGGCCTGGCAACACAACGTGTTCATCGGTGCGCTGGTTTCCAAGAACCTGATCCGCCTGCAATTCAAGGATGATAAGGTCGTACACGAAGAGCGTTTGCTCGGTGAACTCGATGAACGTATCCGTGACGTTCGCCAAGGGCCGGATGGTTACCTGTATGTGCTGACGGATGAAGGCGATGGGTCGTTGTATAAAGTTGGCCTGAAGTAACTTGTGGCGGAACTAGGCCAGCTGGGTATTTTGGATTGACTTGGCCCCCATCTCCCAGCTAACTTCCAACCATGACTTCCACCGTACTGCGCAGCCAGCCAAGCATTATTACCGCCATTCCTTATTTGGCGGGCTAGCTGACGACTGCACCCAACCCGCCCTAGAGGCGGGTTTTTTCTTTCTGTCTCCAGGGTTCTGCCCCAACCAGGAGACCGCCATGACCGCAACCCCCACCGACCAAGCCCTGCTGGAACACTACGTCAAAAAAATCCTCGCCGCGCCGGTCTACGAATTGGCCGTGCGCACGCCACTGCAAGCGGCCCCTGCGTTGTCCGAAGCCTTGGGCAACCTGATCCTGCTCAAGCGCGAAGATTTGCAGCCGACTTTTTCCTTCAAGATCCGCGGCGCCTACAACAGACTGGTCCAATTGACCCCCGAACAGCGGGCTCGTGGCGTCATCACCGCCTCGGCTGGCAATCATGCCCAGGGCGTGGCGCTGGCGGCGCGGGAGTTGGGGATCTCGGCCACGATCGTCATGCCCTTGACCAGCCCGCAATTGAAGGTGCTCGGCGTACGCAACCGGGGCGCCGAAGCGTTGCTGCACGGGGAGAGTTTTCCGTATGCCCTGGAGTACGCGCTGGACCTGGCCCGGCAGACCGGACGGGAATTCGTGTCGCCTTTCGATGATCCGGATGTGATCGCGGGGCAGGGCACCGTTGCCATGGAAATCCTGCGCCAGCACCCAGGCCGGCTGGATGCGATTTTTGTCCCGGTCGGCGGCGGTGGGCTGATCGCCGGAATTGCGGCGTATGTCAAATACCTGCGACCGGAAGTGCGCATCATTGGTGTCGAATCGCAACACTCCGCCTGTTTGCAGGCGGCGTTGGTGGCCGGGGAGCGGGTGACGCTGCCAAGTGTCGGAACCTTCGCCGATGGTGTGGCCGTGGCGCAGATCGGCGCCCATGGCTTCGAAATCTGCCGTTTCTGCGTCGATGAGGTCATGACCGTCAGCAACGACCAACTTTGCGCGGCGATCAAGGACATCTATGACGACACCCGCTCAATCACCGAACCCTCCGGCGCCCTCGCGGTGGCTGGCATCAAGCAGTACGTGGCCCGAACCGGGGCCCGAGGTCAAACCCTGGTGGCGATCGATTCCGGGGCCAATATCAACTTCGACAGTTTGCGTTATGTGGCCGAGCGTGCGGCGGAGGGCGTGATTTGAGTTTTTACTGCCTGTCACACTTTTTTTGAACGAGGCGACGGATGCCCGCTCCCCCTGCTGCAATAGGGTCTACTCTAGCTTTCGACAGGAGAAAAGCGATTGCAGCTTGCATGGTTTTTTTACCGTTACCTTGCATTCTGCACGACCGGTCCGGCGCCAGGCGAAGCTAAGTATTTGATTTGAGTCAAGCCAGGGCGTCGTGAGTTCAGGCATGTTATTTGCGGGATGATTCAGGAGTTCGCTTAATGGGGCTCATTTATTAGAAACGCCAAAAACGAACGACACGGTATTCGCAGTCCCAGTCCGCATGGAAGAAACGGACGAAAAGAATGCCGCCGTTGTGTACATGAATTGGCCGCCTCAACAGGAGAGAGTTGCCATGTTTTTATCTGCCCTCGAAATGCGAAATATCATTGAAAGCAGCTTGCTGCCCAAGCGCTCGCAATGCACCTTGTCACCCGATTTGTCGATGACCATCAAAATCTACGACGATCATGAAACCGACCGCGTGGCCTTGGTCAAAACGGGCATCGATGCTCAGAAACTCACGGGTTGCCGTGCAATCAACGACCTGATTGCCGAACTGCGCACCGAACTTGACCACAACCAGCACCACAATCCCGTCGGCAATCATTTTCATCAGTTACATCGGATGACCGGGCGTTAAACCACGCGCTCCGTTCAATCACATCAACGCCTGGCCCGGTCATTGTCCGAGCCGGGCGTTGTTTTGTTCGCAATTCGCGGGCTGGAGCCCTCAGCTCAATTGTTGCCGGTAAGGCAGGTCTGGCCCGGTCTTTGCGCAGGTCAGCGCTGCGGCGCGTATCGCGAAATCGAGCATGGCGCTGATCTGATCGCGGGTCAGGGTGTTCAGGCCTTCGACCGAATCCAATTGCTGTTCGGTGAGCCAGGTAATCAATGCGGCCTGGAAGGTGTCGCCCGCGCCCACAGTGTCGGCGATCTTTACCGAGCAGGCGGGCATCGTCCATGTGCCGTGGCGGCGACTGAACACCGTGGCGCCCTGGCCACCGCGGGTCAGGAACACCAGTTGGCAACGGTGCTGCAGCCAGCCATCAATCACTGCTTGCGGTTCAAGCTCGGGGTAGAGCAGGCTCAGGTCTTCGTCGCTCACCTTGATCAGGTCGGCATATTGCACCAGTGTTGCGATCCGCGAGCGCCACAGTTCGATATCTGGCTGCGGGTTGAGGCGCACGTTCGGATCGAGGCTGATCAGACGCTTGCCGCTCTCGCGCTGCACCAGGGCCAGCAGGGTGTCGGCAATCGGCTGGACCACCAGGGAGAACGAGCCGAAATGCAAGCCGCGCACCTCCGGGCCCAACGTCGGCAGGTGAGCCTGGCTCAATTGCCGGTCCGCGCAGCCTTCGCCGCGAAAGCTGTAGTGGGGCGAGCCGTTGGCGCCGACGGCGACCATCGCGAGGGTCGTCGGTGCGTCAAAGTCCATGAGGTATCGGGCGCTGACACCTTCGTTGAGCAGCACTTGCTGCAAGCGTCGGCCAAGGTAGTCGGTGGATAACCCGGCAAACAGTGCGGACTCGACGCCCAGGCGCCGCAACCCTACCGCCACATTGAACGGCGAACCGCCGGCAATGGCCTTGAAGTTCACTTGCGAGGCCGGACCACCCGTCTCGGTTTCACTGAAAAAATCAAATAGCGCTTCACCACACACCAAATACATAGTTTCCCGCTCTCAAAGGGTTGCGACGTGTTGTCGATACTGTTCATACGCTTGTTGGGAGGCCGCGACGTGCTCGGCGATGGGCCGGGTTTCACTGCCCAGGTCAAGCTTGACGCAGCGCTCGCACAGTTCGGCCAGGTGTTCTTGCGTGCCTGAATGGCACCATGCTGCCTGAATCGCCGCGCCCAGGGCAGCGGCCTCGCTCTGTTGGGTGCAGATGACCGTGGTATTCATGATATCGGCGACGATCTGCCGCCACACCGGGCTCTTCGAGCCGCCGCCGATCAGGCGGATACTCTGGGCCTCAAGCCCGTTGGCCCGCAGCAGGTCCAGGCCGTAGCGCAAGCCGAAGGTCGTGCCTTCGACCACGGCGCGGCACAGATTGGCCCGCGTCAGGTTGGTGGTCGTCAGGCCCAGCAGGCTGCCGGTGGCATGGGGCAGGGCGGGAACGCGCTCGCCGTTGAGAAACGGCAGCATGCACACGCCCTCGGCGCCAATCGGGGCCTGGGCCACCAGGGCGTTGAAGGCGGCGATGTCCAGCTCCAGCAACTCGCATATCGCCCCGGTGGCATTGGTCAGGTTCATGGTGCAAATCAGCGGCAGCCAGCCACCGCTGGAAGAGCAGAAGGTCGCCACCGAAGCCTCTGGGCTGACCGCAGGTTCTGCGGCATAGGCGTAGACCGTGCCGGAGGAGCCGAGGCTCATGGTGATCACGCCGGGCTGGATGTTACCGGTGCCGATGGCGCCCATCATGTTGTCGCCGCCACCGCTTGCCACCACCGCATCCGGGTTGATGCCCAGGTGCGCGGCGATGGCCGGGAGAATCCGGCCGACCGGCTGATGGGCCTCGATCAGTTCCGGCAACGCCGCTTGCAAGCGCCCGCTCGGGTCGATGTGCTGCAGCAACGCTACATCCCATTGGCGGGTGCGAACGTTGAAATAACCGGTGCCCGAGGCGTCGCCATATTCGCTGCAATGGCGGCCGGTCAGCCAATGATTCAGGAAGTCGTGGGGCAGCAGGATGCTGTTGATGCGGGCGAAAACCTCAGGATGCTGTTCGCGGGTCCACAACAGCTTGGATACCGTGTAACCGGGGGCGATGACTACACCGAGGCGTTCCAGGGAAGCGTTTTCTCCACCCAGGTGCGCCAGGAGTCGATCGTTTTCAGCGGTGGTTTCGGTGTCGCACCACAGTTTGGCCGGGCGCAGGACCCGGCCTTGCTCATCGAGCAAGACCAGGCCGTGCTGCTGGCCGGAGACGCCAATGCCGAGGATGGCCTGGCCATCGACCCCAGCGGCGGCCAGCGCCTGATGGGTCGCCTGGGTGAACGCGTCCAGCCATTGCTGGGTGTCTTGTTCACGGCATCCGTTGGGGCCGCTGATCATGCTGTGGGCCGCGGCACCCTGGCCCAGGACTTGACCGGTGGTGGTGTCCAGGACAAGCGCCTTGGTGCCTTGGGTGCCGCAGTCGATGCCTAGGAACAGTTGTTGGTTTGCCATAAAAATCCTTGGTCGTCAGATCAATATCCGCAAGAAATAGCCGCTCGGTCAAACAATGCTCAGGCAAACACAAAACCCGTGGCGATGGAGCTTGCTCCCTCGCCACAACGGCAGACCGCAGTTCAGTCCGAGTCAGCCAACACCCGCTCAAGCGTCCGTGTAACGCCGTGCTCGCGCAAGCTGTTGCAGCACCATTCGAATGCTGCCACGAACTCTGGCGAACGGGGGATGGCGGTGCCAAAGATTTCTTCCACTTCGAGCAACCGCTGGGTCACCAGCGCATCGTCAGCCACCAGCGCCTGGCAGAACGCCGCCCGTGGGTCCGGGATCGAATAGGTCAGACCATTCTCGTCCACGCCTTTGAGGTACACGGCCCAGGCCGCCACCACCAGCGCCGCGCGGCGGGTTTGGCCACCGTCGGCAATCAAGCGGTTGATCGTCGGCACGGTGAATTTCGGAAATTTCGACGAACCGTCCGAACACACCCGTTCCAACTGGTCGGCGATGGCCTGGTTGGAGAAACGCGCCACCAGGGTGTTCTTGTAGTCGGTCAGGTCGATGCCGGGTACCGGCGCCAGTTGCGGCGTTACATCCAGGTCCATGTAGGCGCGCATATAGCGCACGAACAGTGGGTCGTTCATGGTCTCGTGGACGAAACGATAGCCCTTGAGGAATCCCAGATACGTCAGCGCCAGGTGACTGCCGTTGAGCAGCTTGATCTTCATCTCTTCGTAGGGTGAAACGTCATCGGTGAACTGCACACCGACCTTTTCCCAGGCCGGGCGTCCGTTGACGAATTTATCTTCCAGCACCCATTGCACGAAGGGTTCGCAGACCACTGGCCAGGCGTCGTCAATGCCGTGTTCGTCATGCAGTTGCAGGCGATGGGCGACACTGGTCATCGGCGTGATGCGGTCGACCATGGCGTTGGGAAAGCTGACGTTGTGGTCGATCCAATGCCCCAGTTCAGCATCGCGCAACGCGGCGAACGCCAGTAATGCCTTGCGGGTTACGGCGCCGTTGTGGGGCAGGTTATCGCAGGACATCAGGGTAAACGCCGGGGTGCCGGCGGCGCGGCGCTTGGCCAGGGCGGCGCAAAGGAAGCCAAATACTGTTTTTGGATCGTCGGGATGGGCCAGGTCGTGCTGGATCTGCGGCAGGTGGGCCATGAACTCGCCGTTGCTGTCGTCGATGCAGTAGCCGCCTTCGGTGATGGTCAGCGAGACAATGCGGATGTGCGGATCGGCGAGTTTGTCGATCAGCGCCTGGGCGCCGTCTTCGGCCAGCAGCATGTCGGCGATGGCGCCGATTACCCGGACTTCGGTGTCGTCGGTATCGCCCAATTCATACAGCGTGAAGAGGTAGTCCTGGCCGGCCAGGTCGTCCCGGGCACGGCGGTCTTCAGCGCGCAAGCCGACGCCGCAGATGGCCCAGTCCAAGTCAGCGCCGGTGTTCATCAGCGCATCGGTGTAGTACGCCTGGTGAGCGCGGTGGAAACCGCCGACCCCAATGTGGGCAATACCCTGGCGAATCTCGCTCAAGGAGTAGGCGGGCAGGGCGATCTCAGGCTTGAGGTGGTGCAGGTTCTGTCGGTTGAGTTTCATCACAAGTCTCGGCAATCAGGCGGCGGCGCGTAGCGCACGGGTGACCGCTACGCCTTCGGCATCGAATAGGTGGCAGTGCTCGGCGTCCAGGTGCAGGCTCAGTTGCTCGCCGAATTGGCTCGCCAGGTCTCCGCGAACGCGCATGGTCAAGGCTTCGCCGGACGCGGTCACGACGTGGCAGAAGGTGTCGCTGCCCAGGCGTTCGCTGACATCGGCGGTGACTTGCAGCGTGCAATCGCCCGGTTGTGCCAGGTTCAGGTGCTCCGGACGAATCCCCAGGGTCACCGCGCCGCCGACGCTCAAGTTGGCCCCGCTCAACGGCAAGCTGATACGGGTTCCGGCGTCCAACAGGACTTCACAACCCTGGCTGTCCAGGCGCGTAACCTTGCCTTTGAGAAAGCCCATTTTCGGCGTGCCGAGGAACCCGGCGACAAACAGATTGGCCGGTTGGTGATACAGCTCCAGCGGCGAGCCGACCTGCTCGATGCGCCCGCCATTGAGCACCACCACCTTGTCGGCCAGGGTCATGGCTTCGACCTGGTCGTGGGTCACGTAGATCATGGTCGCTTGCAACTCCTTGTGCAGCCGGGCCAGTTCCAGGCGCATCTGTACGCGAAGGGCGGCGTCAAGGTTGGACAAGGGTTCGTCGAACAGGAAGATTTTCGGGTTGCGCACGATGGCCCGGCCAATTGCCACACGCTGGCGCTGGCCGCCAGACAGTTGCTTGGGCTTACGCTCGAGCATTGGCCCCAGTTCGAGGATGCGTGCCGCTTCGTTGACCTTCTTCTCGACCTCGGCCTTGGGCACGCCGGCCAGGTCCAGGGCGAAGGACATGTTCTTGCGCACGCTCATGTGCGGGTACAGGGCGTAGGTCTGGAACACCATCGCCAGGTCGCGTTTGGCCGGGCTGACTTCGGTGATGTCCCGGCCGTCCAGTTCGATGGTGCCGTCGCTGACTTCTTCCAGGCCGGCAATCAGCCGCAGCAGCGTGGATTTGCCACAGCCCGACGGGCCGACGAAAACCACGAATTCCTTGTCGTTCACTTCCAGGTCGATGCCTTTGATGATGGAAAAGCCTTCGAAGCCTTTTTGCAGGTTCTTGATTTTCAGGTTGGCCATGATGATGGGCCTCCACTTCTGAGTAGTGTGTAGAGCGCGTTATTTCACGGCGCCAAAGGACAAACCGCGCACCAGCTGTTTCTGGCTGATCCAGCCAAAAATCAGGATCGGCGCGCAGGCCAGGGTCGAGACGGCCGACAATTTGGCCCAGAACAGACCTTCGGGGCTTGAGTAAGAGGCGATCAATGCCGTCAGTGGCGCGGCTTTGGACGATGTGAGGTTCAGTGACCAGAAGGCCTCGTTCCAGCACAGGATCAGCGACAGCAGCACGGTGGACGCCAGGCCACCCTTGGCAATCGGCAGCAGCACGCGGACCATTTCCTGCCACAGCGTGGCGCCATCCAGACGCGCGGCTTCGAGGATGTCGCGGGGAATGTCCTTGAAGTAGGTGTAAATCATCCAGACCACAATCGGCAGGTTGATCAACGTGTAGATGATGATCAGCGCTATCCGGGTGTCCAACAGGCCAAAACTCTTGGCCAGCAGGTAGATCGGCATCAGCACGCCTACCGGTGGCAGCATCTTGGTGGAGAGCATCCACAGCAGCGTGCCTTTGGTGCGCTGGGTTTCGTAGAACGCCATGGAGTAGGCCGCCGGCACCGCGATCAGCAGGCACAGGGCGGTGGCACTGAAGGAAATCACCACCGAGTTCCAGGCAAAACTGAAGTAGTCGCTGCGCTCGTTGATGTGCAGGTAGTTTTCCAGCGTCGGGGTGAAGATGAATTGCGGTGGTGTGGCGAAGGCATCGATTTCGGTCTTGAAACTGGTCAGCACCATCCAGAAGATCGGGAAGAAAATCAGGATCGCGATGGCCCAGGCCAGTGTGCCCAGCAGCAGGCTTTGCAGCCGGCGGGATTGTTGAAGAGTCATGGCGGCGGCCTCAGTGCTTGTCGGTGAGGTTTTTGCCGATCATCCGGACAAGGATGATGGCGGCGATGTTGGCGATGACCACGGCAATCAGGCCACCGGCCGACGCCATGCCGACGTCGAACTGCACCAGCGCCTGGTTGTAGATCAGGTAGGCGAGGTTGGTCGAGGCGTAGCCAGGGCCACCGTTGGTGGTGGTGAAAATCTCGGCGAACACCGACAGCAGGAAAATCGTCTCGATCATCAGTACCACGGCAATCGGGCGGGCCAGGTGCGGCAAGGTCAGGTGCCAGAAAATCGCGATGGGACCGGCGCCATCCAGGCGCGCGGCTTCTTTCTGCTCCTGGTCGAGGGACTGCATGGCGGTCATCAGGATCAGGATCGCGAAGGGCAACCATTGCCAGGACACAATGATGATGATCGACAGCAGCGGGTAATGGGCCAGCCAGTCCACCGGTTGCGCGCCGAACAGTTTCCACACCGAGGCGAGGATCCCCGAGACCGGGTGGAAAATCAGGTTCTTCCAGATCAGCGCGCCCACGGTGGGCATGATGAAGAAGGGCGAGATCAACAGTACACGTACGATGCCGCGACCGAAAAACTCACTGGCCTCCAGCAGCGCGCTGATCAACACCCCGAGCACGATACTGATCAGCAACACGCTGCCCACCAGCAACAGGGTGTTGGTGGCGCCGGGCATGAAACCCGAATCGGTGAGGAAATAAGTGAAATTCTCCAGTCCCACGAATTCGTTTTCGCCGGGATAGAGCAGGTTGTAGCGGATCAGCGAGAAATAGACGGTCATGCCCAGCGGCACGATCATCCACAGCAGCAATAAGGCGACCGAAGGGCTGACCAGGAACCAGCCGGGGTTGGCCAGGCGGAGCTTGCGCGCCGGTGGGGCGATCTCGATGGGTGCTTTGGCGGTTGTCGTTGAACTATTCATGGCATTGAACCGATTTTGTGCAGGCCTACGAAAATCCCCTGTGGGAACGGGCTTGCTCGCGAATAGAGCAGCACATCCAACATCAATGTGACTGACAGATCGCTTTCGCGAGCAAGCCCGCTCCCACAAAAGGAAGAGCGGCGGCGCGGGTTACTTGGGATACCCAGCGCGTTTCATCTCGCGTTCGGTGGTGGACTGCGCGGCGGTCAACGCCTGGTCCACGGTCTGCTGGCCGGTCAGCGCGCCCGCAAAGAATTTGCCTACCTGGGTGCCGATGGCCTGGAACTCGGGAATGGTCACCAACTGGATGCCGATGTAGGGCACAGGTTTGAGGGTTGGCGCTTTCGGGTCGGCGACTTTCAACGATTCCAGGGTCACCTTGGCAAACGGCGCGGCCTTCATGTAGTCGTCGCTGTAGGTCGAGGTGCGTGTTCCTGGCGGTACGTTGGCAATGCCGTCGGTCTTGGCGACCAATTGGCCGTACTCCTTGGAAGTCGCCCACGTGGTAAAGACCGTGGCGGCGTCCTTGGCTTTGGAACTGGTGGGGATGGCCAGCGACCAGGAGTACATCCACGAGGTGCCTTTGTCGGTTTTTTCGTGGGGGGCGAAGGTGAATCCAACGTGATCGGCCACCTTGCTCTGGGTCTTGTCGGTGACGAACGAACCGGCGACGCTGGCATCGACCCAGATCGCGCATTTGCCGCTGTTGAACAGCGCCAGGTTTTCGTTGAAACCGTTGCTGGAAGCACCCGGCGGGCCGGATTTCTTCATGTTGTCGACGTAGAAGTTGAGTGCGTCTTTCCACTCGGGCCCATTGAATTGCGGCTGCCACTTCTCATCGAACCAGCGCGCGCCATAACCGTTGGCCAGGGTGGTGATGAGCGCCATATTCTCGCCCCAACCGGCTTTGCCCCGCAGGCACAGGCCATATTGTTCCTTGCTCTTGTCGGTGAGTTTTTCTGCGAACTCACCGATCTGGGTCCAGGTCGGGTGTTCGGGCATGGTCAGCCCGGCATTCTTGAACAGGTCGGTGCGGTAATACGTGATCGAACTTTCGGCATAGAACGGCAGGGCGTAGAGCGTGCCTTTGACTGACAGACCTTCGCGTACCGATGGGAATATATCGTCGAGGGCGTAACTGGCCGGCAGATCCTTCATCGGCTCCAGCCAGCCCTTGGCGCCCCAGAGTGCGGCTTCGTACATGCCAATGGTCAGCACGTCGAACTGGCCGCCCTGGGTGGCGATGTCGGTGGTCAGGCGCTGGCGCAGCACGTTTTCTTCGAGCACCACCCAGTTCAGCTTGATATCCGGGTGCTCGGCCTCGAAGGTTTTCGAGAGCTTTTGCATGCGGATCATGTCGCTATTGTTGACGGTGGCAATGGTGAGGGTCTGTGCGCCGAAACTGACGCTGCTGAGGGTCATGCAGGTGGAGACAAGCAGAGCTTTTACCGAAGGTTTCATCGCGCACTCCTTTTCCGCGCCCGGAAGGCTGCAGAAGGACAGTTATTGTTTTTGTGTCTTCCGAATGAAGGGAAGAATGTGCGCTGATTACAGCCCTCTATGGACGGCGTGACAAATCATCCGTCGCACTTATGCTGATACTTTTTTGCACTGATGAAGATTCAGGCCAAACAAAGAACCCCGTGGCGAGGGGATTTATCTCCGCTTTGTGGGAGCAAGCTTTGCTCCCACATAAATCCCGCCACAGGATCATTCGAGCGTGTCAGCCCTGGTTCTGCTCGGTCAAGCGCTGTACCGCCAGCCGCCGGTAGTGGGAAGGGGTCATGCCCTTGAGCTGCTGGAAACGCCGGTTGAAGTTGGAGATGTTGTTGAAACCGGATTCAAAGCACACGTCCGTCACCGGTTTATCGCCATCGGCCAGCAATTCGCAGGATTTGCTGATGCGCAGCCGATTGACGAATTCGATGAAACACCGCCCGGTGGCCTGTTTGAACACCCGGCTGAAGTAGGTGGGTTTCATGCCCAGGTGCTCGGCGACTTCTTCCAGGGACAGTTCCCGGGCGTAATGGGCGAAAATGTAATCCACCGCCCGGTTGGTGCGGTCGATGCTGTGTTCGTCCGCCGTTTGCGGGGCCGTGGCGCCGGAGAGCAGTTGATAGTCATCCGTGGCGGCCAGCAGCTCCATCAGAATGAAAAAATGCCCCAGGCGGCTCATGCCCCGGGAGTCGGCGATGCGCTGCATCAGGATCATGGCCTGGCGGATGGTGCGCTTGCAGCGAAATTCGATACCGTACTGGGCGCGTTCAAGCAGCGGCGCGACGGTCTTGAGCTCGGCAAACACTTGATGGCCGCTTTCGAACAATTCGTCGGTGAAATTCACCAGCATGTCGCGCTTGGGCACCACTTCGTCTTCGGCCACCTGGCTGATCCAGTTGTGGGGCAGGTTGGGGCCGGTGAGAAACAGCGACTGCGGATAGAAGTTGCCGATGTAATCGCCAATGAACACCTTGCCGGAACTGGCGACGATCAGGTGCAGCTCGTATTCCTTGTGGAAATGCCAACGCACCAGTGGGCAGGGGAAACCGTGCTGACGGTAGATGATGGACAGCCCGTTATGGTCGTCCATCAACTCGTAGGAAGGATCGGTGATTCGCGCTGTTCGGGTCATGTGCCTGACGTCTTTTGTTGTTATCGCCGCTGAATAATGCCCCCATCGCCGCACAGGTGCCACCCTGATTGGGGAGGTGGCACTTACGCCCCTAGGCGTTGCGATTCTTTTCTTCGATCCACTGGGACATGTATTGGGTGCTCTTGTGCTGGTGGTGACGCAGCATGCTGCCGGTGAAATTGTCCCGGCGTCGTTGCGCAAGCTCGGCCCGGCAGGCCGTGATGCTTTCAATCAGCGCCGGGCCGTGTACCTGACGCTGGTAACGGTTCGCCAGCAAGGCCAGGCCGGCATCCTGGGCCTCGGTCCAGCGCACCGGGTCGCTGTACAACTGCACGGCGGCGCGGGCGATGTCTTCGGCGCTTTGGGCAATCGACCCGGGCCAGGGCAGTTCGCCGTACATGGCCTCGGCGCCGATGGGCGTGGTGACGTTGGGCGTGCCGCAGAGCATGGATTCGATCAGTTTGCCCTTGATGCCGGCGCCAAAACGCAAGGGTGCCAGGCAGACCCGTGCCGCCGACATCACCTGCAAGGCGTCTTCGGCCCAGTTCATGATGTGGAAACCCTGGGCCGGGTTGTGCAACGCGGCAGCCTTGGGCGGGGTGTAGGCGCCGTATAGATGCAGTTGCGCACCGGGCAGTTGTTGGCGGATCAGCGGCCAGATGGCGTTTTTCATCCAGAGCACCGCGTCCCAGTTCGGCGCATGGCGGAAGTTGCCGATGCTCAAGAAGTGCGCCCGCTCTTCGAACGGCACGAGTGGTTCACTCGGCAGGTCGAGCATCAACGGGCACCAGAGCAGCAGGCTGCGGGGCAGTTTGAAGTGTTCCACCAGCAGTTCGATTTCAACCTCGGACACCATCAGGTTGAGGTCGCAGCGGTACAGGGCGGCGATTTCCCGCTGGGCCAGGTCGGTGCCGGCCATCAGTGCGAACTCTTCATGCAGGGCCGGGGCAAAAACGTCGCTGAAATCCTGGGAAACGTCATCGACCTTCAAGCGATCCTTCAGGCGCTGATGACGGGCGTGGCGTAGGCTCTGCAGGTCGGAAGTCTCCAGCACGCGCAGGGCGTGCGGGCAGTTTTTCTCGACGCGCCAGCCGAATTGTTCTTCCATCATGAACTGGTCGAACAACACGATATCCGGGGCCAACTCACGGATGAACGCATCGAAACGGCTGCTATTGAGCTCGATCGGCACTTCGCGGATGCCCAGCGCGATCAGGTCGGCGCGGTTTTCGCCTGGGTTTGCGGGGCTGCTGAAGGTGATGTCCCAGCCTTGCCCGAGGAAAGTCTCCAGCAGTTGCATGACGTGTCCACCGGCGGCCGATGAGCGCGGCTCGGGCCAGACATAGCCGATAACCAGGACCTTGGTGGCGGAGGGATGAGGCATGGACGGGCGTTTCCTTGGATTGAATCAGCTTGGAGCGAATCAGGCGCAGTCAAGCAGGGGGCGCCGATAGTGACCAAGAATCCGCCTGGGCTCAAGCCAGAATGCTTTTGACCTTGTCACGCAACTGATCGATGGAGAAGGGCTTGCCGATGACTGCCATGCCTTCGGGTATATCGATGCTTTCGGCATAACCGCTGGCAAACAGGATCGCCAGCCCAGGCCGCACCAGGCAGGCCTGCTTCGCCAACTCACGCCCGTCCATTATCGGCAGGCCGACGTCCGTCATCATCAGGGCGATGGGTTGCTCGTCGTCGCGCAGAAACGCCAATGCCTGTTCACAACCGTCCGCTTCCAACACCTGGTATTCCAGCTCTTCCAGTACGTCGACGATCAACATACGCACAATGTCGTCGTCTTCGACGACCAGAATGGTGGGTTGAGTGGCGGGAGCGGGGATGGACATAGTGGCATTCTCAAAATGGGGTCGGGAAGGGCATAAAAAAACCGCCTCATGCATGAGTAAGTGGCAAGGCAGCACAAGTTCCCTGAGTTGTACAAGAAAGGATCTATAGTACAAGAGCTGACAAGGATAGTCGCTTCTTGGCTACAAGGCAGTTCGCCGCAGGATTAGCGTCTTTGTCTCGTCAGAAATGTGGATCCAACCGATGTTTTTCGGGCAGAATCCATGGTTTTCAACTGTCCACCAAGGCCTTTTCCATGACTCCTTCGTCTTCGGTTGACGAGCACAGTTTTCGCAAGCTTTTGAGCCGTAATATCAGCCTGCCGCTGGGCATGGGTGCCCTCAGCGCGGTGTTCTTCATCGTGTTGATCACCTATCTGCTGTCGGTCATTCAATTGGTCGGGCATACCGACCGGGTGATCAATAATGCCAACGAAGCGCTGAAACTGAGCGTGGACCTGGAGACCGGCATGCGTGGCTACCTCCTGAACGGCGATGAGCATTTCCTCGAGCCCTATGAAGTCGCCAAACCGCGGATTGCCGTGGCGCTGGAAACATTGTTGGAATTGACAGCCGACAACCCCATCCAGACCGACCGCCTGCACAAGGTACAAGCGCTTCAGGTGGAATGGGCCAATTACGCCCAGAGCCTGATCGACCTGCAACGCAGCAGCGGCGATTACAGGGGCATAGTGAGGGGTGGGCGCGGCAAACGCCTGACGGACGAGATTCGCAGGACCTTCGAAGACATCGTCGAGACCGAGCAGCACCTGCGCGCGCGGCGCAACGAGGAGGTGCGCGCCACCACCGTCTGGAGCATCTCCCTGTATCTGCTGTTTGTTGCCGCCGTCAGCGGGTTACTGGCCTACGTCGGTCGCCGGGACCTGCTGACCCTGTCCAGCAACTACAGCGCGAGCCTCAAAATCCAGCAGCAGAGCGCCTTGCACCTGGAGAAACAGGCTTGGCTGCGCAATGGCCAGACACTGCTGGCCGAGCAGGTCCTGGGGCAACTGACGCTGAACCTGCTGGGGCGCAACATCCTGCAGTTTTGTGCGCAGTACATGGGTACTGTCGTGGCGGCGCTTTATACGCGGGAGGAGAACGGCCTGCTCAAGCGCGTGGCCACTTATGGCATGTCTCGGGAGGAGGATGAACAGCATCAGGTGATCATCGTCGGTGAAGGCATTGTTGGCCAAGCCGTACAGCAAGGACGTCCGATCCGCCTGGATGATGTGCCCAACGATTACCTGAAAGTCAGCTCGGGACTGGGCCAGGGCTTGCCCAATAGCGTGGTGGTGGTGCCGACCAGCGACGACGACCGGATCAACGGTGTCATCGAACTGGGTTTCCTGCGCCCACTGAGCGAGCGCGACATCGAACTGCTGGAACTGGTGGCTGGCAATATTGGCACCTCCATTGAAGCAGCGCGTTATCGTCAACGCTTGCAGGAGGTGTTGGCCGAGACCCAACAGTTGAACGAAGAGCTGCAAGTCCAGCAGGAAGAGCTCAAGACGGCCAACGAAGAGCTGGAAGAACAATCACGCATCCTCAAGGAATCCCAGGTTCACCTGGAAACCCAGCAACTGGAACTGGAGCAGACCAACGAACAATTGGCGCAGCAGCGCGACATCATGGACCAGAAGAACAGCGAGCTGAACCTGGCCCAGGTCCAATTGCAGGAACGTGCCGAAGAGCTGCAACGTTCGAGCAAGTACAAGTCCGAGTTCCTGGCCAACATGTCCCATGAACTGCGGACACCGCTCAACAGTTCGCTGATCCTGTCCAAGCTGTTGGCGGAGAACCCGCAGCAAAACCTCAGCGAAGAGCAGGTCAAGTTTGCCGAGTCGATCTACTCCGCGGGCAACGACCTGTTGAATCTGATCAACGACATTCTTGATATCTCCAAGGTCGAGGCCGGGAAACTGGAAGTGCGCCCGGAAAACACCAGTGTGCCGCGCTTGGTGGAAGGGTTGCACGATATGTTCAAGCCACTGGCGGCCGAAAAGGGCCTGGGTTTCGAGGTGGAGATGCTGGCTGACGCGCCGGCGATGTTGTACACCGACCGCCAGCGGTTGGAGCAGGTAATCAAGAACCTGTTATCCAACGCCGTGAAGTTCACCGAGCAGGGGGCCGTGCGCCTGTCTGTTGCCGGCCAGCCGGGCTCAGGCATCGCGTTCATGGTGCGCGACTCGGGTATCGGTATCGCCGCCGATCAGCAGCAAAGCATCTTTGAGGCGTTCCGCCAGGCCGATGGCACCACCAACCGCCGTTACGGCGGCACCGGTCTGGGGTTGTCGATTTCCCGCGACCTGGCCACGTTGTTGGGTGGTTCGATCTCGGTGACCAGTGAACCGGGGCAGGGCAGTGTGTTTACGCTGGTCTTGCCTGAACGCTATGTCGAGCCGGGGCCAACTCCGGCACAGCCGAGAGTATTCACCCCGACGGCCACCACGTTGGCGCCGACACCTCAGAAACCTGCGCCGGCGCCGCCGATCGCCCAGCTGGACACCTCCATCGCCCGCTTCGCCGATGACCGCGACAAGGCGCCGTTCGACACCCGCTGCATCCTGGTAATCGAAGATGAGTCTGAGTTTGCCCGGATCCTGTTCGACCTGGCCCATGAGCTCGGTTACCAGTGCCTGGTGGCCCACGGCGCCGATGAAGGCTTTGACCTGGCCTTGAAACTGAGCCCCGACGCTATTCTGCTGGACATGCGCCTGCCGGATCATTCCGGGTTGACGGTATTGCAGCGGCTCAAGGAGCAGGCCGAAACCCGGCATATCCCGGTGCACGTCATTTCCGTCGAGGATCGCGTCGAAGCGGCAATGCACATGGGCGCTGTCGGTTATGCGGTCAAGCCGACCACCCGCGAGGAGCTCAAGGACGTGTTCGCCCGCCTGGAGGCCAAATTGACCCAAAAGGTCAAGCGCGTGCTGCTGGTGGAAGACGACGACTTGCAGCGTGACAGCATTACCCGCCTGATCGGCGACGATGACATCGAAATCACCGCCGTCGGCCTGGCCCAGCAAGCGCTCGACCTGCTGCGCACCAACGTCTATGACTGCATGATCATCGACCTCAAGCTGCCGGACATGCTGGGCAATGACCTGCTCAAGCGCATGTCCACCGAAGAGATCTGTTCGTTCCCTCCGGTGATCGTCTACACCGGGCGCAACCTGACCCGCGACGAAGAGGCCGAGCTGCGCAAGTATTCGCGTTCGATCATCATCAAGGGCGCCCGCTCGCCAGAGCGCCTGCTGGACGAGGTGACACTCTTTTTGCACAAAGTCGAATCCCGGTTGTCCCATGAACGGCAGCGGATGCTCAAGACCGCCCGCAGCCGCGACAAGGTTTTCGAAGGCCGCAAGGTGCTGCTGGTGGACGACGATGTGCGCAACATCTTTGCCCTGACCAGCGCCCTGGAGGCGAAGGGGGCGATCGTGATCATCGGCCGTAACGGCTTTGAGGCGATCGACCGTTTGAATGAAGTCGAAGACATCGACCTGGTGCTGATGGACGTGATGATGCCGGAGATGGACGGTTTTGAAGCCACCGCGTTGATCCGCAAGGATCCGCGCTGGCGCAAGTTACCGATCATTGCCGTGACGGCCAAGGCCATGAAGGATGATCAGGAGCGCTGCCTGGCGGCGGGTTCCAACGATTACCTGGCCAAGCCGATCGACCTGGATCGTCTGTTCTCACTGATTCGCGTGTGGTTGCCGAATATGGAAAGAATTTAGTGGACCGTGACACTGATATTGAACTTCGGTTGTTGATCGAAGCGATCTACCTCAAGTACAGCTACGATTTTCGCGATTACTCTGGTGCGTCCATCAAGCGCCGGGTCCACCATGCGCTGCGCCAGTTCGAGTGCCGGACCATCTCGGCACTGCAGGAGCGCGTGCTGCATGACCCGGGCGCGTTCATGCAGTTGCTGCAACTGCTGACGATTCCGGTCAGCGAGATGTTTCGCGACCCAGCGCATTTCCTGGCGATCCGCGAGGAAGTGGTGCCGCTGCTCAGGACGTATCCGTCGATCAAGATCTGGATCGCCGGGTGCAGCACAGGCGAGGAGGTCTACTCCATGGCGATTCTACTGCGTGAGGAGGGCCTGCTGGATCGCACGCTCATCTATGCCACTGATATCAATCCACGCTCACTGGAAAAAGCCAAGCAAGGCATTTTTTCCCTGGAAAACATACGGGCCTACACCCAAAACTACCAGCGTGCCGGGGGGCGGCAATCGTTTGCCGATTACTACACCGCCGCCTACGATTACGCGATGTTTGATAAAACCCTGCGTGAGAACGTGACCTTTGCCGATCACAGCCTGGCAACGGATAGTGTTTTCTCAGAAACTCAGTTAATTTCATGTCGTAACGTATTGATATATTTCAATAAAAAACTTCAGGATCGTGCGTTTGGATTGTTTCATGAGTCCCTCTGCCACCGCGGTTTCCTGGTGTTGGGCAGCAAGGAGACGCTGGATTTTTCGGCTTACGGCCATCGATTCGACGCGCTGATCAAACAGGAACGGATCTATCGCAAGTTATGAATTACATGATGGACAGATCCAGATCCCGAATCGAGGCCATTGTCGTTGGCGCCTCCGCTGGCGGCGTCGAAGCGCTGCTCAAAGTCTTCGGGCACCTGCGCAAGGGGTTCGGCGTGCCAATCCTGGTGGTGCTGCATTTGCCGGATGAGCGCGATAGCCAACTGGCCAGTGTGTTCGGCCACCGGCTGGCCGTGCCGGTGGAAGAGGCGCGGGACAAGCAGGACGTCGTGCCGGGTACCTTGTACGTGGCATCGCCCGGCTACCACTTGTCGGTCGAGGCCGACCGCAGTTTGTCGTTGAGCCTGGAGGACCCGGTGCACCATTCGCGGCCGTCCATTGATGTGCTGTTCGAGTCGGCCGCCGATGTCTACGGGGCGAACCTGCTGGCGGTGGTCCTCACCGGTGCCAATAGCGACGGTGCCAAGGGGCTGGCCAGGGTCCGGGAGCTGGGCGGCGTCACGGTGGTCCAGGATCCCGACGAAGCACACGTCTCGACCATGCCCGAAGCCGCGCTGGCTCTGCATGAGCCCGACCATATCCTTACTTTGCAAGACATCGGCCAGTTGCTGGCCGGGCTGGAATGAACCACATGCCAAGAGATATTCAAGCCAAGCTGCTGATCGTTGACGATCTGCCGGAGAATCTGTTGGCCCTGGACGCGCTGATCAGGCGCGATGACCGCGAGGTCTTCACGGCCCTGTCGGCTGACGAAGCGCTGTCCCTGTTGCTGCAGCATGAGTTTGCCCTGGCCATCATTGATGTGCAGATGCCGGGAATGAACGGTTTCGAACTGGCCGAGCTGATGCGCGGTACTGAAAAGACCCGCAGCATCCCGATCATTTTTGTCAGCGCCGCGGGTCGTGAACGCAACTACGCCTTCACCGGTTATGAAAGCGGCGCGGTGGACTTCCTGCATAAGCCGTTGGACACCCACGCGGTCAAAAGCAAGGTCAATGTGTTCGTCGAGCTCTATCGCCAGAAAAAGGCAATGAAGGAACAGGTTGTTGCCCTGGAGCAGAGTCGCCGGGAGCAGGAGATTTTGTTGCAGCAGTTGGAGGCCACTCGCAGCGAGCTGGAGCAGGCAGTGCGGATGCGTGATGACTTTATGTCGATCGTCGCCCATGAGGTTCGTACTCCCCTCAATGGCCTGATCCTCGAGACGCAACTGCGCAAGATGCACTTGGCCCGGGACAACGCCGCAGCCTTCAGCCTGGACAAGGTGCGGGCGATGGTCGAACGCGATGAGCGCCAGATCAAGAGCCTGATCCGCTTGATCGAAGACATGCTGGACGTCTCGCGGATTCGCACCGGTAAGTTGTCCATCCGTCCCTCGCGCTTCAACCTGACGGCGCTGGTGCAGAACCTGTTGCACAATTTCCAGCCACAGATCGCCGCTGCCGAATGCTCATTGATCTGCACCGCGGAGCCGGAAGTGGAGGGGTTCTGGGATGAGTTCCGGGTCGAACAGGTGGTGTCGAATCTGCTGACCAACGCCTTGCGCTATGGCGGTAGAAGCCCGATCGAGGTGCGCGTCTACAAGACGCAGGACCATGCTTGCGTCGAAGTCCAGGACCACGGCATTGGCATCAGCGAAGAAAACCAGAAGCGTATCTTCCAGCAATTCGAGCGGGTGTCGTCCAAGGCGGTTGCCTCCGGCCTGGGGTTGGGGCTGTTCATCTCCGAGCAGATTGTTAGCGCTCATGGGGGGACAATCACGGTCAATAGTCGCATCAACGAAGGGGCGTTATTCCGTGTTTGCCTGCCTTTGCTGAAAACCACCTTGCACAAAACCATCGAACAGACGCAACCTCTGGGTGACCCTAAGGTCGTATCAGCAGCTATTGATCGAACAAAGGCTTCTCATGAGTGAAGATGCGCAAGACGTTGTACTGATCGTCGAGGATGACCCGTCGATCCTGATGGTGCTGTCTGCCTACCTGTCGGGCGAAGGGTATCGGATACTGCAGGCGGAAAACGGCGAGCAGGCGTTCGAGATCCTGGCAAGCAAGCCCCACCTGGACATGATGATCACCGACTTCCGCCTGCCGGGCGGCATCACCGGTGTGCAGATCGCTGAACCGGCGGTCCGGTTGCGCCCCGACCTGAAAGTCATTTTCATCAGCGGTTATCCGCAGGAAGTGCGCGAGACCGACAGCTCAATCACCCGCACGGCCCCGATCCTGGCAAAACCGTTCGACCTGGATGTGTTGCAGGAAATGATGCAGGCCATGCTGTCATAACCATCTCACCTGCCCTGTAGGAGCTGCCGAGTGCAACGAGGCTGCGATCTCGCCCCAGACAATTGAGTCGCAAGCGAAAGATCAAAAGATCGCCGCCTTCGGCAGCCTCTACAGGATCATTTCCCGCACCTTGGCCGTCAACAAATCAAAGGTGAACGGTTTGGTGATCATCTGCATGCCCGGGTCCAGGAAGCCGCCACGGACCGCCGCATGCTCGGCATACCCGGTGATGAACAACACCCGCAGGTCCGGGCGGATCTGCCGGCCGATTTCCGCCAGTTGCCGGCCATTCATGCCCGGCAGGCCTACGTCGCTGATCAACAGATCGATGCGTTGGTCGGACTGGAGCAGCGGCATCGCGCCGTCGGCGTCGGCGGCCTCGACAAACGCATAGCCCAGTTCGCTCAACACGGCACTGACCAGCACCCGTACCGCCGGATCGTCCTCGACGATCAGCACCGTCTCGCCATCCCGCGCATGCGGCGCGTGCGGGGTGACGACCGGGGGCTCCTGTATCGCTTCACCGACGAAGCGTGGCAGGTAAAGATTGACCGTGGTGCCCTTGCCGACTTCGCTGTCGATCGTCACATGGCCACGCGATTGCTTGCTGAACCCATAGATCATCGACAGGCCCAGCCCGGTGCCCTGGCCGATGGGCTTGGTGGTGAAGAATGGGTCGAATGCGCGATTGATGACCGCTTCGGGCATGCCGCAACCAGTGTCCCGGACACTCAGCACGACATAGTCGCCGGGCTCCAGGTTACTGTAGGCGTCGGTGAAACCGGCATCCAAGTGTCGGTTGAACGTCTGAACCACCAGCTCTCCGCCGTCCGGCATGGCGTCACGGGCGTTGAGTACCAGGTTAAGTAACGCGCTTTCCAGTTGGTTGGGGTCGGCTTCGGCGATCCAGAGCTGATCGTCCAGTTGCATGTCCAGCCGCACGCTCTCATTGAGGCTGCGTTGCAGCAGCTCCCCCATGGACAGCACCAGTGTATTCATCTGCACGGCTTTTGAATCCAGCGATTGTCGGCGGGAGAAGGCCAGCAAGCGATGGGTCAGGCCGGCGGCGCGGTTGGCCGAGGTCACGCCGAGGTCGATCAGGCTGTCCAGGTCCTCGGTGCGGCCCCGGGCCAGGCGCCGGCGCAGCAACTCAAGGCTGCCGATGATTCCGGTGAGCATGTTGTTGAAGTCATGGGCAATGCCGCCAGTGAGCTGGCCGACGGCTTCCATTTTCTGCGACTGGCGCAGGGCTTCTTCGTTATGCCGCAATTGGGCCGTGCGTTCCTCCACCTGCTGCTCGAGGGTTTCGAGGATCGTTTGCAGGCGCAGTTCACTGTTGCTGAGGTCGATCAGGCGGTCCCGGGCTTCGTACTGCCTTCGGCGACCGCGTACGGCAGTGGTCACCAGGCTCACCAGGGTCACCGGGTGAAAAGGGCGCTCGAGGAACGTCACGTTACCCAGTTGGGCACCGATGCGGGCTGCCGGGTTCTGTTCAGGGCCGCCGTGGTGGGTCAACAGGACGATGGGCAGGTCGGACCAGGCCGGTTGCTGTTCGATATGCAGGAGCAGGGTTTCGAGGTCCGGCCCGACCAGGGCCTCCGAGGACACCACCAACAGGCCGGCACCGTGCTCCAGTTCTTCGCACAGGTGCCCCAGATGGCGACAGATGAGGCCGGCAAAGCCGGCTTCGTTGAGGATCATCAGGGCGATCTGGCTGTCCCGTCCCAGCGGTGCGAGGATCAATGCCCGCTCCGACAGGGGCTCGGCCAACGTCACGGTAAGTCATCCTTGAGCAGCGGGTTATCCGCTCCCACATAGTTTGGCACCCCACGCAATACGCCCTGGAACGCTTCCAGCGGTTCGCCGATGGTCATGCCCTGGGGGCTGATGCGGTATTCGCGAATGGTGGATTCGTGGCTGCCGGTGCGTTTCTTGATGATGGATATCGCGCGGCGGACCTTGCCCAGCGCCTCGAAATAACGCAACAGAATCACCGTGTCGGCCAGGTAGGTAATGTCCACAGGCGCCTGCATGTCGCCCACCAGGCCGTGTTGTGCCACGGTCATGAAGGTCGCCGCGCCCCTGCGGTTCAGATAGAGCAGCAGCTCATGCACATGCAGCACCAGGGCGTTTTCCTCCGGCATGGCGGCCTGGTAGCCGTTGATACTGTCGATCACAACGGTCTTGATGTTGCCTTCATCGACGCAGCTGCGCACCCGATGTGAGAATTCGCCGGGGGACAGCTCGGCGGCGTCCACCTGTTCGATCACCAGGTTTCCGGTCCTTCTCAGCGCCTCCAGGTCGATGCCTACGTTCTTCATGCGCTCGAACAGCAGGCCCAACTCTTCGTCGAAGATGAACAGCGCGGCTTTCTCGCCGCGCTGCACGGCAGCGGCGGCAAAGATCATCGAAATCAAGGACTTGCCGGTGCCGGCGGGACCCAGGATCAACGTGCTGGAGCCGGTCTCGATACCGCCACCGAGCAGGGCGTCCACGCCATCCAGGCCGCTGGAGAGCTGTTGGCGCAGGTACTGCCCGCGGTGTTCGGCTGCCACCAGGCGCGGAAAAACATGGATGCCGTCGCCCATGATGGTGAAATCATGAAAGCCACCGCGGTATTTTTGCCCGCGATATTTCACCACCCGGATCCGCCGCCGCTCGGCGCCATAATTGGGGGTCAGTTCTTCCAGGCGGATCACCCCGTGGGCGACGCTGTGCACGGTCTTGTCCAGGGACTCGGTGGTCAAGTCGTCCAGCAGCAACACCGTAGCGTCATAGCGCACGAAGTAGTGTTTGATCGCCAGGATCTGGCGGCGATAGCGCAGGGAGCTTTGCGCCAGCAGGCGGATCTCCGACAGGCTGTCGAGCACCACCCGGGTCGGCTTGACGCGCTCGACCACTTCGAAGATCTGGCGGGTCGCTTCGCCCAGCTCCAGGTCCGAGGAGTACAACAGGCTTTGTTGATGCTCGGCATTGAGCAGGCTTTCGGGCGGGGTCAGCTCGAAAATATGAACGTTCTCATCGATGGTCCAGCCGTGGGATGCCGCGCCCTGGCGCAGTTCACGCTCGGTTTCCGACAGCGTGATGTACAACGAACGTTCACCGGCTTTGGCGCCGGCCAGCAGGAATTGCAACGCGACCGTGGTCTTGCCGGTCCCCGGTTCCCCTTCCAGCAGGAACACATGGCCGCGGGACAGGCCACCGCAAAGGATATCGTCCAACCCTTCAATACCGGTGGCGGCTTTTGCGCTGATCAACTCAATAGATGTAGACAAAAATAGCCCTCTCATGACTAGGGAAGTGGGCAGCAGGCTGGAGTACGCCTGAGAATGAACTGCCTGAACACTTGACCTTTTGCGATGATGGCGGTTCCGCTTTCTGTTGCAAAACGAGGTCTACTGCACAATTTCTGGCTGGTGGTGCGATGCCTACAGGCCTTGCTGCAAGGCCGGATCGTCGGGGTTGAGCTGCTCGAGTTGGGCCAGCAGGATCTGCACATTCTGCAATTGTCCGGTCTCCTTCCAGTAGTTGATCAACAACACTCGGGCCTTGCGGTCGGCGGGGTAGCGCTGGACGATTTCCTGTAGCTGTTTCTGCGCGGCTTCCAGTTCCTGCTCGGCGTGCAGGGTGGTTGCCAGGTCATAACGGTATGTGCGGTTATTGGGTTCAAGTTCCACGGCTTTTGCCAGGCCCAGTACCGCGTATTCGTTCTGGCCATGTTGCAGCAGCCACAGGCCCAATGCATGTTGCAGATAAGCCGAGTCCGGTTGGGTTTGCAACTGCCGGGCGAGCAAATGTCTTGCGGCTTCGCCCTGGCCCTGTTTGTCCAGCACTTCGATCTGCATGACCAACGCCGGCAGGTTGTCCGGTTGCAGGCGCAAGGTGTGTTCCAGCGCCTGCTGGGCCTTTTTCAGCTCGGCGTTGTGCAAGTGCAGGCGGGCAAGCTGATAGTGCGACTCGGCCGTTTGCGGGCCGTCTTCAAGCACCTGCTCCCAGGTGTCGATGGCGAGCTGCATCGCGCCGAAATACAAGCCGAGGTCATCCGGTGACGAACCCAGTAGTGCGTTCACGGCGGCGAATCGGACGCTCTGGTCATCATCATCGAGCAACGGTCCCAGCAATAGGCTGCGTTGGCCTGTCGGCACCAGCCCGACGATGCTGCCAATGGCCGCTCGACGTACATCTGGCGATTCGCTGTGCAGGTCCGCGGCCGCCAGTTTGAGGGCCTGAGGGCTTGGGTAGTTGGGCAACTCGGCGTGCAGCCACACGCGCCGCTTGGGTGAGAGGTCCGGGCGTCCCAGTTGTTGATAAAGCATTCGCGCCGCGCCCGGCTGCCCGTTGCGGGCCTTTTCCAGGGCTTCACTGTAGCCACGCTTGATCGCCTCGGGGATCTGCGGGGTAGTGCTGCGTAGCCACACCGCGAGGAGACCGATCACCAACAGGACGGACAGGCTGATAAGCAGATAGCGGCGGGGCAGATGCATGCAGGAAATCCATAACCAGAAGCGCGAAATGTCGCAAGCTTCGGCCAGGTGCGGGCCTGAGTCAAACCTTAAGGACGCTTCGGGTGATGCCGTGGGCTTCAACCAGACCGCGTCATCGTTGATCGCGAGCAAGCTCGCTCCCACAGGGATTGGTTGTGGAAGCAGACTTTGTGATTGCCCGCAAACCAATGTGGGAGCGAGCTTGCTCGCGATGGCGGCGGCACATTCAACATTTGAGCAGGCAGCTCTACCACTATTGCCGGAAGAGCCCGGCTCCCAAACTCAAACCTCCGGCAACGTCGAACCGCCGTCGACCACCAGGGTTTGTCCGGTGACATAGGCGGCCAGGTCCGAGGCCAGGAACAGCATGGCCCCAGCGATGTCGCTCGGCTTGCCGAGGCGCCCCAGCGGTACCCGGCGGGCGATGTCCTGGTTGACTTCATCGTCCCCGAGGTTGGCCATGGCCGGTGTTGCGATCATGCCGGGCTCGACACCGTTGACCCGCACATTCTCAGCGGCCAGTTCCAGCGCCGCGTTACGAATGAAACCGTTGACCCCGGCCTTCGACGCCGCGTAGTGGCTCAGGCCCGGATACGCGACCCGCGGGCCGGTGACCGAGGAGGTCACCAGCACGCAACCCTGGCCCTGGCGCCGGAACATCGGCAGCGCGGCCTGGGTCAGCCAGAACAGCGCCGACAGGTTCACCGCCAGCGTTCGCTCAAGCAGCAGCGGCGTGATCCGGGCGAAGGGCGTCAGCGGGAAATACCCGGCGTTATGCACCAGGATATCCAGCCTGCCCAAGCGTTGCTCCAGCCCGGCCATCATCCCGGAGATCGCCGTAGCGTCGGCCAGGTCGACGCCCACGGCTTCCACCTGACAACCCTCGGCAGTCAATTGACTCGCCACTGCCTCGGCTTGCGCCAGGCCCAGGTCGGCGATCACCACGCAGGCCCCGCGCAGGGCGAAGGCTTCAACGATGGCCCGGCCAATGCCTTGGGCGCCGCCGGTCACCAGCACGGTTTTTCCGCTGAAATCCAGATCCTCAGGCATGGGCTTGCTCCATCCGACTGAAAGCCAGGGTTGGCACATCTACGATGCTGGAACCGCCGTCGGCCACCAACGTCGCACCCGTGATGATCGAGGCTTGTTCCGAAGCGAGGAAGCGACAGACATTGGCAATCTCCTGCGCGCTGGCGGGGCGGCGCAATGGCACATCGGCGCAGACCCGGTCGTAGGCCTGTTGCAGCGTCTCGCCATGAAACTGCATCAATACCTGCATTTCCTCATCGGCCATCGGCGTGCGGACCCAGCCAGGGCAGACGGCGTTGACCCGCACGCCTTTGGGACCATAGTCCCGTGCCAGGGAGCGGTTCAGGCCCAGTAGCGCATGCTTGGCGGTGGTGTAGCCGCAGACTTGGGGGCCTGCCGCCAATGACGCAATGGAGGCGATCAGCACAATGTTGCCAGCGTTTTCCCGCAGCAGCGGCAGGCAAGCCCGGGCGCTGTAGAAGGCGCTGTCGAGGTTGCTGCGCAGGGCCGCTTCCCAGGACGGCGGGCTGGTCTCGGTGGCGCTGCCCAGCCCCATGCCGCCGGCACAGGCCAGCAACACATCGAGTCGGCCATAGCGCTCGCGGATCTGCGCGATGAAGCCGTCCCAGGTCGTCGGGCAGGCCGCATCGCCCACCAGCACCAGGCCGCCGATTTCCCTGGCCAGTTGCTCCAGGGGCTCGCGACGCCTGCCGATCAACACCAGGTTGGCGCCTTCGGCGGCATACGATCGGGCGCAGGCGGCACCGATGCCGGTGCCTGCGCCGGTGATCACGACGGTGCGTAATTCAGGCATCGGGATACTCCGTCCGGTTGAGCACCTGGCAGTAGGAGCTGACCGGGAAATTGGAAAACTCATCGAAGGAGGCGCCGGCGTAGCCGAAGATCTTGCCGTCGCTGCGGTGTTGTTGCAGGTCGATCAGCACCAGGCCCAGGGTTGGGATGATCTTTTCCCGCCAGACGAACAGGTACAACTGATCGGCGATCTTGTAGGTGTCGCAGCGATCGGTGTCGCACAGGCCTTGTTCAACGCCCTTGAGGCATTGCCACGAATAGAACTGGTCGTTGAGGTAAATGTGTTCATAGACCTCGCTCGGGCTGTAGCGATACAGGTTGCGCAGCCCCACCAGTTCGCTGGTCGGGGCGTGCGGGCACAGGCCTGGCTGCCAGGGGCGGTCGAGGCTGCCGTGGAGGAACTGCACTTCAACCGAGGTCAGTGGCTTGCCGGCCAAGGCGCGGCTGTAAAGGCCTTCACGGGTTTGCTCCGGCGCGGGCATACGGCCGATCACGGCGGTGAATGCAGCGCTGGCGGTATCGAGCACAAGGCTGACCGAAAAGGTTTGCGCGCCTTCACCCTTGAGGAAATCCACCAGGTACAGACCTGGGCGTACCGACGTGGCCCGATAGACCGCGGTGCCGCTGGAGTGCCCGTCAGCCGCGTCCCAGGACACGGTGTCTTGTTCAAATCGATGCTCGATCTGCCAGCCATTGGCGAAATTCAGGGTGAAGGTCTTGCCCTTCAGATCCGCCAGGTTGGGCAGGATGAAGGCTTCAGGGGCGAAGCCGTCGGCCAGGGCGCCGACGGTGATCCAGTCTGTAGGTGTGCTCATTGCAAGGCTCCGGTTGGGTGAGATAGCCACCCGGATCATGCGGTTCTGAGCAACGGCGGCCTATCAACCGTATGGTTGAACTGCGCTAGAGGAACAGGGCACTGACCAACTCGGTACGACTGCTCACGCCAACCTTGCGGAACAGGTTGATCAGGTGAGTCTTGATGGTCGGCAAGCCCACATCCAACTCCCGAGCCAACTGTTTGTTGCTTACGCCTTGGCGCAGCAGCAAGGCAATCTGGCGTTCCTTGGGCGTCAGGTCGCTTAATGCGTCCTCATGGGCTGGCAGATAGGCGACCGCCAGTTGCAGCAAGGCCTGTAACGCGTTGAGTTGGGTCAACTGCTGGTGGGTGAAAACGCCTTGGTCGACAGTGCGCAATAACGAAATGGCAGCTTGAGGCTGACCGTCCCGATGGGCGAAGACTTCCACGACATCTACCACGCCGTAGCGCTGCAAGAAGCTGCGATAGCGCTCGCTGTCCCGCATCGGTTGGCGGGCCATGGCCAGGCCCAGCGGCACCACGGCCAGGTCGCTGGACACGTAGTATCGCGGTTGCAGCGGGTCGAACTGGCGGTAGTGGTCCAGATAGTCGCGATGCATCTCGCCGCTCATGCCCTGCAAGCTGAAGTCATGGGCCTGCAGGTGCCGGTCGACGCAGTAGAAGGCCGCCCGGCTGGCGGGAATGAGCTGGGTGAACGCGTGCAGGCAGTGGCCGGCGATGTCCTGGGTGGGGATGACGTTCATGGTCGCGACCTTCGTCAAAAGGGCCGCCGCTGGGGCCGGCGGCCGGGTCCGATCAGGCTACCGCGAAGTAGTGTTTGACGAAACTTTCGCTGACCACTTCCCACAGCACGGGCGTGCCCTTGGTCACGAACCAGCTGTCGCCCGCCTGGTAGCGGGTGCTTTGGCCGGTGGCTTCGTCGGTGAGCACCACTTCGCCGGTGACCACGGTGGCTTGTTCGCAGAACGGATAAACCATTCGGAACTTGCCCTGTGTCGTGCCGAAGTAGGCACTACTGATCGGGTCGTTCGGTGCGCCAAAGGTCATCTTGCCGAAGGCTTTGACTTCGCCTTCGAGAATTTGTGAGCCGAGATCGGCGACGGTGCCCCAGGCGTCCAGTTCGGACAGCTGGATGTCTTTTTTGAGGGTGATGAGGGGCATGGCAGTGACTCCTGGTGATTGAAATAACAAAGGTGGGGTGTGTCCAGTGCCAGTCAGTTAAACCTCGCTCCCACAAGGGGTTGCTTAACTGACCGACATCCAGGGGTGTCTGGCCGTCAGCGACGGCCATTCCAGTAACCCGACAGCTGATGCCAGGACTTGCCGGCGGTCAGTAGCAGTGGGCGGATGGCGTCTTTGCCGATGATGGTCGGGCGGTGGATCGAGCTGACCAGGTCGTAGCGCGCCGAGCCCTCGCTCATGCCTTCGGCCAGCACCTTGCAGATGATGTGGCTCGGCGTGACGCCAAAGCCTGAGTAACCCTGGACGAAAAACGCATTGCTGCGACCGGGCAGGGTGCCGATTTGCGGGAACAGGTTCGGACTGCACGCCATCGGGCCGCCCCAGGCCAGGTCGATCTTCACGTCCTTGAGATACGGGAAAATCTTCAGCATCAGGCGTCGGTTCCAAGCCTTGAGGTCCTGGGGAATATGCTCCACCAAGGGCGTGGCGGCACCGAACAGCAGGCGGTTTTCGTTGGTGACGCGGTAGTAGTCGATCACCGGGCGAATATCGCTGTAGGCGCCGCGAATCGGGCTGATGCGCTGGATCAGTTCGTCCGACAACGGCTCGGTCATCATCTGGAAGGCGTAGGTGTTGATGGTCGAGCGGTGCAGCTCCGGCTCCAGCTTGTTGAGGAAACTGTCGCAGGCCCAGAGCAGCTTGCTGGCCTTGACCGAACCGCGGCCGGTACGCACGGTGATCCGTTCGCCATAGCTGACCTCCAGGGCCGGGCTGTTTTCGAAAATTCGCACGCCGTGGCTGACCAGCGCCTTGGCTTCACCCAGCAGCAGGTTCAGCGAATGCACGTGCCCACCACCCATGTGCAGCAAGGCGCTGCCATAGGCCTTGGAACCGATGATCTGCTGCACGTCGGAGCCGCCGAGAAAGCGGATCTCGTGCTTGCTATTGACCGACTTGAAGTCTTTTTCCCAGGCTCGCAGGGTTTTTTCCTGGCGAGCGTTGAAGCCCATATAGCCGTAGCCGTGGCAGAAGTCGGCATCGATGGCGTACTTGG